>JACQTX010000123.1 GCA_016210585.1 Chloroflexota bacterium
GCTACCGGCCTCGGGTGCTCCAGCAGGTCGAAGCGCGTGAAAGCATTCTGGATAGCCCTGGCCACGCCTTCGGCACTAGGTTCCAGCCCTTCCAACGAGGGTGTCACCACCAGCAGATCGCGGATAGGCAGGAGGTCTTTCCGGGATAGAAAAATAGTGCTGCTGCTGACCTGGACAGTGTACTGTGAGGCCCCAACGACCGTGGCCCGCAGCCCCTCAGCCGACTCGCCTACCGTGAGGCCCAGGGAGGGGACTCGCCTCCGGATTGCCTCAGCCAGCAGAGGTCCCAGGTCACCGTAGTCCTGGCTCTCTCGACCATAGATATATTCCGATACGCCTCCGGAGAAGTAAAGCTGGGCGCTGTCCCTGATATACTTATGTAGCGGCGTAATGAGGAGCTCCTCTGCCTGAGGAGAGAGACTGCCACCGTCAAGAAACTCCAACAGGACCCGCACCATGACCTCGGCCATGGCTATCTTATCTTTCTGGCTAAGCGATTTTCCCAGCTCCAACGGAACCCCGGCCCAGCGGGCTATCTTAGCCCCCGCCTCCTCGATACGGTTGACCTGTCCCTGTGCGTCCCAGGCTACCAGGCGAGCACCCACGTTGATGCAGGCCGTTTCCAGGATGGCCCCATTCTTTGCGATAGCCATTTTGCAGGTGCCGCCGCCTAAGTCCACGTTCATTATGGTGCTGTCATGGGAACGGGCAACAGCCCCTGAGCCATGAGCAGCCAGGATAGCCTCCAGGTTAGGCCCGGCGGTAGCGCAAACAAACTTGCCTCCCTGGTCAGCAAACAGGCGGACGATAGCCTCTGCGTTCTTCTTCTTCACCGCTTCGCCAGTGCAGATAACAGCGCCGGTGTCAACATGATGGGATTCCACGCCGGCCAGAGCATAAGAGCGGGCGATAAACTGGGCCAGTGCCTCGGTGTCAATGGTGTCCCAGTCCCGATAAGGGGTAAGCAAGACGGGAGAGCGGAAGATGACCTCCCGCCCGACCACCTCAAAACGGCTGGAGAGGTTGCGACCGCGCCGGTGCAGCCATAGGCGGGAAAACATCAGGTGGGTTGTGGAGCTACCAATATCGATGCCCACGCTGATGAGCTCTTTCAGGTCGGGGTTACCTTGTTCTAGCTGTTCCTTAAGATCAACTTCAAAGTCGTGCACGTCAAACTCCTAAATATCCGGAGAGACAACCTAGTCCCTTTGCTCTTCCCCAGGGGCCAAGCCACCTAGCGAGCCTTGATTCCTCGCTGCCTTTGGCCGCAAGGCGTTTCCTTCCCTTTGGCTTAGTGCTGATGAAAACGCATGAGGTAACGTTACACAACTGTCATGGCGAGACTATTCCGCCGCAGGCGGAAGACGAAGCAATCTCACACGATATGGCATGAGATTGCTTCATCGCTGCGCCCCTCGCAATGACACTTTACTTATGACATTTGTATTAAAAGGACTCCCGGAACGGGTCAGTCCGGTAGGTCACCGGCTTCATGTCGAACGGGACGCCGTTCTTCGCCAGCGCCTCCTTGAACATCCGCCGTATCTCCGGATCCTCGTCCTCGTATTCGATTTCCTTGCCGCCTTGCCGGACACTGATGTAGCCAAGCGGTCCCTGCTTGATAGTAGGAATCTCTGCCCCGACGCCACCACCTGTCCACCGCAGTGACCGGACCCGCTCCTTTCCGGTGTTGAAGTGCTCGTGGAACCAGTCGTGCTGCGGGGAGTAGATGCTCATGGGCTTCCAGTTGAACCTTACCACCTTGTCGCCGTGCCCGTCCTGGAAGGGATGTATGCCATACAGTCTGTGCCATAGCAGGACGAAGCCCTCGGATTGGAGTATCAGGATTAGAGCGCCCGGCCCATGGTAATGGGCTTTCATATAGGTCCCCGTCGGCCAGTCGGCAGCGTGCGTGCCCTCCCAGGAAGCCATCTTGAAGGAGGTGACCTGCCCTTTCTCAGTCTTCGCGGGCTGGTCATCCAGGTGCGCCGTGCGCACATCCGGTATAAAGTTCGTCTCCCAAAAGTTCAAGCCACCTGACCCCGGGTCCTTAAACCTTCTTTCGCCGGGCAGGAAGAACTCGGGCTTTCCCCTGAAGTCGGGGAACTTGTAGTCACAGTTGAAGATAAAATCTGCGTTGCGGAAGGCATTCAGCAGGAGAGGGGCATTCGTCACCGCCAGCAGCAGCACCGGATCCCGGCTGCCGTTCACCAGCCTGTGCCAGGCGTTCAAGGGCATGGCAAAAAAACTGCCTTCACCCCACTCGAAGGTGGCCTTGCTCTGGCCTTCATACCACACCTCGCATAGGCCCCGGCCCTTCAGCACGTAGATAAGCTCTTCGTAGATATGTTTCTCCGGCTCCAGTGCCTTGCCCCCGGGTATTTCGGCGACATAGATAGCCTCGCGTGCCTGCTTTGAGGCCTCCAGCTCGATATAGGTGCCCAGGCCTCCCATGCGCGGCCACGGCCGCCGCGGCACTTCGGTGACATCTTCTACACCGTGCATTGTCTGGTAAATCGGTATTCCCTCTGTTTTCATCCAGTCATCGCAGAATTCACTCTGGACAAAACCCACGTTGCCTCCTTTTCTTCTTTAACTTTCTCGGGCACAGGCTATATTCGCACCCGTAGCGTTATTATGTTTGATATGGAGGCGAATGTCAACTGTGATTCCGCCCCAAAATCAGCGATTCCATCCATAGCTCGGGTTTCCTCTCAACCTGATGTGATGGGTAGGTTAGGAAACCTGCCCTGCGGGACTCTGGGGTCTGCCAGCACCTAAAGAACAGGGCAAATACGGTTCAAAGCCTCCCGCGTAACCGCGCCCTCGCGCAGGACCACCGGGACTTCGCCGGTGACGTCAACGACAGTGGACTCCTTGCCGAGCGGGCAGGGGCCGGCGTCAATAATCAGGTCCAGTCTATCCCCAAGCTGCGCACAGACCTCGGCGGCGGTCACGGGGCTGGGCTGGCCGCTGATATTGGCGCTTGTGCCGGTTATCGGCGTCATGGTGCTGCGAATAATGGTAATCGGTATGGGGTGCGCCGGCACGCGCACCGCAATAGTATCGCTCCCGCCGGTCACAATGTCCGGCACAGATTCCGCTTTTGCCAAGACCAGCGTCAAGGCGCCGGGCATAAAGCTGATGGCGAGGAGCCAGGCGGTTGCGGACACACTTCTGGCTACGTCACTTATCTGGGCAACGTCAGACAGGAGTATAGGTAACGCCATCTGGCGCGGGCGTCCCTTTAGCTCAAAGACACGCTCGACCGCCCTGGCGTCCGTGATTATGGCACCCAGCCCGTAGAGGGTATCCGTGGGGAAGGCGATGACGCCACCCTGTTTCAGGATGATAATGCCCTTCTCTACCTGCTTGAGCAGGCCCAGCGGAGACTCGTTCATGCTATTCTCCTGGCTCGAAGTGGGAAGTGTGCAATTGCAAAGTCCTGCGGGAAAGACGCTTCGGTTGTCATTGCGAGCGGCTGAAAGCCAGCGAAGCAATCTCATGCTCATATTGTGTGGGATTGCTTCGGCTTCGCCTGCGGCGAATGCACTCGCAATGACAGATGTATCAACTCCTTGACGTTAGTATAGCACAGTGTTAATCTGTAATTAAAAATGTCTGAAGAGAAACTGAAACAGCCTGTCAGCGAAAGCCACCGCGTAACCACGAGCGGCGATATCGAGGTGGGCACTTACCTGGAAATCGCCAAGGAGATAGCCGGCCAGCAGTCGGTCAGCGCCAAAGAAGCCGTCCCGGAGACTGAGCGTGAGGCCATCATTGTCATTGACTTCGGCTCGCAGTATAGCATGCTCATCGCCCGACGGGTGCGCGAGTGCCATGTCTATTGCGAGCTGGTAGCGCACGATACGCCCTGGGAAAAAATCGCGCCGCTAAACCCCAAGGGCTTTATCCTGTCCGGCGGGCCCGCCAGTGTCTATGAGCCGGGCGCACCGCTGGCGCCGGCCTATATCTATGAAAAGCACCTTCCCGTGCTGGGCATCTGCTACGGGATGCAGGTTATCACTCACCAGCTTGGCGGGCGAGTGACCAGGGGCAACAAGCAGGAGTATGGCCATGCCGTGCTGCACCTGGGGGCTGCGGATTCGCCCCTCTTCGCTGATTTGTCGCAGTCATCGCCAGTGTGGATGAGCCATGGTGACAGCATTGACGAACTGCCGCCGGGGTTCACCGCATTGGCCTACACGGAGAACACACCTGTCGCCGTCATGGGCAGCAAAAATGGTATCTTTGGCTTCCAGTTCCATCCGGAAGTCGCCCATACACCGGAGGGGAAGACCATCCTGCGTAACTTCGTGTATAAGGTATGCGGCTGCAAGGGTAACTGGACAATGGGCAGCTTTGTCAATGATAGCCTGGCCAAAATCAGGGGACAGGTCTGCGGCGGCAAGGTTATCAGCGCCCTATCCGGCGGTGTTGACTCCTCCGTGGTAGCTATCCTGATTCACCGTGCCATTGGTGACCAGCTTACCTGCATCTTCGTCAACAACGGGCTGCTGCGGCGGGAGGAGGTGGAGCGGACTTTTAATGTCTTCCGTCTCAACATGGGCATGAACATCGTCTATGTTGACGCCAGCGAGAGGTTTCTCAGCCGCTTGAAGGGCGTCATTGACCCGGAGCAGAAACGCAAGGCTATCGGCGAAGAGTTTATCCGTGTCTTTGAGGAGGAGGCCAATAAGATAGGCCAGGTTGACTTCCTGGCCCAGGGCACCCTCTACCCCGATGTGATTGAGAGCATCTCATCCGTGAGCAAGGCCTCAGCCAAAATCAAGACGCACCACAATGTCGGTGGCCTGCCCGCCCGGATGACGCTCAAGCTGCTGGAGCCACTGCGTTTTCTCTTCAAGGACGAGGTGCGGCAGGTGGGACTGGCACTAGGTCTGCCCGAAGAGATGGTCTGGCGGCAGCCCTTCCCCGGCCCCGGCCTCGCTATCCGCATTATCGGCGAGGTCAACAAGGAGAAGCTGGAAATCCTGCGCTCGGCGGACTTCATCGTGATGAACGAAATTAAGAAGGCCAAGCTCTACCGCCAGCTCTGGCAGAGCTTCGCCATATTGACCGATGTCAAGTCGGTCGGCGTCATGGGCGACTACCGCACCTACGGCTACCTGGTGGCCATCCGGGCCGTCACCAGCGAGGATGCCATGACCGCCGACTGGGCGCGTCTGCCCTACGACCTCCTGGCCCGTATCTCCAACCGCATTGTCAATGAAGTCCCCGGCGTCAACCGCGTAGTCTATGACATCACCTCCAAACCCCCGTCCACCATTGAGTGGGAGTAAAGAAGTGGGTTTTGTTAGGGCAAAGCTGCGTATAGCCAATGTTGACAACCTTTCCCAACACGCAGACCTTGAGCTTCTGGTGGATACGGGGGCGACATTTACCCTCGTCCCCGCCTCGGCTTTCCGTCAAGTAGGAGCTAAGAGTGATACTGAGTTCAAGCTGCGTCTGGCTGACGGCAGTTTCATAACTCGTAAGGGTGGCACGGTCTGGGTGGAGCTGGAAGGGAAGGGGTATAGAGTCCCGGTTATCATCGGTGAGGATGGCGATACGCCTGTCGTAGGGGTTACCACTCTGGAGATTCTGGGCCTGGCGGTTGACCCTGTGGCCGGAAAGCTAAAGCCGACCGATTACCTGCTGCTGTAAGCTATAGGCAAGGGGTGAGCGGGAGTAGAAAACCCGTTCCCGATACACAGGAGGTCAAAGAATGGCGGAATACATCTACTGGCGTGGTAGCAAGTTTGCCCTAGGCAAAACAGGTAAATGCCCACGTTGTGGACGGAGAACTGTTTGCTGGGAACATAGCTACATGGTGCAAGGTTATGCCAATTTCATTAAGCGTATCCGTGTAGAAGAAGGAGTAGACCCTGTGAAGGGTGGCAATACAGTTGTCTCGTAAGTTAAGCAGGAACAGCATATCTAAACGTCATTCTGGCGAAGGCCAGAATCCAGGCCGGATATCCTATCATCTGGATACCGGCTTCCGTCGGTATGGTTAAACAGGCAAGCCAACAAAGCAGGGAGACGTCACAATATTATGAGACGGTCAGTTACTGACTGGGAGTGAATTGAGATCCTTAGAAGTAGCAGGTCCTTTCTCACCATCTTTCTGCTTGCCGCACTGCTGTTTTCGGCGACAGCCTGTATTTCCGCACCCACAGAAGTCAAGGTCATTAAGGTGGTTGACGGTGATACGATTGAAGTCCAGATGGGTAGTGAAGTCCAGCGTGTGCGCTACATCGGCATTGATACCCCGGAAATGACTGATTCCCGTCCCGCCTGGCGTGCCCTGGCGGCGGAGGCCACCAGGGTGAACAAGACACTGGTGCTGGGCAAAACCGTGGAGTTGGAGAAGGACACTTCTGAGGTTGACCGCTACGGCCGGCTTCTCCGCTATGTTTATGTGGACGGGACTTTTGTCAACGCGGAACTGGTCAAAGCCGGGCTGGCAGAAGCTAAGGCCTACCCGCCGGATACCAAATACCAGTCCCTTTTTGAAGGCTATGAAGCCGAAGCCAGACAAGCGAAAAGGGGCATCTGGGGTCTGGTAGAGAGATAGTAATGTAATTATCCATTGTCGATAGGTGGCTCCGTGCGCATATCCTCATCTGTCATTGCGAGACCATTCAGCCGCAGGCAGAAGGCGTGGCAATCTCTACAATCCGAATTGTCCGACTCTTTCATCGGACTGCCATGCTCGGACGTTCGGTTGAGATTGCCACGTCGTCCTCATCCTTCTCTGAAGGACTCGGACTCCTCGCAAAGACAGTAAAACTTTGTTGCTTCATGCATGCATATTAATTATGACATCAGGAGTCAGACCTTGAAAATCCTCGTTATCGGCGGCGGGGCCAGGGAGCATGCCCTGGTCTGGAAACTGGCGCAGAGTCCTAAAGTCAAGGAGATTTATGCCGCGCCCGGGAACGCGGGCACGGCGCCGATTGCCCAAAACCTCAATGTTGCCGCCACGGACATTGCAGCCCTCTTGAAGACGGCGCGGGAAAAGCAGATTGACCTGACGGTAGTCGGGCCGGAGGCACCGCTGGCGGAGGGCATTGTTGACCGCTTCCGGGATGCTGGTCTCCCCATCTTCGGGCCGAGCCAGAAGGCGGCGGCAATCGAGTCCAGCAAGGTCTTCGCCAAGGACCTGATGCAGAAGCATGGCATCCCCTGTGCCCGCAGTGCCAGCTTCGATTCATATAGTGAGGCCAAAGCCTATCTCGAAAAGCAAGCACCACCCGTTGTCGTCAAGGCGGACGGGCTGGCGGCGGGGAAGGGTGTGGTGGTTGCTACATCAATTTCTGAAGCGCTTGTCGCTCTAGATGACTTCATGGCGAAGAAAACGCTGGGCCGGGCGGGCGACCGCATAATTATCGAGGAGTGTTTGGCGGGCCGCGAGATGAGTGCCTTCGCCTTTACGGATGGGGAGACGGTGGTGCCCATGCTGCCGGCCTGTGACTACAAGCGTGTCTTTGACGGCGACCGGGGGCCAAACACCGGCGGCATGGGCAGCTACAGCCCGCCCCCTTTTTACACTGCGGCGCTGGCGGAGAAAGTAACTGGGACCATCATGGTGCCGACCGTCCGAGCCATGGCCAAAGAGGGCCGGCCTTACAAGGGTGTGCTCTATGGCGGGCTGATGCTCACCGCAGATGGGCCGAAGGTTCTTGAGTTCAATGCCCGCTTCGGCGACCCGGAGACGCAAGTAGTGCTGCCCTTGCTGAAGACGGATTTAGCGGACATAATGCTGGCGGTAGTTGATAATAGGCTGGGACAGCTTAAGGTGGAATGGCGTGATGGTGCCTGCGTGGGCGTCGTCCTGGCCTCCGGCGGCTACCCCGGCAGCTACAAGACAGGCTTGCCCGTAAATGGCCTGGACAGTCTGGACGAGGATATCCTGGTATTTCATGCCGGGACGAAGCTGGACGCAGCCGGGCAGGTGGTCACCAACGGCGGGCGGGTGCTGACAGTAGTCGCCACCGGCCAAACCATTGCCGAAGCGAGGGAAAAGGTTTATAATAACATACCGCGCCTGCACTTTGAGGGCTGTCATTACCGGCGGGATGTTGGTCTGGTATTGAATAGGGCATAAGAGTGTTGCGTAACGGCGCTCGACTGTCATTGCGAGCGGCTGAAAGCCAGCGAAGCAATCCGCGATTCGCTCCCGCTGGCTTACAATTCGGAGATTGCTTCGGCTCCGCCCTTCGGTGGATGCGTTCGCAATGACAAGATGATATAAGGGCTTGTAGACATTATCCCCATCTATGTTAAAGCCGTAATAACTATGAAAATTTGAGGTCAGGGATATGCCACTTGTCGCTGTGCTCATGGGTTCCAAGTCAGACACTGAGCTGGTCCAGCCGACTCTTGATGTCCTCAAGAGCTTGGGCATAGACTATGAGGTCGCCGTAATCTCGGCGCACCGTAACCCGGAGAGGATAAGGCAGTTTGCCCAGGGCGCCCGCGGCAAGGGTTTCGAGGTCATTATTGCTGCGGCCGGCGGTGCGGCGCACCTGCCCGGGGTCATCGCTAGCTGGACGACTTTGCCGGTGATTGGCGTACCTTTGCCCACCAGCGAGCTGAAGGGCATTGATGCCCTTTACGCTATTGTGCAGATGCCGGCAGGCATCCCGGTGGCCTGTGTGGCGGTGGGCGGTGCCGGCGCCCGGAACGCGGCCTATCTGGCGGCTGAGATTCTGGGACTGAAGTATGCTAAAATACAAGATACCTACGAAAAATACCGCCGTGACCTGCAGGGAGAGGGCAAATGATTGAGCGCTACTCGCGCCCCCAGATGAAACGCATCTGGTCCGATGAGAACAAGTTCAACAAGTGGCTGAGGGTAGAAATTGCGGTCTGCGATGCCTGGGCGGAGGTGGGCGTTATCCCGCGCAAGGCCGTCCCCAAGATAAAGATGGCCAAGTGCAATATCAAGCGCATGGAGGAAATCCTCAAGGAGACTCGCCATGACATGACCGCTTTTCTTGGTGCTGTCGCGGAGAGCATCGGTGCTGAGTCACGTTTTATCCATCTCGGCCTCACCTCATCCGATGTTATGGATACTGCCCTCGCCCTGCAGCTTGTAGAGGCGACCGAGCTACTCAACCAGGGCATTCATGACCTGATAATAGTGTTGGCCCATATGGCTATCAAGCACAAATACACTATTATGATGGGGCGGACGCATGGCGTGCACGCTGAGCCGACCACCTTCGGCCTGAAGATAGCGGTATGGGTAGAGGAGATGCGCCGCAGCCGGCAGCGACTCGCCGAAGCCAAGAAGTGCATCGCCGTGGGCAAGATTTCCGGCGCTGTCGGCACCTATGCTACCCTATCACCGCAGGTTGAGGAAATTGTCTGTGCCAGGCTCGGACTGGCGCCGGCCCCAATATCTACCCAAGTCCTGCAACGTGACCGCCACGCCTACTACCTGACCACGCTGGCGGTCATCGCCAGCTCGCTGGAGAAGTTTGCCACGGAAATCCGGGCTTTGCAAAAGACCGAGGTCCGTGAGGTGGAAGAACCCTTTGGCGCCAACCAGACGGGATCTTCGGCGATGCCGCACAAGCGCAATCCGGAGCTCTGCGAGCGAATCTGCGGCTTGGCAAGGTTGATAAGGGGCTTTGCTCTTACGGCTATGGAAAATGTCGCCCTCTGGCACGAGCGCGATATCAGCCACTCGTCCAACGAGCGCGTCACTATCGCCGGCGCCTGCACGCTTCTGGACTACATGCTAAGTCTATTTACATCCGTAATGGGCGGCTTGCAGGTCTTCCCGGCACGGATGAAGCGCAACCTGCGTCTTACCAGGGGGCTGATTTTCTCGCAGCGGGTGATGCTGGCCCTCATTGACAAGGGCCTGGGCCGGGAAAAGGCCTATGAGCTGGTGCAGCGCAACGCCATGAAGGCCTGGAAGGGAAACAAGGACTTCTTGAAGCTACTCCAGGCCGACCCGGAGGTTACGGCGAAGCTGGCCGGTGATGAGCTTAAGGGCCTCTTCGATGAGCAGTACTACCTGCGCTATGTTGACGAGATATTTACGCGGCTGGGACTCACTGAAAAGCAGTGGCAGAACATGAAAATAGGGGCCGCGGAGCTAGCCCCAAGAGCTTTATGAGCGATCCCGTTCTTTTAACCACAGATTTGTCCCTGCCATTATTCATCCGCGGTAAGGTCAGGGATACCTATGACCTGGGCGACCACCTGCTCATAGTCGCCACGGACCGCATCTCCGCCTTTGACTACGTTTTGCCCTGCGGCATTCCGCAGAAGGGGCGGGTGCTCAACCAGATGTCTGCCTTCTGGTTTGCGAAGACAAAACATTTAGTCCCCAACCATCTTATCGAAAGCGTGCAGCATGTCCGTTCTCTGGACGCCTACCTTCCCGCACCGAAGCGTTTTCCTTACCCCGCCTATTTGAGCGGGCGGGCCATGATTGTCAAGAAGGCGAAGCGGCTGCCCGTGGAGTGCGTGGTGCGCGGCTACCTGGCCGGCTCCGGTTGGGCGGAATACCAGCAGAGGGGCACCATCTGCGGGCTGCCACTGCCGGAGGGCTTGCGCGAGAGTGAGAAGCTGCCCGCGCCGCTGTTCACGCCGACCACCAAAGCCGAGGCCGGCCACGATGAGCCGATTACCATGGCCGAGGTCACGGGACTGGTCGGCAAAGCTTTAGCGGAAGAGATGAGGGAGAAAAGCCTGGCGGTCTATCAGTTGGCCCAGGACTACGCCCGCGCCAGGGGCTTCATCATTGCCGATACCAAGATGGAGTTTGGCCTGGATGGTGAGCGGCTAATCTTGATTGATGAGCTGCTGACCCCGGACTCATCCCGCTTCTGGGATACCGCTACCTATGAGGTAGGACGGTCTCAGGATAGCTACGACAAGCAGCCGGTGCGGGACTGGCTCACGCAGACGGGCTGGGACAAGAACTCACCACCACCTGACCTGCCGCTGGAGGTGGTGTCGGCTACCAGCCGGCGCTACATACAGGCATACGAGAGGCTGACAGGCAGAAAGCTAGCGTAAGCCCAGCCGTTTGTCCAGGCCGGTGCTGCTGACGCGCTCCTCGGAGAGATAGACCTTGCCTTCATCCGTCAGCAGGAGAATATTGGCGCTTCTCAGGAAGGTCAACGCATACTGCTTGTAATCACGGCCGCGAAAGGCGGACTGTAAGAAACTCCGTGGCGCCAGCCCCATCTCGTCAAGGGTCTTGGCGTTCTTGGCATCAGTCGCATTGAAGTGGCGAAAGATGCGGATAACCTGCTTCATCGCCCGCTGCAGGCGCCAGCGGGGGATGAAGATGATCGCCGCGATGGCCGCGATAATGATAAGCACCAGAATAAGAATGCTGTTGACCTGGTCCACCTCAAGATACCTCTCTTTTTAGATTCTCTGCCAGGAGTAGCTTAGCCGCCTAATGTTTCCTTCGTGCTGGGAATAGCAGCGGCAATACGCGGGTCAATGCGGGTGGCCTTGTCCAGCGCCCGGCTCAGTGCCTTGAACATGGCCTCCGCCTTGTGGTGGTCATTTACGCCGTAGGCAATGCGGGCATGTAAGTTCAATTTGGCTTCGGCGGCGAAGGACTCGAAGAAATGCCGCAGGAGATCGGTGGGGAACCCGGCCATGTCATTCTGGGCGAAAGTAAGCTCGAGGACGGTGTAGCCGCGGCCACCCATGTCTAAGGCCACCGTTGCCAGGGCATCATCCATTGGTACGGTGGCGTCCGCCATACGAATGATGCCGCGCCGCTCGCCCAAGGCTTGGGCAAAAGCCCGGCCCAGGCAGATGGCCACGTCTTCAATGAGATGGTGCGGGTCATCCCCTTTCGCGGCGAGCTTCAGGTCAAAGCGACCATGCCTGGCTAGCTGGGCTAGCAGGTGGTCAAACATGGCGAGGCCGGTATCTATCTCATACCTGCCGCTGCCGTCAATGTTAAGCTCCAAGCTAATCCTTGTCTCCCCCGTCTCTCGTTTGATGGTGGCTACGCGCTCTACCATTCCGGTTCTCCGTTATGCGTGAAATACTGCGCTCCGAGTTTGTCGTCTCTAGTTTAGCATAAAAGCTGGGTTTTAGCAGGTTACTGTGCTGGGAATATCCTAACCCCTGGATTACCCCGAAAATAGCAACCGAACTGGGCAGATTTCCTGGCCTGCCCGCCCTGTATTGGCGGGCTAGGAAACTCGACCCAACTGTGAGCTGGGTCATTCAATAAGTGTAGAAAATAGGGCTAATTTTTGGACGGTATCCCCTTGACAGATTAGTAAATATATGGTATAAAAATGGCGAAGCGACAGTAGAAAAGATACCAAGAATAGTGTAGCCATCATACCATAAACGCAGTATGACGGCGTTATTGTGCGCGGCATAATTTGGAAAAGGGAGGGAATATGCCAAGAAAGTACCTCATTCTGCTCGTCTCGCTCCTCATTCTGGTGCCAGTGCTTCTCCTGGCCGCCTGTAAGGGTGCCGCTGGCCCGCAGGGGTCAGCCGGCTCGCCCGGCCCACAGGGTGCCGCCGGTCCGCAGGGGTCAGCGGGTCCGCCCGGCCCACAGGGGCCAGCCGGTTCAATCGGCCCAGCGGGTGCCCAGGGTCCCGCCGGTCCTCCTGGACCTGCGGCGACGGTAGCCCCACCAACAGCCCCCCCGGCGCCCGTGGTTATTGACCTGGGTGCGGCGCAGACGGCACAGCCGGGTGGCAGCGTCACCATTGCCGCCAAGATAGCTATCAATGACAAGTCAACGCAGCAGGCAATCAGGTGGACGCAGACCGCCGGCCCGAAGGCGACCTTGTCCGGCGATACTACAGACACATTGAAGGTAACCCTGGCCGATGCCAAGACCTACCGGGCCGAGCTTATCAAAGGGCTGAAGCTGGAAGACAAGTTCATGGTGCAGCCCATCAATCCACATGCCCTTTCCGGGGCGGAGGTAGCTACCTTCGAGGTTGCTGTCACCACCAGCAGCGGCACTTACAAGAAGACGGTCAATGTCACGGCCACCATGCCTTATGAGATTACAACCGGCCTCGCTAATGTGCCACAGGGAGTGACGGTCCTGCTGACTGGCAAGGCGCAGGCTAGCTATGACTGGGCTGTAACCGCCCCAAGTGCATCGAAAGCCACTCTTTCTGATGCCGCAGACAGGAACCCGTCCTTTATTCCGGATGTCGCCGGCAAATATACACTAGCGGAAAAGAAGAGCGGGGCCACTTTTGACGTCTATGCCGGCACCTGGGTGGGTGCCATCAGTGGCCTCAACGATAAGGGCAGGCCCGTCTCAGCTGCCTGCACCGTGTGTCATAACAACACCATTGCCCCGGACAAGTTCACGGCTTGGAAAGAGACCGGTCACGCGGAAATCTTTACTAACAACCTGAATACCAGTGCTACCTATGGTGAAGGCTGCTTCACCTGCCACAGTGTTGGCTTTGACAAGACAGTGGCCAACGGTGGCTTTGACGATGCTTCTGATTACGCCGCCTTCCTGAATGGCGGGTTGCTCGGCAAGCCGAACCCGAAGAACTACGCCACCATGCTGCAGAAATTCCCCAAAGCGGCCGGGTTGGCCAACATCCAGTGTGAAACCTGCCATGGGCCTAACAACAGCGCGGCCGCACACCCGGGTGACAACGTCCCCGCCTCCGCTCGTGTCAGTCTTGCGGCTGATGTCTGCGGCTCCTGCCATGGTGAGCCGCCACGTCACGGCCGCTTCCAGCAGTGGGAGGAAAGCAAGCATGCCGGGACGGACACAACCCCGGCCAGAGGTCTTACCAGTGCTAGCTGTGCTCGCTGTCACACCGGGCAGGGCTTCCTCGCCTGGCTCAAGCAGGGTGACCTGACCAAGCAACTGCAGGGTGCGAAGAAGGCCGATGGGACCACTGCCAACGCCACGGCGGCGGAACTCGGCACGTTGTATGGTATTACTGCCGATAAAGTACAGCCGATAACCTGCGCCGTCTGCCATGACCCGCATGACGTGGGCACTACTACCGGCGAGCCTACCGAGGCAACAAGGGCAACCTCCGCTAGAGTACGTGTCATGGAAGTTACGGCACTGCTGCCCGCCGGCTTCCAGGCTAAGGATGTGGGCAAGGGTGCCCTGTGCATCACCTGCCATAACACCCGCAACGCTATACACGGTGATGACATTGCCATCACGAGCTACTCCGCACCGCACACGGCCGCCCAGGGTGACGTCCTGATGGGGCAGAACGCTTTCTTTGTCGAAAGGGGCGCCCGCTCACCGCACGCTTCCCTTGTGGACACCTGTGTTACCTGCCACATGGAGGCCTCACCACCGCCGGCTGAGTTCAGCTACAACCTGTCTGGCACGAACCATTCCTTTGAGGCCAGCACGACCATCTGTGGCACTTGCCATAGCTCCCTGTTTAATGGTAAGGCCTTCCAGAGCGGCATCGCTGACAAGGAGCACGAGTTGGGCGAGGCGATGGGTGCCTACCTGCTGAAGAAGGCCCCGGCCGAGTTCTATGTTAAGGACTACACGCCGCATGTGTCCAACAACATCAGCGTGGATACACTAAGCGACGCCCTGCTTATCAAGAAAGACCAGATTGCCAGTGCCTTCCCGGAAGAGCCACATGGACAGCAGGGCTTCCTCATCAAGCTAAAAGCTCCGGTCAACGTGACCTATACCCCAGCCACCGGCCAGACCTGGACGAAACACACCGTCAGCATGAGCGAGCTCGAGGTCAGGCTTGGTGACATCACCACTGACGGCAAGACAACGGCAGTCTTCGCCTATACTGACCCCCTGGTCAAAGCCGGTTGGAACTTCTTCCTCATCGAGGGTGATGGTAGCAAGGGCGTCCATAACCCGGCCTTCAGTGCTGAGGTCCTGGATGCCACCATCAAGGCCCTGAAATAACATGCTCCTCCCTGTGCCTGGCGGGCTTTCGCCCGCCAGGCACACCCCCACCCGAGTAACAGAATGGCTATGCTACTGCAGAATCCTCCAAGACTAAGCGAACAAATTCGGACCAGGGCCAATAAGCCTCCATGAATGTCGTAGTGAGAGAATATGACAAAGACTGGGCTACTCTATAGTAGTATGGAGTATCATATAGGACGGATAATAAGCTGCAGACAGTCTCGAAAACTGTTTGTTTGCCCTGAATAGTCATGCTATAATAAATGCACGAGGAGGTAGTAGATGAAGAGACTCTGGCATCTCGGGCTAATCGCAATTATCGTACTGGTCAGCCTCATTCTGGTTGCGGTTTCTTGTGCCAAGCCAAAGCCGACCCCAACGCCAACACCCACGCCCACTCCCACGGCGACACCGAAGCCTACGACACCGACTCCTACCCCGACACCCACTCCAACCGCGACCCCGACGTCCACCCCTAAACCCACAACACCTACGCCAGCGCCGACTCCGACACCCACGCCTACACCTACGCCGACACCCAAACCGACTACGCCGACGGCCACCACGACCGCAGCGGGACCACCGGCGTTGCCAGCTAACCATGCCGGGCGGACTACGTGTCTGGCCTGTCATCAGACCGGTGTGGCGGGCGCACCTGTGCCCCCGCCCGCAATTCATACCGGACTGACTGACGCCACCTGCACTAGCTGCCATAAATAGACCATAGACCAGGGCAAACTGGTAAGGGTATTAAGGATAAGTAACAAACGTTAGCAGCATCTGTTTTGATTAGTAGATGCTGCTAACGTCTGTGTGTTGCCAACCGCTTGAAAGCAGAATAATGCCAGAAAGGCAAGGGAATCAGGCTAGCTGTCAGCTCTCAGCAGTCAGCCTAAGTTCTTAGGTAGCTGAGAGCTAGAACAAGCCTAGTGTCGCGTCAGGCAAATAGCTAGTCACTGGTTGTGTTGTAGAAATGCTACCTGGTTTGCCAATAGCTGTTAGCTTGATGAAGGCGGGTGCCCATCCCCTGACCCCCTTCCCAAAGGGAAGGGGGAGTTGAGTTAGAGAGGGGGCGAATCCCCCTTGTATTATGACTTTTGCGCTATGATATCGAGGTAGGCGAGATAGTTCACTAATTAAACTGACGCGACACTAGCTTTACCGGGTTTGGGAAAGGTGGTATGATTGACATGACGGATACTCTATGGTAGTATGGGGTATTTGCATGTAGTGAGGGGTAGCCGTGCTGAAAAAGAAGAAGTTCATAATCGGTGGCATTATCCTGCTGGTGGCTTTGGGCTATTTGGGCTTCACCGGCTTCATGGGTGCAGCGACCTACTACTATAAGGTGTCCGAGCTCGTGGCCCTGGGTGATTCGGGCTACGACCAGAGTGTCCGTGTGAACGGAAAGGTGGTGCCCGGCTCGGTAGTCAAGGAAGCCCAGGGACGTATCCTCAAGTTCACGGTAGCTGATGAGGCGGCCAGCCTCCCGGTCTATTACGAGGGGATTGTGCCGGATACCTTCAAAGAGGATGTGGAGATTGTGGTCGAGGGGAAGCTCACTTCAAATGGCGTTTTCCAGGCGAAAACGCTCCTACCCAAGTGTCCCTCCCGCTATGAAGCGGCCCCCGAGCAGTAAGAAGCCCTGGGTGAGTTCATCGTGAGATTCGTCGCGGAGATTAAAGCTAATGATTGATGTGGGCTATATCGCGGTATTTCTGGCGCTGGTCGCTTCGGCCTATGCAGCTATCGCCTATATCTGGGGCGCCAAGAAGAAGGTAGCCGCTGTAACCGATAGTGCCCGGAATGCCCTTATAGCAGCCTGCGGTCTGCTTACCATCGCAGTGGCGGCTCTGCTCTACGGGCTGGTCACCCACGATTTCAGCGTGGAGTATATCGCCAGCTACACCATGCGGGGCATGTCAATAGTGTATATACTCAGCGCCCTGTGGGCCGGGAGCAGCGGTTCCCTGCTGTTCTGGGCATGGTTGCTCTCCATATTCGCCACTGTCGTGGTACTGCAGCGGCGGGAGGTCGGCAAGGAGCTTATCCCCTATGCCGCCGCCATAACCATGTTCATCCAGGTGTTCTTCCTTATCCTGCTTATTGATATTGCTAACCCCTTTCATAAACTGGGTTTTACACCGGCTGACGGTCGCGGTCTCAACCCGCTTCTGGAGAACGCGGGTATGTTCTTTCACCCGCCCACTCTCCTCGCCGGCTATGTCGGCTTTGCTATCCCTTTCGCCTTCGCCATGGCGGCCCTGCTTACCAAGCGGCTTGGTGACGAATGGATACTAAACATTCGCAGGTATACATTGGTGGCGTGGATTTTCCTCACCCTGGGCAATTGGTTCGGCATGTGGTGGGCTTACGTGGAGTTGGGCTGGGGCGGCGCTTGGGCCTGGGACCCGGTGGAAAACGCCAGCCTGCTGCCCTGGCTCACCGGCACGGCCTTCTTGCACTCCATCATGATGCAGCGGCGGCGGGGCATGCTCAAAATCTGGAACATGGTGCTGGTAATCATCACCTTCAGTCTTACCATCTTCGGCACCTTCTTGACCCGCAGCGGCATCATCGGTTCGGTGCATACCTTCGGGGAGTCGGCTCTCGGGCCGTTCTTTATCACTTTCATCGGGGTTGCCGTGGTCGCGTCGGTCGCCTTGCTCTATTACCGCAGCGATGAGCTGCGGAGCGAAGTTGAGATGGAATCACTGGTCTCCCGTGAAAGCACGTTCCTGCTCAATAACCTGCTCCTCGTCGGCGCGGCCTTTGCCATCTTCCTGGGCACTATCTTCCCCATTATCTCGGAGGCCGTCCGCGGGGTAAAGATTACGGTCGGCCCGCCCTTCTTTAACCAGGTCAACGGGCCAATCTTCCTGGCCGTCATCGTCCTGGCGGGCATCTGCACGCTGATTGGCTGGCGGCGGGCGTCAGTTAAGAATTTGCTGAAGAACTTCCTGTGGCCTATCATCGGTGCGGTGGTAATCACCATTGTGCTTTTTGCGATTGGCGTTAGAAGCCTGGCGCTTATACCGTTCTTCCTGTGTTTCTTCGTCATTGCCACCATATTCTACGAATGGTTCCGCGGTGTGCGGGCACGACGCCGCATGAGAGGCGAAAACCCATTGAAGGGCTTCTATAACCTCCTCAGGGCCAACCGCCCGCGTTATGGCGGGTATATTGTGCACCTTGGCGTTATCTTCCTCGCCCTCGGTATGATTGGCTCCATGTCCTTCAGCAGCGAGGCCGAGGCTACCATCAAACCCGGGGAGACTATGAACATCGAGAACTACACGCTTACCTACGAAAATATGGACAACTTTGAGACGCCGACCAAAGAGGTGGTTAGCAGCACCCTGACCATAACCAATTCGGGGGAGTATCTTGGCACGCTGACGGCGGAGAAATATTTCCATAAGAACTACCAGCAGCCGGTAACCGAGGTAGCCATCCGCAGCACGCTTAAGGAAGACCTTTATGTTATACTGGTCGGGTGGGATGAAAACGGGACCGCTTTCCGGGTCCTGGTCAACCCCCTGGTTGCCTGGATGTGGATAGGCGGCATAGTCATGGTTGCCGGGGGACTACTTGCCTTCTGGCCGGAGCGACGGCGGCAACCAGTATCTAAGTCTGTGGCGGGAAGGGAGGCACAAGAATGAGGCGGAGACTTATTGGCATCGGGCTTTTCTTATTGCTGATGCTGGCTTTTCCGATGAGGCTGGCCGCTACCACGGTTGATGAAATCGCCAGCCAGCTTATTTGCCAGTGCGGCTGCTACACGGTGCTCAATAACTGTGTCCACGGGGAGTGCATGGTCCGGGATAGCATGACCAAGTCCATAGAGCTGAAGCTTGCCCAGGGACAATCACCGGAGCAAATCATCCAGGCATTCGTGACCCAGTATGGCGAGGTAGTGCTGGCCGCACCGCCCAAGCAAGGCTTCAACCTCACGGCCTGGATAACGCCCTTTGCCGCCATCATCTTCGGTGCCGGTATAATCTGGCTGGCCATCAAAAGATGGGTGAAACGGGGCCAGAAAGCGGTGCCGGTCAAGGTGCGCAAGGTTGCTGAGGAAGATGAGGAGAAATACCAGCTCCGGCTGGAGCAGGAGCTAAAAGAGTATGGTGAGCGAGGTTTCCGATGACGACCTTTTTGGCGGTATTGATAGCTGTGGCGACCTTCGCTTTTATTGCCTACCCCCTTTTCAAGGGGAAGACTCGGCCGGTCGTGTCATCCGGTAACGATGCTGAGCGGGAGCTGCTTTCCAAGAGAGATACTACCTATGCTATGCTGAAAGAGCTGGAATTCGATTACCAGTCGGGCGTGCTCGCTGAAGAAGACTACCAGGAGCTGCAGAGGAAATATAAGGAGAAGGCCATTGCCACGCTCAAAGAGATTGACACCGTGTCTCAGAGCGAGGAAGAAGAGCTTGATGACGTAGAAAAAGAGATACGGCGGCTGCGGCGGGTTGCAGCCACTGTCCGGCCGGAGCCAGCGGAAAGCATAAGCCCCGATGAAGAAGACGAGGGGGAAGACGAGGTAGAGAAAGAGATCCAGCATCTGCGCCGCGCTGGACCTGCTGGCGCGCCCAGGGCGGCTGCTGGTACCGGCAAAGCTAGAGGGGATAGCAGCAAAGGCGCCGACCGGGCGACGAGAGATGTCCGGCAACCGCGCCAGGCCACGGCCCGGTTCTGCTCTCAATGCGGCGCGCCAGTGGCCGCAAGCGACCGTTTCTGCTCCCGGTGCGGGACCATTCTGCGAGGCAAGGAGAAGGCAAAGTGAGAATCAAACGTGTTATAGCCATCGGGCTTGTCTTTCTGTTTGTGCTGGGCCTAGCCACCCCAGTCCTGGCGGCTGAGGGACCCGGGACCATCACCGGCAAGCTCATCATGGGCACCAAGGACGGCAGCAGCATCGGCGGGCTGACGGTGACGCTGAAGACCTATGTGAACGATGCCGAGTCTGATTCTACAACAGCCCAGACTGACGCGGGCGGAAACTTTACCTTCAGCGGTTTGGCCACCGAGTCTAAATACAGCTATGACGTTAATATTAACTACCAGGAGGCTGACTACGCCAGCGACCGTATTACTTTTGCCGCCAGCGAGACGAGCAAGACGGTGGAGCTGACCATCTATGACGCCACAACGGAGGACATGCTCACATCGGAGATGGCCCACACCGTGATTTCCCCCGGCGAAGGTGTCCTGCGGGTGGAGGGCTACTTCGTTATGGTCAATGGCACCGATAAGACCTACGTCGGCACAAAGCCGACCGTAGCTGACCCTACCAAGAAGGAGACCATGCGGTTACCGGTAGCCAAGGGCGGGACCGGGTTGCAGTATGATTTTGGCCTCATGGAGTGCTGCGTCTTCACGGGTGGTGATGGCTTCGTGAATACCATGGCTGTTATGCCCGGACCAAGTGAGCTTGCCTACTCCTACGAGCTAAAGTATAAAGGCAAGGAATACGAATATACCCAGAAGTTCAACTATCCCACCGGCGCCTACCATTTTCTTATTCAGGGCACCGGTGTAACGGCCACCAGCGATCGCCTATCGAACCAGGAGACGCTGGACATCAATGGCAAGCCATACATCCACCTGGGAGCGGATGACATTAAGGCAGGAGAGACAATCACCGTCAAGCTCTCCGGGCTGACCCCGGCCGGCAACCAGAACATAGTGGTTGCTGCCGTCGCTGTGGTCGCCGTCGCTGTTGTTGGGGGCGGATTTTACACGCTCCGCCGGCGCCGGCAGCCGGTCAGGGTGCCGGAAAGCCCGGCCAGGATGAAGCAGCGGCTGATGACCGAGATTGCCCGCCTTGATGACCACTTTGAAAGTGGTCAGATTGCCGAGGAGGAGTACCGCAAACTGCGGGCGCAGAAGAAGGCACAGCTCGTCGTACTGCTCAGAAAGTCCAGAAGAGAGGACTAGGAACGCTCAGGCTTTCTTCATTACTGGCGAGGGGGGCGCTTTAGTAACAGATAATGGGACAGGAGGCTAGCCAGAGCTCGGCCATCGAGGTCAGGGGTCTCACCAAGTCCTTTGGCGACCGTCTCGCCCTGAAGGGCGTCAGCCTGACCATAGCGAGAGGGGAATCAGTCGTTATCTTTGGCCCCAATGGCGCGGGCAAGACTACCCTTGTCAAGGTGCTGGCTACCATTCTGAAACCCACGTCAGGAAGGGTGCTCATAAACGCTCTTGAGGTCAAGAGCAGCGCCGAGGCTATCCGCCGTCACATCGGCGTGGTGACACACCAGACATTTCTGTATGGCAACCTCACCGCCTATGAGAACCTGGACTTCTATGCCCGCATGTTCGATGTGCCCCGCCGCCGCGAGCGGGTCCAGGAGGTCGCCGCGCTGGTGGGCATGACGTCACGCCTCCATGACCGGGTCAGCACGCTTTCCCGTGGGATGCAGCAGAGGATCTCTATCGCCCGCGCCCTGCTCCACAAGCCGGGCATAATGCTGCTCGATGAAGCAGAGACCGGGCTGGACCCGCAGGCTACAGGGCTGCTCTGGTCAGCAATGCGCACAGGGGAAAATGGCGAGCCGCGCACCATCATCCTGACAACACATAACCTCGAGCGTGGATTCGCCTTGTGTGATCGCCTGCTCATCATGGGCCAGGGCAAAATCCTCTATGAAGCGTCAAGACAGGTGCTGGACCTGACCGGGCTAATTGAGGCTTACCAGCACTGCACGGGGGTTCGGATATGAGCTTCTGGAGCAAGGTCATCGCCATCACCCGCAAGGACGCCCTCTCCGAGCTGCGCACCAAGGAGATTATCTCCGCGGTGCTGGTCTTTGCCCTGCTGGTAATACTGATTTTCAATTTTGCCTTTGGTGCGCGGCCGGAGGCGGTGGATCTGGTAGCCTCTGGAATGCTATGGGTGACCTTCGCCTTTGCCGGTGTCCTGAGTCTGAACCGGGCCTTTATCGTTGAGAAAGAGGACAACTGCCTGGATGGGCTGCTGATCTGCCCGATGAGCCGCGAGGTCATCTACGTGGGCAAGGTGCTCGCCAGCCTCCTGTTCATGCTGATTGTGGAGGCCATCGCCCTGCCTGTTTTTGCCCTCCTGTTCAACTTGCCGGTGCTCACGGCGCAGCTCATCGGCATCACTGTTCTGGTGACCATCGGTTTTGTGGCCGTTGGCACGCTGTTTTCCGCTCTGGCCGTCAATACCAAGGCGCGGGAGATGGTCTTGCCCATACTCTTCCTGCCCATCGTCATCCCGCTTATCGTAGCGGCTGTAAAGGCCTCTGAGCTGGCCCTGGCTGGTAAGTCCTGGGGCGAGCTATACCCGTGGCTACCCATCATCATTTCCTTTGACGTTATCTTCCTGGTCGTGGCCTACCTGATTTTTGCCTTCATCGTTGAAGAGTAGAGGTGTAAATGTGAAAAGGCTTATCCTGTGGGGACTGGGACTGGTACTCATGTTTCTTGCCCTATACCTGGTTTTTCTCTATGCACCTATAGAGAAGGTGATGGGGATTGTGCAGAAGAACTTTTACCTCATGGTGCCGATGGGCTGGCTGTCTTTGCTGTCCTACTTTGTCATCTTCATTGGTAGCATCTTCTACCTGACGAAGAGGGACCGCAAGTGGGATGATCTGGCCTATTCGGCGGCAGAGGTAGGTATTATCTTCACCAGCCTAGCCCTGATGGTCGGCTCTATCTGGGCGCGGCCTATCTGGGGGGTCTGGTGGGCCTGGGAAGAGCCCCGCCTGACCACTACGCTCGTCCTCTGGTTCATCTATCTGGCCTGCCTGCTCGTGCGCTCCCTCACCGTGGAGGAAGGGCGCGGTGCCACCTTTGCTGCCGTGGTAGGCGTCATCGGCTTTATTGACATACCCTTTGTCATCCTCTCCACCAGCTTGTGGCGCGGCATGCATCCCCCCTTGATTATTTTTGAGGAGGGCGGGCTTGACCCGCGCATGAGGCTGACCCTGATGCTGAGCATTGTTGCCTACACGGTGTTATATGTTGTCATCCTGATGCAGAGGGTTGCCATCAGGCGCGATGAGGCGGAAGTAAAGAAATTGAAAGGACTCGTTAGTCAGGAGTCCTGAGGAGACAAGATATGGAGAACGCAAGCTATTTTCTGGCGGCATTTGCCGTGGCATGGGCGGTAACCTTCGGCTATGTGCTGGTGCTGATCAACCGGCAGCGGCACCTGCGCCAGGAGATCAACAGGCTCAAAGAGACCATAAAGGAGAAGGGGAGCTAAGTGCAGTAGTGCAGACTTGAAATCTAAACTCTGATATCCAAACCCTAAATAACATCAAAATGCAAATATCAAATGTGCAAAACGGTTAGAATATTTGGATTCAGGTAACTTGGATTTGTTTAGAATTCAGGGTTTAGTATTTGGGATTTGATTTCCGTATCCTCACTACTCTGAGGGTTTCGGCGAATACCCTTCCACCGGCGAGGACGCGATTGGAGAACAAAAAGATACGGGTACTGATGGTTGATGACCACGCCATCATGCGGGAAGGTATCCGTGCGCTGCTCACGCTGAACGAGGACATTGAGATAGTGGGCGAGGCCGCTGAGGGTAAAGAGGCCGTCAGGAAGGCGAAGGAGCTGGACCCGGATGTCATCATCATGGATATCGCCATGCCGGAGATGGACGGCCTGGAGGCGACTCGCCGTATCAGGAAGAAGAACCCACGGGTAAGAATACTAGTCTTGACGCAGTATGACAGCCGGGAGTATATCCTTTCCTCTATCAAGGCGGGGGCCTCCGGCTACCTGCCCAAGCGCGCCCTGGGTTCGGAGCTGATTTCTGCCGTGCGTGCGGCGTCTAAAGGTGAGTCCTTTCTCTATCCCTCGGCGGCCAGTGCCCTTATCGAAGACTATCTGCAACAGGCAGAGGAAGAGCCTTATGACCGCCTTACGGACAGGGAGCGGGAGATTCTCAAGCTTATCGCTGAAGGGCATACCAGCCGTGAGATTGCGGATATGCTGGTCATCAGCCTGAAGACCGTCCTGGGGCACCGCACTAAGATAATGGAGAAACTGGACATCCACAACCGCACGGAGCTTATCAAATACGCCATGCGCAAAGGCCTGGTCAACCTGAACATGTAGCCAGGCCACCGCGTTTGGACCGGCTTACCCTATTCTCTGCCCGCAAGCAACTCAGGGCAGGCCTATTGTCCTGGCCAGTGGGCGAATGATTATTCCTGAATGCGGCGTTGAGCGAATATCCATGGCATTAGCTTGGAATGTAAACATTCAGAGCAAACGAAATACCATGTAAAGTGCCACCGGCTTGCTTCGAAGGCACCGCAGAGACTGTGCCTTTCCGCCTGCGTGTTGACAGCCAGAGCGGTAGTAGCTAAGATTATCCAGTCGCCCCGTGTGAAGCGAAACAGGACTGATGCACGATACTTGGCAACCAAAACCCGGTGACAGGACCTATCGGCCCAGGCGTGTCCAGAAGTTCCGCCTGAAGAAGGTCCTGGGCATTTCCGCTATATTCAGCGCTGGCTATGCCAATGTCGGCTCGTCTATCTACTACGCCCTCGGCGTGGTGGCCCTCTTTGCCCTGGGGGCGACGCCCATAGCCCTGGGGCTGGCCGGTATCATCTATGTCTTTAACGCCTTGACCTACGCCGAGGGCAGCGCCATGATACCCGAGGGCGGCGGCTCAGCTAGCTTTGCCCGCCATGGCTTCAATGACCTGGGCGGGTTCATCGCCGGCTGGGCACTGATGTTGAGCTATATAGCGACTATCGCCATCTCCGCCTACACCATCCCGCCATACCTGAGCCATTTCTGGCCCGTCCTCAGGGAGCCGGCCGTGGATACGCTAGCCTCTATGGGTATCATTGTCTTCCTCATGTTCATTAATGTCCTGGGCGTGGTGGAATCATCGCTCATAAACATCGTTTTCATCGCCATAGATATCCTCACCCAGGTGACGCTGGTGGTCCTCGGCATCGTGCTTATCCTGCTGCCAGATCCACAGATACTCGTGCAAAACATGTTTGGCGAGGGGAACTGGCCCAGTACATCGAATCTGATTTTCGGCATTGCCATTGCGGCGCTGTGCTTCACCGGCGTAGAGACCGTTTCACAGCTTGCCGAGGAGACGCGCCAGGCGGCCAAAAGAGTGCCCCGGGCCTATATCTTGAACATAATAGCGGTCCTGGTCATGTTCGCCGGCATATCAATAGTGGCCCTTTCCGCGATGACACCGCAGGCCCTCGGCGACCCCATCAACGGCTGGGCCAGAGACCCAGTGGCCGGTATTGCCGCTAACCTGCCGTCACCACTATTGCAGTCCATCTTCGCCCCGCTCGTGGCCGTGCTGGCCGCGAGCATCTTGCTAACCGCCACCAATGCTGGCGTCCTCGGCATCTCCCGTCTCACATTCAATCTGGCCACACATCACCAGCTTCCGGTTGCCTTAAGCCGCGTGCACCGCCGTTTCCGGACACCCTATATCGCCATTATTGTTTTCAGTTTCATTGCCCTGCTTGTCCTGGCTCCGGGGCTTTTCGCAGCACCGACCTTCTTTGCTGACGTGGGCGCCCTCTATGTCTTTGGCTCCTTGCTCGGCTTTGCCCTGGCCCATGCCGCCGTTATCAGTCTCCGTATCCGCAAGCCTCAGATGCCCCGTCCTTTCAAGGTCGCCGGGAACATCAAGATAATGGGACGTCCTGTGCCCGTGACTGCCATCCTGGGACTGCTCGGCACCCTGGGTGTCTGGGTTGTTGTCCTGGTTACTAACCCCTATAGCCGCTGGGCCGGCTTTGCCTGGATGTTTATCGGCCTGGCCATCTATTATCTCTACCGCCGCCGGGCGCGTATTCCCTTGACCCATTACCCCAACAAGCACCAAGAGGTCATCAGGGAGGGGTGACCTGCCTTGTCCCGCAGGTCAAATGATAAGCCGTGGGTTCTTGGCAATCTTAAAAAGTATCATTGCGAGCGCATTCGCCAGAGGTGAAGCTGAAGCAATCTCACCCGTCATCAAATTAGCAAGTGTCCTCACACGCCAGCCCTTCCGACAACTGTCATTCCCGACCCCGCTCGGGAATCCAGACCACCCTCATTATGCCTACCCCCACCGTCATTCCAGCGAAGGCTGGAATACAGTATCACCACTCCACCTAGATTTGCGTATCAAAGCCTGCCCCGTACTTGATACGAGATACGGAATGACAGATATTGTTAAGGTATTATTGTTGTTGCCCTTCCTCAGATGTAATCTAAATAGGCGTCATTGGCGGGGGCAACAAAAGACCACCTATCAGCGGAAGTAGTACAGCCAATAATCCCAAAACGCCAATGATGCTCGCACGGCGGTGTTCCTTATCCCTCAACAGAACCCAGATCATCAAAATGTTAAGCCCTATGGTCACAGCGATAAGAACAATGAAGATAGGGAGATTTGGCATTCGAAACTCGACCACGCCAGTGGGAGTGATGACCCCAGTAAGTTGAGTTTGGTCATAGTTATAGTAAGCAACCCTCAAGTTCAGCGCATTGCCCCAACCAATTATGATAAGCAGCAAATTAAGGAATATACCGGCTCTAAATGTCGTTGTTTTGGTCCAAGTCGTCGGCTCATGCTGCCAGGACAAGTCCTCCTGAAAACGTGTTTTCCTTCTCTCAAAGCAACCCAGACCCGTTCCCAACGCAGCACCGCCAACGGCACCCCAAATAACGTATGTGGCCCCAAAGGGAAGGTTGGCCACAAACCCCCAGCTGGCCTGCGAACCTAGAGCAAATCCTATGGTACTAGCTACTACTAAGTATTTCGCTCTCGCTCGGTTCTTCAAATCCAATCCCAGAGATATGCCGCCAATAAACCCCTGAATAGCACCGAGAACAAACAGAATCAAGGTGCCTCCAATGATGGCAGTGGGGGGTATTACCATGCTTTGCTCAGTCGAACCTATACCAAGCCCCGAATAGGTCAGTACAGGGATTGACGCAATACCAAAACCGACGGCACCGGCCAGCGCCATGACGATAGCCCTTAACCGTTTGCCCAAGAGTAGTCCGATCGATGCTCCGCCGACGGCACCCATGACAGGGAATATGAAGAGCACAGGGCCGCCAGCCGTCATGCCTCCGATAGCGCCACCGATACCAAATCCGGTCGCTCCCCCAAGAATGAACTTGGCTATGTTTGTTCTTTTTGTTGCCTCTTTTTGTTCCTGCATCTCAACTCGTTTTCAGCCATTCTTCTTCACTTTTCTGGGTTTCTTTTGAAAGCCACCAAGACAGGAGGAATAGCACACCCGCAATTAGGAAAGGTGCGCCATACTGTGGTGTCCAGGCAACGAGACGAGCAATACCCCATGGGCTACTAGACCTAAGTAACTACCAAATGCCAAGGAAATCAAAACTAGTAGTCTACCGGCCAGCCATTGTCGCCACCACCATTGTGAAGCGCCAGTAACATTGCGCCACCTGGCGCCACAAACATTGACCCACCCGGTGGTGTCATTGTTTTAGCATGTGTTATGTCACGGCGTCAAGCACCCTCCTTTCGATATGCTGCCACGAGTCGCCTGAGATGGCGCAGTGAGATACCAAGTATGTCCGCGGCCTGCCACCCCACCAAACCCCCCACCCCTACCTCATTAAGTACCATAAGTCTTCTCTGTTCGTCCTGTGTCAATGTAACCATTCCTTCCATGGTGACATTTTCTCAGAACACTTAAACGGTGACATAATCATAGAACAGCGACACGCTCGGAATGGGCATTTGAAAAGATTCCGCTTTTGGGTTATAAATAAGAGGGGTTTGCGTGTCAGCAAACCCTGTAGTAATAGCGCAAAAAACGGCTTACCTGACAAAGGAGACATCTTGGCAAAGAAAAATTTGGGGAAACCACGACGCGAGCTTACCCGGCGCCAGCGTTCCCACTGGGAACAGCAAAAGAGACGGCAGCTCATCATCCTGGCCATCGGCATCTTTATCGTTGTCGCCGCCATGGGTGTTGCCGGGGCGGGCTGGTTCACCACCCAGTTTCGGCCATTGCACCAGACCGTTCTTAAGGTCAATGATACCAGTTTCAGCATGGACTACTACCTCAATATGCTCAGATACTACGCCCGAAACGCGCCCACTAACCCCAGCGAGTTTTCCTCTTTTATGTCTTTCGCCGCCGCGCAGCTGCCCACAACTATCCAGCAGAGCGAGCTGATGAGGCAGGGGGCTGCCGCTTTGGGCGTAACAGTTGATGATAAGGCTGTTAATGAAGAGTTTAAGAAGCGCAAGCTCAGCAGAGACTACCGGGACATCGTCCGGACGGAGCTACTGTCGAAAAAGCTGATAGATGACTACTTTGACAAAGAGGTGCCCACCACAGCCGAGCAAGTGCAGGTCATGGCCATGTTCCTGGAGACGGAAGCCCAGGCGGCAGAGATAAGGGCCAAGATAGAAGCCGGCGAGGATTTTGCAAGCCTGGCTGCCCAGTATTCCCTGGACGAATATACACAGGAGCAGAAAGGTGACCTCGGCTGGCATCCCCAGGGTATCTTGCCCGTATTCTTAGGCTCTTCAGTAGTGGAAGACTACGCCTTCGGCTCGGCGGCAGGTGTGCTCAGCCAGCCCCGGTTCGATGAGGCCAAGATGAAGAAGGGTGGCTACTGGCTGATCAAAGTCCTGGAGAGGAACGAGGCACAAAAGCAGACTCACGTTCAGGCTATTTTGCTGGGCAATGCCGAAACGGCCGCTTCGGTCAAGGCCAGGTTGGATGCCGGCGAAGACTTTACCACGCTGGCCAAGGAGCTTTCCGTGTACCAGGGAGCGGCTGAAAACGGCGGTGATTTGGGCTGGGTCACTGCCGGGCAGGTGAGTGATGACTTTGACAGGTTCACGGCTGGGCTGCCCCTGAACACGGTGAGCGATCCTGTTCGTGATAATACGGCCGAAACCGAAGGCGGCTACTGGCTGATAAGAGTGGTTGCCAAAGAAACTGACCGGCAGATTGCCGATGCGGACAGGAGCATGCTCAAGGACAACGCTATGCGGGACTGGCTGACATCGCTGTGGGCTGACCCGGCGAATAAGGTGGAGAACCTGTTGGATGCCACCAAGATGCAATGGGCCATCGCCAGGGTCACCAAGGAGCTAGGCAAGAGATGAAGCGTACGAGCATCGGTGTAGGTCTGATGGGGCTGGGGGTCATCGGCGGACAGGTGGCCAAAGTCTTGATGGAAAGGGCTGACCAGCTGGCCGAGCAGGTAGGTTGTCCGGTGGTCCTGCGCAAGGTAAAGGTAATCGAACCTGACCTGGCCCGCCCTCTGGCCAAGGCCATGGACCCGAAACTGCTGACCACCGACGCGGATGAGTTCTTCGCCACACCGGGTATAGACATAGTCGTGGAGGCCATCGGCGGGGACGACCCTGCTTTTGGTTATCAGGCAAGAGCACTCAAAGCCGGCAAGTATGTGGTTACCTCCAATAAGGAGGTCATCGCCAAGCACGGCGTGGCGCTATGGGCACTGGCCCACCGGCACAAGGCCGGTCTTCGCTATGAAGCCAGCGTTGGCGGCGGCATACCCTTGATTGCCCCTTTCCAGCGTGACCTTGTCGCCAACAAAATCAAGGGTATCTATGCTATTATTAACGGGACAACTAACTATATTCTGACCCGCATGGCACGGGAAGGCGTGGACTTCGCCACCGCTCTCAAGAAGGCCCAGGAGCTTGGCTATGCGGAGGCAAACCCGAGAAACGACGTCGAGGGCATTGATACCACCTACAAGCTGGCCATCCTGGCGACATTGGCTTTCCATAGCGAGGTGCGCCCGGAGGACATCCACTGCGAGGGTATTTCCCGGCTGGGCAGCCGTGACTTCCAGTATGCCCGGGAACTGGGTTTTGCCATCAAGCTACTGGCCATTACCAAGCAGGACAATAGCTCCATCGAGGTGCGGGTGCACCCGGTCTTCATCCCGGAGGAATCCCTGCTGGCCAAGGTGACGGGCGTCTATAACGCCGTCCTCGTGGAAGGCGACCTTGTGGGCCGGGTGCTCTTCTTCGGCGAAGGCGCTGGCCCGCTGCCCACTAGCAGCGCCGTCATCGCTGATGTGGTCTCGGCGGCACAGGAGATAGCCCTCGGCGCTGGTGATAAGCTCACCTGGCAGGTCAAGCCGGGCATCAGCATCAAGCCCTTTGCCGAGCTGGTAACCCGCTATTACTTGCGTATGAATGTGGCGGACCGGGCCGGCGTGCTGGCCCAGATTTCCAGGGTCCTGGGTGACAACCAGATTAGCATCTCTTCGGTCATCCAGAAGATGACGGATAGCGTGGCCCAGACCGCCGAGCTTATCATCATGACCCATCCCTCCCAGGAGAAGGCCATGCGTAAAGCCCTCGATGAGTTGGAGCACCTGGCCGTGGTCAAGGAGATTAGCAACTTTGTCCGTGTCGAGGACATTCAGCAGTAGGCTGAGGACACTGAACACATGACAAAACCGGGCGTCCTGGCGAGATACAAGGATTACCTACCGATTACGGCGCAAACGCCCTTTTTCTCCCTGGGTGAAGGTGACACCCCTCTGGTCAGGTGCCCTAACCTTGGGGCGGAAATTGGCTGCGGTGAGCTTTACTTCAAGCTAGAGGGCTGCAATCCCACCGGCTCCTTCAAAGACCGGGGCATGGTGGTGGCGGTGGCCAAGGCCCTGGAGGCTGGCAGCAAGGCTATTGTCTGCGCCTCCACCGGCAATACCAGTGCTTCGGCGGCGGCTTATGCCGCCTACTGCGGTATAAGCTCGGTTATCATCCTGCCCAAAGGCAAGACGGCACTGGGCAAGCTGGCTCAGGCCATTATCTACCGGGCTAAAATCGTGGCCCTGGACGGCAATTTTGACCAGGCCTTAACTATAGTGCGGGCGCTGGCACAGAAGCACCCCATTACCCTGGTGAACTCGGTTAATCCCAACCGCATCGAGGGACAGAAGACCGCCGCCTTCGAGATTGTTGACGCTCTGGGGGAAGCCCCGGACTATCTTTTTATTCCGGTAGGCAACGCCGGCAATGTCACGGCCTACTGGAAGGGCTTTGTGGAGTACCACCGGCTAGGCAAAGCCCGGGTAAAGCCGAAGATGATGGGCTTCCAGGCAGAGGGCGCGGCGCCGATCGTGCGTGGGCATGTTGTGGAGAAGCCGGAGACCGTGGCTTCAGCTATCCGGATTGGCAACCCCGCAAGCTGGCAGAAGGCTGTCGCCGCCCGTGATGAATCGGGGGGCACCATTGACATGGTCAGTGATGATGAGATTCTCGCTGCCCAAAGGCTCCTGGCGGCAAAGGGCGGCATCTTCGGTGAGCCGGCCTCAGCGGCTTCGCTCGCTGGCCTCATCAAGCTCCGCCGCCAGGGCATGGACTTCTCGCGGAAGAAGGTGGTCTGCGTGGTCACGGGCACCGGACTCAAAGATACCGAGATAGCCCTAAAGGGGTCTGATGCCTTTCTGGAGCTTCCCCCCGATTTGCGGGCTGTGGAGCGGGCCTTAGGCTGGTAATACAGACCTTAGCCATGTTGCCTTTTCTGTCATGGCGTGTCATTTCACCTGAGAGCTTGTGAAGAAATGATCCTAATCGTTCCCTCTCCCTTGATGGGAGAGGCTAGGTGAGGGTGATACCTTAGTCATACCCCCTCACCCGTTCGCTTCGCTCAGGGCAGGCTCTTAATCCTCTCCCACGAGGGGAGAGGAGACCAAATTCGGTGCCTTGTAATAAGTTCACAAGCTCTGAGCCTGTCGAAGGGCGAGGTCTCATGGATCGACAGGCTCACCATGAGCGGGCTATGACAACGCCTATCACATGTGGGAAGTCTGTGTCATGACCGGGCTAAGCCAGCGACTTCCAGTTGACCGTTTGTAAAGGTGTCACGAAAATCACTTTACGGCCACGCCCAGAAAGTAAGGCCAGACCACGATGCCGACGATGATTTGCCACCATACCAGCTTGGCAAAACCGATGGTAAAGAGCCACCCGATGAGCCAGATAACACCGGCCAGGGCACCCGGTGCGCCGCCGCCTTGCTTGGCCATGCTCTTGCCCTCCTCTATTTCGATTCCTGGGTATGGTGAGACTTAACCTTTGAGCAAAAAGACGAATTCTTCGACAGATAGTCCTGCCTGGCGGATAAGACTTCTCAAGGTGCCTCGCCTGACTTCTCGATGGTCTGGAACGGAAAGGGTGACCGGTAGTCCTGCCTTGGTCAAAATAATGTGACTGCCTTCTCGTCTCGTTTCTCGCCAGCCCGCTCGCTTAAAAGCGGCTACCGCCTCTTTACCCGAGACAACAGGCAACTGAAGCATCTACACAGCTACCTCTGCCGGTAGCTCTACTACTCTGGTTTCTATGGTCAAGGGGAGCCCGTCTTCAGCACGGTCCGCTAGTATCTGACGTATCTCTTCTGTTAGTATCTCAGGTGTCTCTCTCGGTGGAGGCATCCCTTCTTCCTGGCGGACCTTCAGGACAGCCAGCATAGCCTCTCTGATGTTGGCTAAGGCCTCCTCCAGGGTATCGCCCTGGCTGGAGCAACCGGGGAGAGCCGGACAATGGACAGAATAGCCGCCATCTTCTTCCGGTTCAAGTATTACAGTTAGGGCAAACTTCATGGGTTCTCCACCACAAGAGTAGTTCCTGAATAGATTATAGCAGAAAGAGGTGAGTGTCAGATAGAAGGTATCAAGAGGTGGAACCGACAAAACCTTTGAACTGGTATCCGGCTTTGCCACCTAGGCGACAATCCTTGAGTGGCGTGATTGTATCTTGTCCAGTTTCCAAGTCATTTCTGCTACGCGCTGGGTTGCCAGAGGCCAAACTCTCCTAACCTGATGTGTCCAGTCTCAGGGATTCACTGCATAGTCTCAGGGGTTCACTCCATAGCATCGTCTTTCGAACTAACTGGCTTGGGCCAACAGCCTACGCCCCAAATAAACAACCACTTCCGATAACCGAATGAAGGTTATGTACTGCGAAGGAACCCCTCCAATTTCGAATTGCGCAATTGCAGCGAGTTCGGGAGGCAATGAAGGGGCATAATGGGCACCGCCAAGCTTGTTGGCGAACAGCTTCAGCAGCTGTTCCCCAGAAACCTTTACCCCTCTGACGACCAACTGTGTCGATGATAGCCATTGCGCCATTGTGACTTTGTTGTGGAATGGAGGCCCTTCACTGGTGGCTCTAATCGAATCACCTGACCATTGAATTCGAGTCGGGCCCAATATCCGGGCAATCTCCTCGTTGTCCAAGAAGCCCAATGGGATACTGTAGAATTCCAACGGAAAATTCCTTTGCTTGGCAAGATCCAAAAGCAAAGGGGTCTGCCCACTTGAAACAAGCAGGGACCGAAGTTGACCTACAACAGGCAATAAGTGGGCTAGCTCTTGCGTCTCCGCTGTGGCCCGTAGCCCCTGTTCTATTACCACCAGGGCTTGTCGAAGCTCTTCAAGCCTCTGCTGTTGGGTCTTCGGGATGTGCATTCAATAAGCTCCTAATGACTTTGCAGAACATATATATATGTTGTGACGTGAACTAATACCTCGCCAATTCCGTCTTGCTGCTCGCAGAAGTTCCGCAACCGTTTGGAGAGTAGCTTCTTTTCCCCTACTTCCCCTGTATCAGCGAGAAGAATTCGGCACGGGTCTCGGCCTTGTTGCGGAAGGCACCGCGAATGGCGGAGGTCACGATGCTGCTGCCCGGCTTCTTGACGCCGCGCATTATCATGCACATGTGCTCCCCTTGCACTACAACGGCCACGCCCGCCGGGTGAAGCCCGTTCATAATAGCATCGGCAATCTCGGTGGTCATGCGCTCCTGCACCTGCGGCCGCCGGGCAACGGTCTCTACGACGCGGGCCAGCTTGCTGATGCCCACAATCCGCCCGCTGAAGTCGGGCAGGTAGCCGATATGCACGGAGCCGTAAAAGGGCAAAAGATGATGCTCGCACATCGAATAGAAGGGGATGTCCCGCACAATCACCATCTCCTGGTGCCCCTCTTCATAGCCGACGGTCAGGTCCTCTTTCGGGTCCTTGCCCAGGCCGGAAAAAAGCTCGGCATACATGTCCGCAATGCGCCGCGGCGTTTCCGCCATGCCCTGCCGGTTGGGGTCCTCTCCGATGGCCTTGATGATTTCCGTCACAGCCGCCCTGATTCTGGCTTCATCCAACACTTTCTGTCTCCTTCAAAACTCGTATAAACGCGTTATCTGATGCTCCGTAACTGTCAAAGCGAACGCATTCCGCCCGAGGCGGCAGCCGAAGCACTCACTGAATAGTCCGCCAAACGCAATTCTACCACACCATGTTGAGACTTTCATCGGGCTAAAGATAAGCGGAGCGTAAGTCCCACCTGAGTAACTTGTCTTTGTTAGAAGAAGGATAGACTCCGTCTCTCCCTGAGAGGATGGAAAACCTGCCCTTGACAGTATTATTACACGTCTGTTAAACTATTTACATGGGCTATATAGTTCATGTTAGATAACATAATCCGGGAACGATGAATATCTACGTGAAGGGGGTGAAGCTCTTATGGACAAGGCCGAGCTGATAAGAGAGATTCTGGGGTTTCAGCACCGTTTGAGCCGGGCGCTGAAGCAGCATATACCTGATGTCTGGATGGACTTGAATCTCACGATCCCACAGCTAAAGAGCTTGCTTTTTATCGCCGGCCAGGGGGTCACCAATTTCTCCAAGCTGGCAGCCGCTTTGAGGGTGACCCCGTCCAACGTGACCGGCATCGTGGACAGGCTTGTCGAACAGGGGCTGGTCACCCGCCAGGAGAACCCTGAAGACCGCCGCATGCAGGTACTGAGGGTGACGGAGAAGGGGGAGGCTATGGTGACAAACCTCAGAGAAAGGGCGATGGGTCATCTCGCAGAGGTCCTCGGCAGGCTTACGGTAGAGGAGCTTGCCAGTGTAAGCGCGGGCCTCAAACTGCTCGTCAGGGCGGCGGAAACAATCGAAGGAGAAAGGCCAGGATGAGCACAATAGATGTCCGGGGACTGTCCCGAAACTTCGGGGGGCTAAAGGCTGTTGACGAAATATCTTTTCAGGTCAACGAAGGTGAAATCTTCGGCTTCCTGGGACCGAACGGGGCCGGCAAGACAACTACTATTAATATGCTTTGCACTCTGCTGAAGCCGACCAGTGGCAGCGCCACTGTTAACGGGTATGACGTGGTCCGGCAACGCAGTCAGGTCCGGCGCGGTATTGGCCTGGTCTTTCAAGACCCCACCCTTGACGAGTATCTGAGTGCCGAACAAAACCTGCGCTTCCATGCTTACGCCTACAAGATTCCCAGGGAAAGCCAGGAGAAACGGATTAGCGAGCTACTGGAGCTGGTGGACCTGGCCGACCGCCGCAAGAGCAAGGTGCACGTTTTCTCCGGAGGCATGAAACGGAGGTTGGAGATTGCCCGGGGGCTACTGCATAACCCACGTGTCCTCTTCCTTGACGAACCTACCCTGGGCCTGGACCCGCAGACCCGCCGCCATATCTGGGACTACGTGTTGTCCCTGCGCCAGCAGAGCAATCTGACCATTCTCATGACGACACACTACATGGATGAAGCCGAGAACTGCGACCGCATCAGCATCATTGACCGCGGGCGTCTTATTGCCCTGGACACGCCGGACAAGCTCAAGGACGCCGTTGGCGGAGACGTGGTGACCCTGAAAGCCGAAAACAACGAAAAGGCCTTGCTTGAGCTGAAAGAGAAGTACCAGTTGTCCCCCGTCCTGGAGAATGGCAACATAACTTTCAGCATTCCGCAAGGGGAAAAATTCCTACCCAGGTTGATTGGCACTTTCCAGACGCCGCTCCTTTCCATCGGTGTGCGGCGGCCCACTCTCGATGATGTATTTCTCAGGCTAACCGGCCGGGCAGTCCGGGAGGAGGAGGGCGGACTCAAGGAAATGATGAAGACAATGATGAAGATGCACCAGGGGCGCGGGAGGTAAGCAATGGGAGACCTGTTTCTGGGCATATGGGTGGTGGCATACCGTGAGCTCCTCCGTTTTGTTCAGGAACGCACACGCATGCTCTCCTCTTTTGCTATGCCGCTGCTGTTTCTCGTCATTTTCGGTGCCGGCTTCAACCGTCTCATCGGGGCGCTGACGCCCGGCGTGGACTTCATCCAGTTCATGTACCCCGGCATTATCGCCATGACGGTGCTGACCAACTCGATAATGTCCGGCCTGTCTGTAGTCTGGGACCGTGAGTTCGGTTTTCTGAAGGAAATCCTGGTGGCCCCGCTCTCACGCACTGGCATCGTCCTGGGCAAGGCCGTGGGCAGTGCCACCATATCAGTAGGGCAGGGTATTATCATGCTGGTGCTGGCGCCGCTACTCAGCGTTTCGCTCAGCCCGATGCTGGTCCTCAAGCTCATCCCGATGCTGATAATTCTATCCGTGTCCCTGTCCGGCCTCGGTGTCCTGATAGCTTCCCGCATGCGGTCACAGCAGAGCTTTCAGATAATAGTGCAGATTATCATCTTCCCGCTGATATTTCTCTCCGGGGTATTTTTCCCCGTAAACAATGTGCCCGCCTGGCTTGAGTTCATCTCGAAGATCAACCCGCTAAGCTACGGCGTGGATGCCATCCGCCAGATTTTCCTGAACGGGGAAATCGCCGCTGCGGGCATGGGACAGGGCTACCCTCTCGGGGTGACTGTCTTCGGGCACACTATGACCATTGTCCAGGACATGCTGCTCGTGGCCGTCCTCGGTATCGTGGTGCTCTCCCTGGCAGCATGGTCCTTCAGCCGGCAGGAGTAGAGAGATGACAGCAAGTGCTGACGCGGCATACCGTGTTCCCACGGTCCTTTATTCAAAACGCTCAGAGCTTGTGAACTTATTACAAGGCACCGAATTTGGTCTCCTCTCCCATCAAGGGAGAGGGAACGATTAGGATCATTTCTTCACAAGCTCTCAGGGCGAGCGGGATAGAACAACCTGCTACTAACATTTGCTTGCGTCACCAAGGCTTGCCAGTGCCGCGGCCACACAGTGCTGGCAGAATAGTCCTGTCCTGGTGCAGCTACACTTCCAGGTCAGACCGTCTTCTGTAGAGCGCAGCTCTACCCTCCGGCGCTGGCCACCTGCCGGTCGCACCTTCGCAATGACGGATAACGGGCTGGACTCGATAAGCTCTACGCCACCGCCTTCGGCTATTTCCTGGCCAAGCCGGAGGTTGGAGGGCGTAGCCAGGGTATGAATGGCTTTCGGGTTAACGTAGTTAGCAATGGACTGCGTTTTATGGCTCATACTCATCTCCCCCTACTAAGACTTGTTCTCTATAAGCTGCCAGTGCTCACTATGTAGAGGGCAGCTTCCTCTTTGCCGTCAACATTCACCATCTGGTTGACCTCATTATCGAAAAAGGCGCCGATGGCGCAGGTGCCCAGTCCCAGGGAAGTGGCTGCCAGATAAAGGTTCTCAGCCAGGTGTCCCGCCTCCAGGAGAACGTAGCGGTAGGCGCGCTCCTGGTACTTCCACCGGGTGCGCTGGAAGATAGCCGTTATCACAAAGACCACACTCGCCCCCAGGACCATGTCTTGCCCTGCAGTGGCCATGAGCAGGGTGGTGCGGAAATCCCCCTCTTTGATGGTGTCCAGGGAGTGGTCGGCGGGACGGTAGTGATAGACGCCGCTGGCCAGGCCTTCGACTCTGTTGACCACCGGATAGATCTCGAGAGGGTAGAGGGCGCCCGCCGAGGGACTGGCCCGCAGAGGGTAGGACGGCTCGGTAATGCCGTAGGCAGAACGGAGAAGGAGAGATAGCTGTGCCAGTGACAGAGGTCTGCCGGAGTAGTCCCGGATGGAGCGTCTCTTCTGGATGGCCTCCTCCACATACAGCCCGCGATACTGGAGCTCACCGGGCAGGGCCACACGTGGCGCCGAGGGATACTCCTTGTAAAGGGGCGGCTGGCCGCCCCACTGGAAGGGCTTGCTCAGAATGCCACCCATGCCCGGCTTGCTCCATTGGTGATAGGCCAGCCCCAGGTCAACCTCCTCCGGCTGTAGCGGCAACCTCCCCAGTGGCAACCACCGTCCCAGGACAAAGCCGGCCACGCCCGCTATCCCCGCAGACAGAAAGACCCGCCGCGACAGTATCGGTGACTTTGCCCGCTCCGGCAACCTTGCTCCGGCTGGCCCCACGGCGGACACCGGCCTGTGAATGCGTCCTCGGAAGGCTGACTTCAAGCGGGCACATAGCTGCGGCCACCTGGTGATGATATGCCATATGGCCAGCACCAGCAGGGAGTAGGCACTATAGCGATGGAACACGCTGCGCGGGATGCCCAGGTAGTCAGCCATCAGGCCGGTCACGCCGGTGGCCATCACCACAAGCAAAAGTAAAAGGGTAATTGCCAGGTCAAACCGCCGGTACCACATCGCGCCACCTCCGCAGTTCACGGAAATCTATGAGGTATCGAAACAATCTCACACGATATGGGCATGGGATTGCCGCGTCGTCCTTCGGCTGAAGGACTTCTCGCAATGGCTTCTATACGCTAATTCCTGAAGCGTCTGTCTTAGCCCAGTGCCTTTGCCAGAGCACTTTGTGCGGAGCGGACAGCACCTTCCATGAACCCCTGAAAATCGGAGAAGGCCTCCCCACAGATGTGCACGTTCTGCGGGAGACCTTCCGCCAGCGAGAAGGCCTCAAGCTGCTCGCTGACCTCCCAGGGCTTGACGCCGGCCCGCCACAGGTGAACGCCGGCCCGGTAAGGCTGCCTTGTCCAGTCCCTTATGCCGTAAGCTATCACATTCTCCGCACTGGTCTTTATCCGCTCCGCAAATACCAGGGGCAACCTCTGGTCAATCCCTATTTCCGCTTTATCATGGCAAAGAGAGGTGACATATCCCTTCCAGAAGTTGATACTGGGCCGGTCACAATAGGCCATCACCATGCCCTTGTTGTCCTGTTTGTAGTAATGCAGCTCCCGTGCCGGGAAGCCTTGCACGCCCCGATTCGGGAGATTCTCGTCCCACCATGGCTCCCTGACCACGAAGAAACACTTCAAAAGGGGTATCTCTATGACCGAGTCCAGCAACGCCCGGATACTGTCCGGAATCCCCGTAATTCTCTTAACTGAGTAAGGCGGTATGGCCAGGATGACCTGACTGGCGGTGACCTTTCCGGTATCGAAAGTCAGCGTTAACCGCTTCCTACCGGAAGGAGCGATAGCTCGCAGGGAATGCCGGGTATAGACCGGTATGCCTTTGTCCTTCACCTTCGCCAGCATCCGGTCGGTAATAAGCTGCATGCCGCCCTTTACCCCCTTCAGGTGCGGGCTCATTTGCAGCATTTTCACCCAGGTTATCATCGAGCCGGCGACCCCTGGGTTCTCGTGAATTTCATGGTAGAAGCTGCCGTCCGCCATAATATATTTTATGGCATCGTAGCTGATCACATCGCTAAATGCTTGCCATATGCCCTGCTTCCAGAGGCAGCGGCCACGGTGTCTGCCTTCGCGCCGGGCATGCTCCAACTCTTCATCTGTCATGGCCATCATCTCGGCGTCTGTTTTGTGCAACACACGAGCAATGGCATGAGCATAAAGCTCAAGGGCGTTCATACCTTTCTCACGCCTGCTGAGAGCGTATTGCCGCCGTTGCACCGCCGGTGGCGAGCTATACTCCGGAAAAGGCTCTGTCTCCAGCCCAAGCTCTTCCAGAAGAGCCTTCATCATGTGTTGCCTGTCCGGGTCAAACCGCATCGAGCCGTATTCTGCCTGAAACCCCGCTGTGTCCACGGTCTCGAGTTTCCCGCCGACTCGCTCCGAGGCCTCGAAAAGGGCTATGCTTGGCCCAGGAGGTGCGCGCAGGCAGCAATAAAGCCCGGCAATGCCGCCGCCGACCACCGCGATATCGTAATGCTCAAGTGTCTTCATGCTCTCCACTCCCGGTCGGTAGCTTCTTTCCATGTTCCCCTTTTCTGTGCTAACATCATGGCATATGTCCCAACCACGTATCAAGCGCATCATCGAACTATTGGCTGGCGACTATGGCGCACCGGTCTGGGTGCCGGACCATGAACCGGTGGCTACCCTCATCCAGACCATCCTCTCGCAGAATACATCAGACACAAACTCTCACAGGGCGTTCCAATCTCTCATGAAGGCTTTTCCGGACTGGGAGACAATGGCTGAGGCTGATGTCGCGGAGATTGAGACAGCTATCAAAGTCGGCGGCCTGGCCAACATCAAAGCGGCGCGCCTCAAAGAGGTGCTCATACGGATAAAGGAGGCACGCGACAGGATTAACCTGGACTTCCTGGAGAAGCTCTCCATTAACGAAGCCAGGGAGTGGCTAAAACAGCTTCCCGGCGTGGGCACCAAGACCGCTAGCTGTGTGCTCCTCTTCTCGCTGGGTAAGCCGTCCCTGCCAGTGGACACGCATATCTACCGTGTCTCCGTAAGGCTGGGGCTTGTCCCGGCGACAGCATCGGTGGAAAAGGCCCATGAGCTTCTCGGGGACTTGGTCCCGGCCGACTACGTTTACCAGTTTCACGTACTGACGATTGAGCATGGCCGGAGGGTCTGCAAAGCGCGGCGGCCACTCTGTCACGAATGTGTGCTGCAAAAGCTCTGTCCCAGCTACGGCCAGTTTCATTGAAAAGCTTGGTAGGGTAGGCGTAACCCACCATTAGTAGTTGGGGTTGGGTTTCGTCTCGTTTTCATCTCGACTACACCCACCCTACGACACTACGATACCGAGTGTCATTGATTATATGAAAACGCTGCGATTCTCCTAAAATATTGGTGGTAACGAAAAATAGAAAAGGAGGAGTAATCGCAGCATGAAATATTATACAGGATGTGACGCCCATAAGAAATACTCGGTA
>JACQTX010000128.1 GCA_016210585.1 Chloroflexota bacterium
AAAGGGGGAGATTACAGAATAATTTATCAAGTTATTTTTGGAACAGGATACAAGGTAATGGGAAAATTAGTTTTCAGGTATAACATCGCGGAGTTCCTCATACCAGATACTTGACCCTCGCCTTCTTGAACTCCCTGGTGCTGAACAGCATAACGCCTTCGGGCAGGGCGTATTCTACAGAGAGCTGGCGGCGTATCGCCTCGCAGGCCTCGCGGCTGGTGCTATGGACCATGGCGAAGAGGTTATAGGGCCACAGGGCGCCGGTCCTTCTCTCGTAGCAGTGGCTTACCTCTTTCAGGGTGGCCAGCCTCTGCCCGGTAGCGTCAACCATAGGCGGCGGCACCACCCAGCAGGCCATGCCGTTGGCCGTAAAACCGGCCTTGCGGTGGGCAAGGGCCGCGCCAAAGCGCCGGATAATCCCGCTGTCCTGCAACGTCCGGCAGCGCGCCAGGAAGTCCCCGGCACTCAGCCCGGCCTTCTCCGCGATAAGGTCAAAGGGTGCCGGCACCAGCGGCAGGTCCTGCTGCAGCTCGTTGATGACGGCCCTGTCCTCGGGCGAAAGGGCTATCTTCTGAGGAGCAACGGCAGGCCCGGTCCTGTTAGCCGACTTCCGCCCGTCATTGCCGACCATATCGAAATAGACGTCCAGCTTGAAGACCCTGAGGGCCGGCAGGTGGAGCACGGCGGCCGCGTCAAACTGGGTGGTTAGGCGAGCAATCTCGCCCTCCAGGTCAACCCCCGCCGGCGCTGACAATGTAAACCAAATATTGAAGTCATGCTCCCGTTCATAGCCGTGGCTGACGCCGGGGTGCCCGGCTATGGCTTTCTCGGCCTTTACCTGCTCGCCATCGGTCACCTTCACGGCCACCAGGGTTGTCTGGTAGCCGAGCTTGCGGGCATCTATGACCGGGCCGATCTGGCGGATGAGCCTCTCTGCCTTTAGCTGGCCGAGGCGCCGGATAACTGCGTCTTCACTGAGGCCCAGATCCCGGCCCAGCTCAGCGTAGGGCCGGCGGGCTACGGGAAAACCCTGTGCCAGGTTCAATAGCCTGCGGTCAATATCATCCACGGACACTTCCCTCCACCGCATTCCGGTGCTCCGATATCGGCCGATATATGCAGTAAGGCTCGGCCTCAAGGTAATCGCCGGTGGCCTCATAGGCGCGGGCACGGCAGCCGCCGCAGATGCGCCGGTACTCGCAGGCACCGCACTTGCCCTTCATGTTATCGAGGTTGCGGAGGTCATTGAAGAGGGGCGAACCGAACCACACCTTATCGAAAGGCTGCTGCCGAACGTTCCCGGCCTCGACATCAAGGTAGCCGCATCCCTGCACCCGCCCTCTATGCGAGATAAAGCAGAAGCCGATTCCGGCCAGGCAACCGCGAGTAGTGGAATGAAGTGTGTGCTCGCCTGCCTTTGGTGGGATCGCCGGCATATCACCCTGCTTCTGCCGCTGCTTCATAACGCGCATATAGTGAGGGGCATCGGTCGGCTTGAAGGAGACACGGTCGCCCAGCTCCAGCTGCCGGTCATATATCCAGTTCAAGGTATCCTCATACTGCTGCGGGGAAAGCTCCACCGATTCCAGTCCCTTGCCCCGCCCGGTCGGCACCAGCAGGAAGGGATGAAAGGAGACAATCCCCATCCGCATCCCCAGGGCCAGGATATCATCCAGGTAGCCCACGTTTAGCCGGGTGACGGTGCAGTTAATCTGCACCTCGATGCCGTCGGCGCGGGCATGGGCGATGCCGGCCAGTGCGGCCTCATAGGCGCCGGCCTTGCCGCGAAAGCTGTCTTGCAACGCAGCGGTGGGGAAGTCCAGGCTGACCGCCAGGCGGGAGATGGGCACATCCTTCATCCGTGCCGCTGTTTCCGGCGTAACCATGGTGCCGTTGCTGCCCATGACCACCCGCAGTCCCCTGCTTACAGCGTATTTGCCAATCTCCAGGGCATCCGGGCGGGCCAGCGGCTCGCCGCCGGTCAAAATCAGAATCGGCTTGCCCACCTTCAGGATGTCATCAACGACGCGGAAGCACTCTTCCGTGCTAAGCTCGTCACTGTATTTGATGTAGTCCGAAGCGCCACGGCAGTGGGCACAGAACAGGTTACAGCTTTTGGTAATCTCCCAGGCGACGAGCATTAGCCGCGGCTCGATAATGTTGGCGCTCATCATTCACCATCCACCCTGCCATTGCTTATTTCGGCTTCGGTCAGGTAACAGGCTGGGTCCTCCGCCCACACATCACCGAAAACGGCCTCCGCCCGCACCCGCAGGTTGCCATTGCACAGGTCGAGGTAATGGCAGCGGGCGCAGCGACCTTTGAGCAAGGCTTTGCGATTTCTCAGCCCGCCCAGGACCGGCTCAGCGGTATCCGACCAGATGTCACCAAAAGACCGCTCGTGGATATTGCCCAGCGAGTAGTGCCACCAGAACTGGTCGGGATGGACATTGCCCCGGTTGTCCACCGCACCGATTTTTATGCCGGAGCTATTGCCGCCATTGGTCCTCAGCAGGGCCAGCGTCCTAACGGCGCGCTCCGGGTCCTCTTTTTTGAGCTTGAGATAGAGATAGATACCATCGGCGTGGTTGCCTACGGTGAGGACCTCTTTGGCCAGGCCGCGAGCATAAAGCTCCCGGGTGTGGTGACAAATGACGTCCACCACGGCACGGGTCTGTTCGTGGCTGATGTCATGGTCACGCAGCCGGTCACCACGCCCCGAGTAGGCGAGGTGATAGAAGCACAGCCGGTCAATGCCCTCCTCTTCCGCCAGGCGAAAAATGGCCGGGATTTCGCGGTAGTTGAAGCTGGTGATAGTCAACCGAAGAGAGACGCGCAGCCCCACCGCAATACATCTCCTGATACCCTGGAGCGTCGCCTCATAGGCACCGTCCAGGCCGCGAAAGCGGTCATTTTTCTCGCCGATGCCGTCCAGGCTGATGCCGACCTCGGCAAAGCCGAGGCTCTTCAGCTTACGGGCGGCTTTACCGGTAATCATGGTGCCGTTGGTGGAAAGGGCAACCCGAATCCCCTGCCGGGTGGCGAAATCAGCCAGCGCAAAAAGGTCTTCCCGCAGCAGTGGCTCACCGCCAGAGAAGAGGATAACGGGGACACCGAACTCGCCGAGTCCGCGGATAAAGGCCTGGCCTTCTGCCGTGGATAGCTCACCGGGAAGCTTCTGGTTGCCAGCGCTGGCATAGCAGTGCAGGCAATGCAGGTTACACTGCCGGGTGCAGTTCCACACCACCACCGGCCGCGGCGGGCCGGCGGACTGGTTAAACGGAATAGTGTGGGGGGCCTTTTCACCATAGCGGAGGCTGTCACCGGGGCTGATGGTATCGCAAAGCAGACGTGAGATTGATATCATGCCGCCGCGCTCCTTCCAGCCGGCGTCCTGTTGCGGTGCTGCTGGTGGGATGCGACCAGGGCGACCAGGACCTCATCCATAACATGGCTGACCAGTGGTATAGCTTCCACGACCCGTCCGGTAGGTGATTCCCGCCGCCGCATGAGATGGGTGGTGGCCTGCATAATCGGGTCCCGATGGCGGATATAAGCTTCAACCGCGTCCGTCAGGGACAGTCCCAGCCCACATAGCGTAGTCCCAAAGTCATCCCCGATTTCATGGGCCGACAGCATTATCTCCTCACGCTTTGAAGGTTCGCTGACATAGCGGGTGATGAGGTTCATCAGGCGCCGCCCTAAGTCCGCCAGGTGTCTCTTTGCCTCATCGTCCAGTTTTTCATACCAGGGTGCCGCATTCGACAGGGTCCGGTCAAGCTCGCGGTGCAGCGGCACCGTATCTTCCAGCTGAAGGACCAGGTCTTTGATGCCGAGCGTCTTCTGGTGAGTGCTCATAAACCTCTTAAGCTCCAGGCGAGAGTAGCGGCGGTGGCCGCCGGGTGTCACAAAGGCCTTCAGTTTGCCCTCGTCAGTCCACTGGCGCAGTGCCGTCTCGCTCACACCGAGCACCTGGCTCGCCTCGCTTATGCTGAGCAATGCTTCCATAGATCAACCTCTCAAATCTATCATATTCTACAATATCTGTAACATCCTTCAAAATCCCCATAATTCTACAACATCTTACTACATGTTGTAAACGGTCAATATTAGAATTTTGTTGCGGGAAAATGCCATGTTGTCATTCCTGGTCTTGACGGGTGGTGATGAGATTGCTGCGGCTCCCGACTGAAGTCGGGATGCGCTCGCAATGACACCCACTCTTTAAGTTTGTTTTTGATTGCTCCGAAAATAACGACCGAAGTGTCATTCTGAGGAGTCCTTCGCAGAAGGACGACGAAGAATGTCAGGCATCCGTGGGGATTCTGAGTCCTTCCGCGGAAGGACTCAGAATGACAGTGCGTAGTTATTTTCATATTTCGTGTTGCCCACGCAAGAGGGCTGGGAGATTATCCGAAAACACCACTACTATCTGGATAATATACGAAGGCCTCGGTAAACAGCAAGGCGGCTTCACAAAGAGCTGCTTTCGTGTGGTTTTGCACACGGAAGCTGTGATGGCGCCCGGTGATACCGCTGTCCTGATTTAATACGGGCCACGGTGCCGACCAGCAAGGGCAGTCCGCTAACGAACCAGGCGGAATCGTCAACCTTTCCGGATCACTACCAGGGCGGCCTGGCGATATAGTTCGCCGCAGGACCGCGCAGGCCGGTCTCCTTCCTCTCCTCGAAAAAGGGGAAGGGGAATTGCCAGTCCAGAAATTCCTTAAGGTGTATTCGCATCTGGATGAACAGCTTCGCGGAGTCCGGACTGGCGCGGAACTGATGGGGCTCACCCCAGTGCACAAAGCAACAATCGCCCTGCTCAATCCCGGTTTCTACCCCTTTGACTATGACGGTGCCCTTGCCACTGAGGATATAGACTATAGCTTCCATGTGTATATGCGTTTCATTGCTTCCGCCGGGCGCTATTGCCTGCAATCCCACGTGGAAAAGCATTCTGACGTCAAAGCCCAGGCCGGGGTAAGCCAGCATGGCATTGAGCTCTCCCCTGTGCGCACCATATTCCCAGTGCACATCCCTGGCTTTCATGATGACCCGGCCTTTTCTCATCTCGTTCTCCAGGTATGCCTTCCGCTGTGCCCGCCATTCATCGAAGAGGCCGTGGCCTTTCTCTCGTGACCCTCCGGGCTTTTCCTTGCCCAGCCCAAAGGGGTGCTCGTATTCGGTGTCCTCCAGTTCAACATAGTCACCGGCACCCACGGTAACGATTGGGCCACAGGGCTTGGCGCTATTGAGCAGCGGCGTGGCCCTGGCCGCAAGCATATTTACCGGCTCAGCAGACGGGTTGAAATGCTGAAACCAGACGCCCGGTTTGATATGAATAGTGTCGCCGCGCTCCCACTCGTACCTGACATCGTCAATAACACTGTGACCCTTGCCGCTGAGCACGTGGAGCAGCATATCATCGTGCCGATATGTCCCGGTATGAGACCCCGGTGGAATGTGGTGCAGGTCGAGGCTCATCGTTGTGCAGAAGCAGCCGGTTTCCGGACCGATGATTGTCCCTTCGTAAAGGCCCTGATAGGTTGGCGATGGCCGTAGTCTTACCTCGTCCTTTCTCACTACCGACCGGCCCGGCTGGTAACCGGCCAGATTCACAATGGGTCTTCTTTGCTCCAATTCGCTATCCTCCTCCATGTTCAGACGTTACTTACGGAATGGACTTAGTCGTCAAGAGGCTCTGGCTGTGGTTGGGTATGATAATATCCGCTATTCTCCTGACCCTGACAAGGCTGTCATAGGCCCGTAATGGGTCAACGAGGCTGCCCGGGATTATATCCCCCTGGTCGCTGAAGTTATCGTCTATGGTGCAGAAACCGGTTATCACGGCTTTGCCCTGCCGGGTGGTAACCACAACGGATTGTGTGCCGAAAGTGTGTCCCGGCGTAGCCATAACCGCAACCCCCGGTGCGATATCTGCGTCACCGCGGACTGTAGCAAAGTTCAATCCTTCGTAGAGGTGCTGGTGATACTTTTTAGCGTAACAGGGATGGGGATTTCTGGCAAACTGCAGCTCTGCCTCTTGCACAATAAGCCTGGCATTCGGGAACTTCCTGGCATTCAAGATATGGTCGGTATCAAGATGGGTCATGATGATGGTCTGAATACCTGACGCAGCAACACCCAACCCCTCCAAGGCTTCTTCTATGGGAATGATGTCTCTGATATCCGTGGCCATAAGTGCATACTTCCGGAACTCTGTCGCCGAGCAGCCGGTATCCACCAGGATTGGCTCATCACCGCCCTCTATCAGCCAGGCATAAGCAGGGACTTCGACCTTCTCACCATAGTGCTTCCAGTAGGTATAGAACCCCTTGTCCATGGTCATATGGCACAGGGGGATAGGGCGTATCCGGTAAGTATTTGTCATGGGACCCCTCCGATTTCAGTCCTGTTCCAGTTTTTCGCCAGTGCCTTTGTCCTGTGCCACAAACCGGCCGTAAGCCGGGGTAAGGCTAAATGAACAGCGAGCCGCCATTGACGGCCAGAATCTGACCAGTGATGAAGTCACTCTCCGGCGAAGCCAGAAAAATCGCGGCACCAACCACATCCTCCGGGTACTCAACACGTTTCAGACAGCGTCCGGCAATAGCGCCCTCCCGCTCTTTTACGGCGGCCTCGTTGCCAGAGTCCTCAGTAAGTGTGGAGCCAGGGGCGATGCCGTTCACCGTGACATTGTATTCCCCCATCTCCCGGGCGAGCGCCCTGGTCAGACCGATGAGTGCCCCCTTGCTGGCGATGTAGTGTGCATACTTGATGTTGCCGCCGGTCGCATAGAACTGGCTGGTGACGATATTGACAATCTTGCCGTAGCTCTGTGCTTTCATATAGGGAAAAACTGCCCGGCAACACAGGAAAGGCCCGGTGGCATTCACGTCCATAACCCGTTGCCACTCCCCAAGGGTGAGCTCATGGAAAGGCACCATCTTGGAAATCTTGACGCGGCCAAAAACGGCGGCGTTATTGACCAGTATGTCTATGCGTCCGAAGTGGGTCGCCGCCTTCTTCGCCATTTCCTGCGTATCAGTCACCCTGGAGACATCAGCCATGACTGCCAGTGCCTGCTTGCCCTCGTTGGCCAGCTCTTTCTCCAGCCGCTGTGCCGCGGGCAAATCAATATCAGCGATGAGCACTTTGGCCCCCTCGCGGGCATACCCCTGAACAAAGGCCTTACCCAGGCCGTAGGCACCACCGGTCACTATGGCAACCCTGTTCTGAAGTCTCATCTGGCTTCCCTCTTTTTCCGCACTTACAAGCTTATCCTCATTCTAGCCAAGATGCCAGGGTATTTCAATAGCGGCTTCTCCGAAATGCCGTCCCTTAGACGTCGCGCAAAACTTGACAAAGCCTGTGGCAACTTGCTAGACTGAAGCAAAAGTAAAGGCTGAGAACGAGACTAGTATATCCCAAGCGGAGCTTCAGAGAGCCGGGGCAGGTGTGAGCCGGTGCTGGCGCCGGGGTAGAATGGACTCGGGAGCTGCGGGCCGAAAGGGTAACGCCGAGTAAGCCTTGCCGGAGTGGGCACCGTTAGCAAAGCCCAGGGTATTCAGATACTAATTGTCTCATAACAATCTGATATGTGTCTCCCCCTTTGAAAAAGGGAGAAGTTACGCTCTGTGGAGAGACTGGTAATCCGAGTACCCGCCAAGAGATGTCCGCCTGAGGCGGATGAATAGGGTGGCACCGCGAAGGTCAAGACCTCTCGCCCCTAGGCGAGAGGTCTTTTTGTTTTGTTTCGGAGGTCAATATGTATTACCCGTCACTGGAAGAGGTCAAAAAGCTGGCCGGACAGGGCAACCTGGTGCCGGTATATCGAGAGATAGTGGCCGACCTGGAGACGCCGGTATCGGCTTTCCTGAAGGTCAACCGCGGCGGCTACTCCTTTCTGCTGGAAAGCGTTGAGGGCGGCGAGCGGCTGGCCCGCTACAGCTTCATCGGCACGGAGCCATACCGCGTGCTGACGACGAAAGGTGAAGATAAGACTGACCCGCTGGAGTCTGTTGCCGAAGAATTGGGCAAATACAAGGTTGTGCCCATAGCCGGTTTGCCCCGGTTCGACGGCGGTGCCGTAGGCTACCTCGCCTATGAGACGGTGACCCGTTTTGAAGAGCTGCCCTCGCCGGGGCCGGACCCCCTGGGGCTGCCGGAGTCCTTCTTCATGTTCGTGGATACCATGCTGGTCTTCGACCATGTTATGCACCGTATCAAGGTCTTGAGCCACGTCCATCTTGACGGAGACATCGAGGCGGCTTACCGGGAAGCTACCGAGCGGATTGACCGGCTGGTGGCGCGGCTGCGCCAACCACTATCACCGGACCAGTATGAGTATATACCGCCAGCAAACGGCAGTAAGCTCTCCTCCAATTTCACACGGGCGGAGTTCGAGGCGGCAGTGAGTAAGATCAAAGAGTATATCACCGCCGGGGAGGCTATCCAGGTGGTGCTCTCGCAGCGACTGGCCCAGCCCACCGAGGTCGCCCCCTTTGACATCTACCGGGCCCTGCGCACCATCAATCCCTCGCCTTATATGTTTTTCCTGGACTTCACCGATTTCCACATCATCGGCGCCTCGCCGGAGATTCTGGTGAGGGTGGAAGACGGTCAGGTCATGACCCGTCCCCTGGCCGGGACCCGGCCGCGCGGCAAAACGCCGGCTGAGGACATCGCTCTGGAGCAGGAGCTACGCCATGATGAGAAGGAGCAGGCGGAGCATATCATGCTCGTTGACCTGGGGCGTAACGACATTGGCCGGGTGAGCGAGCCGGGGACGGTCGCCGTCAGCGACCTGATGAACGTGGAGCGCTACTCCCACGTCATGCACCTGGTCACCCACGTGCAGGGCAAATTGCGGCAAGACCTGACGGCTTTCGATGCCCTGCGCGCCTGCTTCCCGGCGGGGACGGTCTCCGGGGCACCCAAAATCCGGGCGATGGAAATCATCGCTGAGCTAGAGCCGGAAAAGCGCGGGCCTTACGCCGGCGCCGCTGGCTACTTCTCTTTCTCCGGCAACATGGATATGGCCATCGCCATCCGGACGATGGTGATGACGCAGGGCGTGGCC
>JACQTX010000129.1 GCA_016210585.1 Chloroflexota bacterium
CCCTTCGACAGGCTCAGAGCTTGTGAACTTATTACAAGGCACCGAATTTGGTCTCCTCTCCCCTCGTGGGAGAGGGAACGATTAGGATCATTTCTTCACAAGCTCTCAGGATGAGCGGACAGCAGTTGCCCGCTTTATATCCTCTTGATGGTCACAATCCAGTCTTTGGGACCCTTCTGCACGTATTCCCACTCGTACTGGCCTTTGTATTCCGCCTCGAACTGGTAGTGCAACGGCCGGGGGTCGTGGTCGTTGGTGATTTGCAACGTCTCGCCAGGCTTGAAGGCATCCCAGATTTCAAAAATCTTGTCATGCCGTTCCCAGGGCGGCAATGGCCTCAAATCTAATCCTACCACATTTCCTCCTTTTATCTGGTCCTGCGGCGTAAAGCAGCAGTAGCCAATCTTATCACACTCTCGCTTGACCTCCGCCCACTCTTCCGGGGTGAGCACCTGCAGAGCAATCTGATAGAGGATGTTGTCCTCTTTGAAGATATGGCTCTCCAGTTCCTTGGCCAGGTATTCGCCGGCGTCAAGGACTTTCCCCTGGAAATCGACAAAGCCGAGCTCTCCGGGGTGATGTGTCACCTGGAATAGGGCCTGTTTCCTCTTGCGGAACTCCACGTGGTCCATCTTCATGATGGCGGGCGGCTCCACCACATCATGCCTTTCCAGCATGGGGAAGAGCACGTCCTCTTCCCGCTGGTGGTGGCTCTCCGCCTCGACCAGGTGGTGGGCGATGTCCTGCAACGTCTCAAGGCTCGCACCGAGGTCATCCAGCGAGCCTGCCTGCTCGATTCCGGGCAGGAGGTCTCTCAGCTCCACTAGGTGGGCCAGGATGACCTTGTGCTCTTCCATCAGGGTGTTTACCGGGTGTGGGGCCTCAACCTCGATGCGCTTGGCGACCAGGCTGTCCCGCATGGCCTCGAGGTGAATATCGCAGAGGCTGCTCCTGATGGCATCATGAGAGACACCCTCCCGGATTAGCTCTTGCTCCAGTAGCCCCAGCGTGGTAGCATCAACCTTGTTGAGCAGCTCCCGGGCCCTGCCCTTCGCCTCCTCGGACACCTCGCCCTTGCCCAGCTCGCCAATCAGGTCTTTGAGTTGTTTCTTCTGCTCGGCCTCGGTGGCCGTTTTGGTGACGTTCAGAACCCACTCGTCCGGCCCTTCCTTCTCGAACTCGATTTGAAATTTGCCCTGCGCCTTGAGCATGTATACCAGCGGGATGGGGTTGAACTCAACGACCACCCGCAGGGTATCGCCGCCCTTGAGCGACTCGATACCCGGGAAAATCAGCCCCTCCTTTTGGACGTGGTCCAGACCCTTGACATCAATTGTTTTGGTTACCATTTTTAGTCCCTCCTTTCTTCGATTTTCAGCCAGCTATCAGTGCTGCTGGCATATAGCATGGACCTGACCTTTTCCATCCACAGGTCCTGGAACTCCTGTTTTTCCGCTTCGTCGGCGGCCTCCCACAGGACGGCCTGCATCAGATCACCCATTCTCTGGCCTTTATCTTCCGGGAAAGGCACCTGGCGCGGATAGAACTTGACCAGGACAGCCCGACCGGTGTCCAGCCGGCGGAACTCGAAACACATTACCTGCGGCTCGATTTTCTCGGGGTTGAACTGGAGCATATCCTTCCTCTTGAATTTGTGCCCCAGGCCCCGGAAGCCGGTGGCCAGTGCGGCCCCGGTTATGAAGCTGAACACCTGGGCCATGACACCATAGACGCCTTCATCCGGCTCACCGTAAACGGTCACTGCGATATCGCCTCTAACGGGGACCAAGTCCAGATAGAGCGCCTCCAGTGCCTTCTGGCAACACAGGTAGGCGGCTGTGACCGTAGGGCAAGCATGTCCGGCCATCTTGACCGCGTCAGTGAAAGTGTACTCCAGCACGCCCGTGCCATTCTTAAAGGCGCCCAAGGTTTCGGCCAGAGGCTCGCTGAGCCTGATTGGCCTAACTTCTTTGAGAAAATCTCTAAACTCTGTGTTCATCGCTATCACCTGTTTTCAAATTATCATTGCGCCAGCAGCAGTTGATACGACTTTTGTCGTAAAGGGTTTGACGCTGAAAATCTAAGCTATGAAGAAAGGTGATGCCGCGCGCCGTGATAAGGCTCTGGGAAGAACTAGCTCAGGGTTTCTGGCTATTAGTCACAGGACTTGGAAGAGGGTAAATTTCAGTGATATAAAATTGGAACGGCCAGCCACCCATATGTCCATAGTTACCTTGAAACTCAAGGTAACCACTTATCTGCAAGTAAGGGGATTCTTTTTGGTTGTATTCAGGCCGACCCTTAGGCTTTGGAGACATTGGTATGGTGGGCAAAGCAGGGTGGAAATTGGGCCAAATATGCAGGCGGGTGCCCTGCTCATCAATGATGTCGGCATATTCCCATCCGGTCTCGATTTTGCCTATGAAGCTTATTTTCTGGCCTTTATATTTCAAAGGATTCGCCAGGGCGTCATGGATATCCACAGAGATAGTTTTCTCCTGTACCAGTTCGGTGAAACTCTTTTGTCGCCACCATAGCCTCGGGTCTCTATCGAGAACCGGGAAAATGCTCCAAGATGACTGCCCGTCAAACTTCTTTAGGCCACCTTGCGATGCTACAAACCAGGTATCTGCCTTTTCTTGATAAGCTATGTCCCTCACATGCTCGCTGGGAAAGTCAACCCATTTTTCACCATCGTATTTTGTCAGTATCCGGATGTCAATTCGGTAACCAATCCACAGATTACCCTTCTCGTCTGTCTCTACAAGAGAGACAGCATTGGAAGCCAATCCGGAGTTCTCTTTAGTTAGCGTCCTGACTTCTTCCCCGTGTTGAACTATCAGTCCGTCTGAAGTACCGACATAAAGCCGGTCGCTCGCAGTATCAAAAAATATAGTGGAAATAGAAAGTCTCGGGTTTTTTAGAACTTGACCAGTAATGTTCTTCCAGCCCTGTCCATCATAGGTGTAGATATCTTTGTCAGTTGCCGCGATAAGATTACCTTCCCTATTGATGGTTAGACTTCTAACTTTGTTTTCGCCAAATACCTCCGTGAAGTGGCTGTCAATTTTTTTGTCCTTGTAACTCCATACGCCTCCTGCTGCAAACCAGACTCTGCCGTCATGGTCCTGTAAGATATCTGCCATTCCATAGGTTCCTTCGATGCCCTTTTCGGTCACCCTATATGGGCCCGCAGGGATGGGAAGAATTGTCCATTCTTTGTTATCGAAAGTATAAACGTATCCCAGGTTGGTGCCGAACCATTTTACGTTATCCCTGTCCACAAGAACCTTCGCAAAACTATTGTCCGGGATTGACGTGTTCATTCTGTCGAATGCAAAGTAACGGTTGTCAATGTACGCTACCACGCCACGGTCCTGCAAAGTAATCCAGAGAACACCATTCTTGTCAAAAGCCAGGGAAGTCGGCTGTGCAAATGGTGGAAGACCGGGCAGGTACTCTCCGCCCTGAAACTGAGGTTGTGAACTCAGAGTCGGTGTGGGGGCATGTTCCAAACTGCACGACGTCAAGGTCAATGACACGATGAATATTATCAGCGCTATTGTTTTGCGGATAACATAGGCCATGGCAGCGCCTATCATATAGCGCTCCACGGAAAATGGCAACGTCACCCATCTCGCCATTTGACAAATCTGCAGCAGAGGGCTAACATTTGCCGTAGCTGTGCATCTCATAGGCAATCTAAAAGGAGGCACTACATGAGACTGACAAACAAGGTGGCCATTATCACGGGCGGCGGCTCTGGTATCGGGCAGGCCTGTGCCTATCTCTTCGCCCAGGAGGGGGCAAAGGTCGTCATTGCCCAGCGGACGGTGACCACCGGTGAAGCCACCGTCGCCGCCATCAAAAACAAAGGCGGCGAGGCTATTTTTGTCCAGACGGACGTAACGTCAGCCCAGAGTGTAGCACAACTGGTGCAGAAGACGCTAAAGGCTTTTGGTCGCGTTGCTGTTCTTTTCAACAACGCTGGCTCAGAGCAAAAGCCAAGCCCGATTGAGAAGATGGAAGAAGCAGAATGGGACAAGGTCTATGATGCTAACGTAAAGAGTATTTTCCTGGTGACCAAATACGCCGTGCCGGAGATGAAGAAGGCTGGTAGCGGTAGCATTATCAATACAGCTTCTTTGCTGGGAGTCAGACCGCGCGGGCCAAACCAGACGGCTTATTGTAGCTCTAAGGGTGCTGTCATTGCCCTGACCAAGGCCCTGGCTGTTGAGCTGGCGCCACAAATACGCGTCAACTGTCTCTATCCTACCCTGGTGGATACTCCCCTGGCGCGGCGTGCGTCTGCGGAGAAGATCAAGGAGACCGGGTGGGCGGAGTTCAAGAGAGGTTACGAAAGCCTCGTCCCGCTCAAACGCATGGCCACACCGGAAGACGTGGCCTATGGAGCTCTATACCTGGCCTCGGAGGAGTCTGCCATGCTCACGGGCGTATGCCTGCCCATAGACGGCGGCCTGGGGATTTAAGAGGAATCATAGCCGTCGGTAGAAATTCGCAGGCTACAGCCTCATCCCTCCTGGCCTCATCACAAAGGGGCAAAAACAGTTATAATAATAGCTTGCCGCGAAACGCGCCAGGCAAGTCAGAATAACGGCTTTCACCAACCATCAGGACCATCGATCTCACCCCCCTTATCCCCCTCTTCCGCATGGGCGGAAGAGGGGGAAATTATTTGAAAGAAGGGGGCTTCGCCCCCCTCTTTACTATTCTTCCCCTTCCCACAAATGCTCGCTGGCTAGCGGACTGGCTGGCTGAGGGCGTTACCATCATGCCTGAGGCCCAGGTAGGCCCCCTTTACGGTCGCCTGGTCTTTCAGCAGGTCGGTGGTGCCGCTGGCCACCGTGCGGCCATTTTGCAAGATGTAACCATAGTCAGCGATGGCCAGGCTGATGGCCGCATTCTGCTCCGCGATGAGCATGGTGGTCTTCCATTCATCGCTGATTTGCTTTAGCACGGCAAAAATGTCGTTTATCAGCTTCGGTGCCAGCCCCAAGGAAGGCTCGTCAAGAAGGAGCAGCCGGGGACGTGCCATGAGCGCCCGCCCGATGACCAGCATCTGCTGCTCTCCGCCCGAGAGATAGCCGCTCTTCCGTTTGGCCAGGTGCACCAGCGCCGGAAATATCTGATAGACACGCTGCATATCTTTCCGCATGCCCGGCTTGTCCCACCGCCGGTAGGCACCCATCAGCAGGTTCTCTTCGACAGTTAGCTGGGGAAATATGGAGCGTCCCTGCAGCACATGGGAGATGCCCAGCCGGGCAATTTGCTCCGGGTTCATCCGGTCAATACGCTTGCCCTCAAACTCAATGCTGCCCCTGGTGACCTCACCATCCTCCGTGCGCAGCACGCCGGAGATGCTTTTCAGGGTCGTGGACTTGCCGGCACCATTGCTGCCGAGCAAGACGACTATTTTGCCCGCTTCCACTGCCAGTGATACCTCGTCGAGTGCCAGGACAATGCCGCCATATACCGCCGTAATACCGTTCAATACCAGCATAGCTACCTCAGGTGCCAAAGGGCCATCGTTTATAGTTGGCCTTCAGTTTTTGCCACATGGCAATCAGCCCGAAGGGCCGGAAGGATATGAAAAGTATAATGGCAATGCCGAAGATGGCATAGGTCATATAGATGGTGAGATTGCTGCTTAAAGGAATCAGTCCCGAGCTGCCGATGCTGTGCAGCACCTGGCTGGTGAGCCGAAGGGCAATGACCCCCAGCACGGTACCCGCCGTGCTGCCGGCCCCGCCGATGACCATCATGCCCAGATACCAGATGGAGTCCCAAATAGTGAACTGGTCCAGCTTGACGACGGAGACGTAGCTTGCCCACAATGCCCCGGCCAGCCCGCCGAAGAGGGCACCGATGAAGAAGGCGCGCAGCTTGGCCAGACCAACACTGATGCCCAGGTTCGCCGCGGCATCTTCATTGTCCCGAATAGCCAGAAAGGCCCGACCCAAGCGAGAGCGCGTCAGGTTGACGGATGCCAGGATGCACAGGACACAAAAGACGAGCAACAGGAAATACCAGCGGATATCGGACTTTATGGCCAGCCCGCCGACATAGGGATAGGGAATGCCAATCAGGCCATGGATGCCTCCTGTAATCTCGATGTTGCGGACAACAAACTGGATTATGTAGAAGAAGGCCAGGGTGGTCACCGCCACGTAGAAGCCGCGCAGACGGAGCGCCGGTATGCCGACCAGAAAACCGGCAATCCCGGAAAGCAGTGTCGCCACTGGCAGTGCCCCCCAGAAGGGCCATCCCAGCTTGACAGTGAAGACGCCCAGGGCATAGCCGCCCGCCAGGACAAAGGCGGCATGTCCCAGGCTGAGCTGTCCTGCCATGCCTGTTGTTATGTTAAGTCCCAGAACGGCGATAACGGTCAGCAGGGTAAAATTGAGAAAGGTGAGCCAGTTCAGGTTGTGCGTCCATCGGAGCACGAATGGCAGAAGAGCCAGCAGGCTCAAGGCCAGCGCCACCGCCAGCCAATGACGTCCTGAGCCGATGATGGCCAGGTCACGGACAAAGTCAGTCCGGCTCTTCCCGCGCCTGCGCAATGCCTATACCCTCTTTATCATTTTGATACCCATGAGCCCGTCCGGCCTGATGAGCAGGACAAGGAGCATCAGCGATACGCTGACAATGCTCTCCACGCCCACCAGGTACTGGCTGAGGTAATAAGAGGTGAAGTTGCTCCCGATGGCCAGTATCAGGCCGCCGAGGACACAGCCTACCAGCGAGTCCAGCCCACCGACGAGGACGACTGCCAGCACCAGCAGCACCAGCTCGGAGAGGCCGATGCTCACGCCATTGACCGTTGCTATCAGCACACCGCCGATGGTAGCCACCAGGATGCAGATGACCCAGGCAATCTGCGAGTTCAGCCGGGCGCTTACCCCCAGGCACCGTGCGGCCACCTGATTGTCATAGGCAGCCCGCATGGCCAGGCCTATCCTGGTGCGCCGGAAGAGATAGACAAAGCCGAGCGTGGCCACCAGGGCCAGGCCGAAGCTCCAGAGATACTCCCGCGCCAGAACAAATTTGCCCAAAAACAGTGGCCCCTTCGGCACAGTGGCCCCCAGCACCCGGCTCTCGGGGCCCCAGACGAGCATGATAGTCCCGTGCAGCAAGGCCAGGAGTCCCAGGCTGAGCATAAAGCTGGCAAAGAGCGGCCGCCCGATCATCCGGCGAAAAAAGAGGAACTCCACCAGCAGACCGAGGCCAACTGCGGATACAATAATGAGGAAGACCGCCAGAGGCAACGGTAACCTTGGTGACCCCGGCGGACCAATAAAGGTCCAGGCTAGAAAAGCCCCCAGCACGGCAAACTGACCATAGGCCAGGTTGAACACCCGGGCACTGCGGTAGGTTATGACGAAGCCCATGGCAATCAGGCTGTAGATGCCACCGACCAGAACGCCGGATATTATTAGCTGGACTATAGTGTTAATCTGGGGCATGCCTATGCCGCCTCCCTCTCGTAGCTCAGCCCACCCAGGTATGCCTCCGCCACCTGCTCGTCCCGCATAATCTCTGTCGGCGTCCCCTCCGCTATCTTCTTGCCGTGGTCAAGGACAACCACACGGTCGGAAAGCTCCATGACCGCCCGCATGTCATGCTCAATCAGGATGATAGTAATGTTACGCTGGCGCATATCGAGGATAAGCTCATTGACCACCTCTTTCATGAACTCGTCCAGCCCGCTCATCGGCTCGTCCAGCAGCACCAGGCCAGGCCCCATCGCCATCACACGGGCAATCTCCACCTGCTTGCGCTGCCCGTAGGTCATGGCCAGCACGGGCACCTTTCGCACCTCCTCGATACGCGCGAAAGCGACTATCTCCTCTACCCGCTGGCGGCTGGCCAGCTCTTCGGCGCGGCTCCGCCCGAAAAAGAGCAGCCCTTCCAGCAGGCTTGTCCTAGTATGCAGGTAGCGACCTGCCATCAGGATGTCTAGTCCCTTCATATGGGGGAAGGTAGTAGGGTCCTGGAAAGTGCGCCCGATGCCGAGGCGGGCTATCTGGTGTGGCTTCATGCCTATAATGTTCCGGCCGCGGTAAAGGATGCAGCCCTCCCGCGGCCGATAGTAGCCCGTAATGCAGTTGATGAGACAGGTCTTGCCGGCGCCGTTCGGCCCGATAACGGATATCGTCTCTCCTTTGCGAGCGCTCAGGCCCACGCCATCCAGGGCCTTGAGGCCGCGGAAACCGAGGCTTAGATTCTCGATGGCGAGGATAATATCGGCGGGCTGGTCCATTTTACCTGTGGCTAACCTGTCTGTGCCCTCTGCTATGCCTAGATCCTCTAGGTATGAAGCCAGATTACCACGAAGCTGAAGAAGTTGTCAAGGCAAAGGCCCAACAACCCTTGCAATCCGCCCGGCAGGTATAGTAGAATAACACAGGCAAACTAAAGGGAAACAGCGGCTTTACCCTTTAAGCCAGTCCCGCGAGGCTGGCAAGGGATAGTTCATGACAGGGGATTGAATACCTCTTGCCAGCGCGGCAAGAGGTATTTTTTATGGGCGAAAAGACGGTGATGACGGCCGGGGATATCAGACGCACCCTGGCACGCATTGCCCACGAGATTATCGAGCGGCATAAGACAGCCGATAACCTGCTCCTGGTCGGCATACGCACCCGTGGTGTCCCGCTGGCGAAACGCCTGGCCGCCAACATCGAGAGATTCGAAGGCATCAAAGTCCCGGTCGGTGAGCTAGATATACGTCCCTACCGCGATGACCTGCCGTCACCATCGCCTGTCAACGACCCTCAAACTACCATGCCCCATGATGTGGACGGCAAAGCGGTAGTGCTCGTGGATGACGTCCTCTATACCGGGCGCAGCACCCGTGCTGCCATGGACGCCCTGATTGACTGGGGACGTCCCCGGTCTGTGCAGCTTGCCGTGCTTGTTGACCGCGGCCACCGTGAGATGCCCATAGGGGCAGACTACGTCGGCAAGAATATCCCCAGCGCCAGGCACGAGGAAATTCAGGTCAAGCTCCAAGAGGTTGATGGTGTTGACGAGGTCCTCATTGTTGACCTGGCTGAGGACGGGGCTCGGCACGCTGCGGGCAAAGGTCCGGTCCTGCAAAGGGGGTCAGCATGACACTCGCCGGGCGCAGCTTGACCACTGTTGACGATTTCACCACTGGCGAGATGGAGGCCGTGTTCTCCCTGGCCGACCAGTTAGCCGTGGCGCTGCATCAGCAGGATGACCCCTGCCGGGGTAAGATAATGGCCAGCCTCTTCTTCGAACCGAGCACCCGGACGCGTCTCTCCTTTGAGACGGCCATGCACCGCCTGGGTGGTGACGTTATCAGCGCCGTGGACATCGGCGCCACCTCTCTCGCCAAGGGGGAGAGCATTGCGGACATGGCCAGGGTTATAGGCAGCTACGCAGACATCGTGGTCATACGCCACCCCTGGGAAGGCGCCGCCAGAGTGGTCGCCGACTATGCCGGTATCCCGGTCATCAACGCCGGGGACGGTGGGCACCAGCACCCAACACAGACCCTGCTCGACCTTTATACTATCAGGATGGAAAGAAAGACCATCAAAGGACTTAAGATAGCCTTGTGGGGTGACCTGAAGTATGGCCGCACCATCCATTCCCTCATCTTCGCCCTGGCCAAATTCGGGGCCAATATCCTTTTCTGCCCCAGCCCGGGACTGGAAGTGCCTGAGCATATCATCGAGAAGCTCATCACGGAATACGGCGGTGAGCTGGAACGATATGACTCAGCTAAAGACAAGAATAAAGACAGGCACTTTCCCCTCAATGCCATCTACATTACACCGGATAGCCCGCACCAGCTCGCCATGATGCCGGATGTGAATATCGAGGTGGAGCTCAAGGCCGGGGTGGACGCCCTATACGTCACCCGCCCGCAGAAGGAAAGGTTCACAGCGGCGGAGAGGGAAGATAGTGCCAGGCAAAAATACGCCGTAGTGGACAAAGCACTGCTGAAGGACAATGCCTTCAAGAAGACGCTCGTAATGCACCCGCTGCCCCGCGTGGATGAGCTGGCCTATGAGCTTGATACCGACCCGCGCAGCATGTATTTCAAACAGGCGGCGCTGGGCGTGCCTGTCCGGATGGCGCTTATCGCCCTTTTGCTGGGCGTTAGAGAAGTGTCTATCCCGGAAGACACCTTTGTCCCTAAGGTTAGCTACCCTGTGTATAACCGTGACTCTGGCATCAGGTGTCCGAACACCCGCTGCGTTTCCGTCCAGGAAACGGAGATTAAGTATCTCAGGTCCGGGTTCAAGATTGTTGACCATAATCCGCTTACCTTACGTTGCATCTACTGCGAGCATGGCTTTGAGCCGGAATATGTTGCCAGCACGGACTGGCACGAAGGTAAGCTGGCGAGCCGCCGCTACCACCGCGCCGATAGCCACTGGACCACAAAGATAAAGCCGGAAAATCTGCTTATCTTCGCATCGGCAGACCAGGCGGAAGCCCACGGTTTCCGGCCGGACCATGCCGTTGTCCAGACGCAGACGAAGTCAGGCAAAGCAGAGGCATGAATATACTCATCAAGAACGGGCGCATCATTGACCCTGGTCGCGGGTTTGACCGGGTCGGTGACCTGCTTATCACCGATGGCAAGACCTCCTGGGTAGGCGGTGAAATAGCGCCACCCCAGTCAGGGTATGACATCATCAATGCCTGGGGGATGGTGATATGTCCAGGCTTTGTTGACCTGCACTGCCATCTGAGGCAGCCGGGCTTTGAGCATAAAGAGACGATTGCCACTGGCACGAAAGCTGCCGCACGAGGCGGTTTCACCACCGTCTGCTGTATGCCCAATACCGACCCACCTCTGGACAATAAGAGCACAGTGGACTATGTCAGAGCAGTGGTTGAAAGCGAGGGCGTTATTCGCGTCCTGCCCATTGGCTGCGTCACCAAAGGCAGAAAAGGACAGGAGTTGGCTGACTTTGCTGAGTTGGCTGCGGCTGGCGTGGTCGCCTTCAGCGATGACGGTGCCCCGGTGAGCAATGCCCGCCTGATGCGCCAGGCGTTGGCCCATAGCAAAGAATCCGGCCTGCCGGTTATTGACCACTGTGAAGACCTTGCCCTGACAGAGGGCGGCCAAGTTAATGAGGGAGAGGTCTCGACGAAGCTGGGACTTCATGATATGCCTGCCGTCGCCGAAGAGGTCATGGTTGCCCGTGACCTGGTCTTAGCCCGCGCCACCGGCGGCCACCTGCACATCGCCCACGTGAGCACGGCGGGTGCAGTTGGACTCATCCGCCTGGCGCGGCGCAATGACGTCCCGGTTACAGCAGAGGTTACCCCGCACCATCTGACTCTGACCGAGAGCAAAGTGCTTGGCTATGATGCCAACGCCAAGGTGAACCCGCCCTTGCGGACAAAAGAGGATACGCAAGCCTTGCTAAGAGGGTTGAAAGAGAATATGATTGACGCCATCGCCACTGACCATGCCCCGCACAGTGAGGCGGACAAGACAGGGGATTTCCGCAAAGCGGCCTTCGGCATCAGCGGCCTGGAGACGGCGCTGGGCAGCTTGCTCAGCCTGGTGCACAGCGGACAGGTAGAGCTGACCACCCTTATCGCCAAGCTCACCAGCGGACCGGCTAAGATTCTTGGCGATAAATACAGCAAGCTGGGCTCGTTGGCGATTGGTGCGCCCGCCGACGTGACCATATTCGACCCCAACCTGAACTGGGTCGTTGACCCCAGGAGCTTTGTCTCCAAAGGCAAGAACACCCCTCTCGCCGGGGCACTGCTAAAAGGCAAGGTCATGGCCACCCTTTACCAGGGGAAAATAGTTTACAGGGATGATTCAGTTAGAGTGAAGAAGGAAACATAAGCTAAGGAAATGACGAAAAAAGCGTTTCTAGTCCTCGCGGACGGCATGGTCTATGAGGGGCAATCCTTCGGCGCTGAGGCTGACGCCTATGGAGAGGTTGTTTTTAACACCAGCATGATTGGCTACCAGGAGATGCTGACCGACCCTTCCTATGCCGGCCAGATTGTCGTCCCCACCTACCCCCTCATCGGCAACTATGGCGTGAATGACCAGGACTTCGAGTCGAAGCGCATCCAGGTACGGGGCTTCGTGGTCCGGGAGGAGTGTCTCCAGCCCAACCACTATCTCAGCAACCGCACTCTCCACGAGTATCTGGTGGCAGGCGGCATACCCGGCATCGCCGGTGTGGACACCCGTGCTATCACCCGCCGCCTGCGCTCCGTCGGCGTCATGATGGGCATGATTACCGCCCAGAAGACGCCACAGCAGGCACTGGCAGCCCTCAAGCAGGTCCCGGACTACGGCAGCATTGATTTTGTGAGAGAGGTAAGCACGGATAAGCCCTATCGCTGGGAGGACGGCGAATACCCTGCCGACTGCCCACACATTGTTGTCCTCGATTGCGGTCTGAAGTTCAATATCCTGCGGCTGCTGAAAAGGGTGGGCTGCCGGGTGACCGCCGTCCCCTGCACCACCACCGCTCAGGAAATCCTGGCCATGAAGCCGGACGGCATTGTCCTCTCGCCAGGCCCGGGCGACCCGGAGCTGCTGGACTATATCGTGAAGGAGATAGGAGGGCTGGTTGGCAAGAGGCCTATCATGGGCATTTGCCTGGGCAACCAGCTTATCGCCCGTGCCTTCGGCGGCAAGAACTTCAAGCTGAAGTTCGGCCACCGCGGTGGCAACCACCCCGTCAAGGAGTTCGCCACCGGCCGGGTGCATATCACCGCCCAGAACCACGGCTATGCCGTTGACCCGGATAGTCTGAAGGACGGCCTGGAGGTCAGCCATATCAACCTGAATGACGGCACGGTGGAGGGCCTGCGTCATAAAGAGCTGCCCATCTTCTGCATCCAGTACCACTCCGAGGCCTCCCCCGGCCCCCTCGACAACACGTATTTGTTCGAGAAGTTCCTGGGGATGGTGAGACGGAAGTGAAAGAAATCCCCCTTATTCCCTCCTTCGGCAAGCTCACTTCGTGGTGACTCAGTGGAACCAGGACAGGCTCTTTGTTAAAGGGGGAAATACAAGCTTCTCCCTTTGTCAAAGGGAGAGTGAGAGGGATTTAGACGAGGTAATTTATGCTACCCTATAACAG
>JACQTX010000001.1 GCA_016210585.1 Chloroflexota bacterium
AATCACCCCAGTACAACTTGTGCTAGTATCGCGTCTTATCAATAAGTTGACTAATTCCTCCCCCTTTCGTAAAGGGAGATTGAGAGGGATTTCTTCTTAATGCAGATTCAAAATCCCCCTTAATCCCCCTTTGCCAAAGGGGGAGATTACAGAATAATTTATCAAGTTATTTTTGGAACAGGATACTAGCCGGAAGCGGAAAATCACTCTTAGTCCGCCATAAGCAGGCTACCTGTTGTTTCAGAACAAACACGGCCACGGCTGCCTGGGCTACCGCTTGAGAGGCGCTTCCCCCACCGGCTCGATGGTAGCGGTGCAACGCTTCATCCCCGGGTCGAGGAAGCTCTGGACAGCCTCTATGTTATTCGCCTCTACCAGGTACCAGATAATATGGTGTGCCCAGGCCCCCCACCGCCCCTTCAGCGTCACACCCTGGGCATCCTTGTTGATGAGGATGTCCGCCCCGCCCGCGTCCTTCGGACAGTTCTCCGGTGTGTGCACCTGCGTAATCATGAACAGCATAGCTTGCCTCCTTCTTCTCCGGACCATCAAAGATGCCGGAGACATTTTCTCATATAGCTGGGGGATTTTCCCACTGCTAACGGATTATGCAGACAACGGTCTGGTTATCCTGGCGGCGCGATACCAAGCTGCCGCATCATGCCGGACTCGTCCATGTAGCCCCAGCGTTCCGCCACCTTGCCCCCGGCAATACGGAGGATATCAATGCCCGTGACGGCAACCTTTTTATTAGTCGGCGCGATGCCCATGAACTCGCCTTTGTGGGTGCCATGCAGGGTATTCATGACGGCTACTTTATCCCCCTCGGCAACCATATCTTCAATAGTGGTATGCAGGTCCGGGAAGGCGGCCCGGGCCATGGCGAGCATCTGTTTCAGCCCTTCAATACCGGCAGATTGACCCGGCATGGGATTGTGGTCAACAAAATCGGCGGTGGCAACATCACTAACTCTGGCCAGATCCCCCTTATCGAAGAACTCGAGAAAACGCCTCACGGCGGCCTTGGTCTGCTCTGACATGATATCCTCCTTATTTCTGTAACTCTTTGTTTGCCATCGTCTCATTGGGGGCGCGCCCCATTCAAAAAGGACAGCTCAACTCATACTCCAGCACCTCCGGCACATATTCTGATACACAGCTAGAACCTGATGTTGGCCATGATGAAGATAATGGCCAGCTGGAACACTCCCTGCACACCGCCCATTCGGGCCGTTATCATGCCCAACCGCGCGATTTTGTTAATATCTGGCTGGGCTGCAAGCAGCTGCCGGAAGATGCGGACCTCATTCGGCAGCAGCACCCCAAAGCCCTGAATGCTAAGTATGCCGACAATGACAAGCGCCGCGATAAGCCACGGGTTGGCAAATAGCGTCATGCCCAGCTTTTGGGCAAGGTCAAGACCAGATGTTATCGTGACGCCAGCCAGGACAGGCATCAGGAAAGTCATCCTCGGTGTCAAACGCCGGAATAGCCCGGCCCGGTCTTTTGGCTCCATCCGTCCCAATACGGGGCCCAGGACAAAGCCCATGAAAAGGTCAATCCCGGTCCAGAGACCTCCCGTCAAGATGTGGACATAGTTGAGGAAGGTAAGCGAGCCGAAGTTCATGGCGTAGATGAGCGCACCGCTTGGCACCACAATGGCAGCGGCGACAAATACCGGGTTCGCCAGCTGGAAAATGGCCTGTGCCGTGTTCTGATTATTCATAAGCACCAATAGCAGAAGCTACATGGGCGGCAGCCCCAATCTTAGCCGGCCCAGGAAAAGCTTACGTAGCTCAAGGGGCTGCGCTACCAGCACCAGTCCCCGGGCGTCACGGAAGTAGCGCTCCACCGGAAAGTCGGCGGTGTAACCGTAAGTGCCGAAGAGCTGCAGGGCCTGATTGGTCACGGCAACGGCTGCCTCACAGGGGAAAATGGCGGCCACGAGGAACGGCGTGGGGTCAGGTTTGCCCGGAGGCACAGCACCAGCTTGATAGACAATAGTCCGGGACGCTTCCACCTGGGCAATCATACTGGCGATGGCCTCCTGCACGGTATCGAATTTGGCCACCGTTTGATTACCGATAACAGCGCGTTGCTTCACGTAGTCCATCGAGGCTTCCAGAGAAGCCCTGGCCACACCCAGGCTAATGGCACCCAGTGCCGGCATGGCCACTGCCATTATGGCGTTGGCTTTAACGAGGAAGCCCTCGGCGAGCAGGTTGCCCCGGGGTATCCGGCAGTCCTGGAAGATAAGCTCGCGTGTGACATCGGCGCGCAGCCCCAGCTTGTTGTCGCTCTTACCAAAAGAGAAACCGGGCGCACCCTTTTCCACAATCAAGCCAGCTATGCCCAGGGGACCCTTCTGCGGGTCGGTGCGGGCCAGCACCAGGTAAATCTCCGCCTCCCCGCCGTTGCTGATGAAACACTTCGTGCCGTTAATGATATAAGATTCTTCGGCAAGGCGGGCCGCTGCCTGCAGAGTAACGGGATAGTTGGCGCCGCCACCTGGCTCAACCGCCGCCAGCGCTCCCAGACGCTCCCCCCTGGCCATAGCCGGCAGGTATTTCTTCTTCTGCTCGTCATTGCCCAGCTCGAGAATAGTGACGGCGACAGCGGTGCTCATACTCATAGCCAGGGCCAGGCCGGCGCAGCCGGTGGCTACCTCCTCAACGGCAATGAGGAACCCCAGCCGGTCAGGCCCGGTCCCGCCGAAGGCCGGCGGGACCAGCATACCAAAGAGGCCCATCTCCCCCATCTTCCGCACACAGTCCCACGGCAGCTCACCTGTCCTGTCAACCCGGCCGGCGATGGGCACTATCTCCCTGGCGACAAAGTCATGCACCGTGCTCTTTAGCATCCTGTGTTGTTCCGATAGCTCAAAGTCCACGTTATGCTCCTTAATGTTGATAAGTCTGAATCTTAGCCCAGAAAGCGGTGCGGGTCAATACCACAAACACGGTATTTACAGTAGTCCGCGCTATGGAATTTGGCTGGCCAATACCCTTGCCGAAGTCAAAGGACAGAGGTAAGGTGCTGGTCCATCATGCCGCTGGCACGGTCACTATGAAGGGCTCCAAAAATTTGTTTGCCAAAGGCTATTTTATCTGGTATACTGTTGTCGCCTTGTATCAAATTCGTGTGGGACTGAGCATGGTGACGTTGGCTGCGACATAGCCTCGTCACCATTTTGCTATACACAAATAGGGAGAAAAGGATGATTCTAAAAGCAGTCGTCTTTGGCTTCATCGTCTTTGGCATAACCCTTGTGGTTGGCTTCCTTGTCGCCGCTGTTATCAAGGCTATTGGCATAGTTGTGCAGCGCGGGGGTAAGGCTAACGAGAAGAGCGCTGAGTAAAATCGGCCGTAAAGGGGTAGGTAAGCGATGCCAGTCTGGCAGTTTTTCCAGGGTATCTATACCTTTTTTCTGGTGGAACCGGCGGTTGCCGGGGCCAGGTTGTTTCTTATCGCTCTCGGTTTCCTGTTAATCTGGCTTGGCTACCGGCGGACGCTGGAACCCATCATCATGATACCTATGGGTTTCGGTATGCTCGGCGTCAACGGCGGTCTCATGATAATGGAAGCCGGCAACATAGGCAACCTGTTTATCAATCCTCTGGCGGGCAATATTGAAGAGCTGATGTATTTCCTGCAGATTGACTTCCTGCAGCCCATCTACACCTACACCTTCAGCAACGGCCTCATCGCCGGTCTCGTCTTCATGGGTATCGGCGCCATGACGGAAATTGACTATCTTATCGCCAAGCCCTTTATGAGCCTTTTCCTGGCGGTGTTTGCTGAGTTAGGCACTATCTTAACTCTTCCCATCGCCATGGCCATGGGATTTGCGCCGAAGGAAGCCGCATCTATAGCACTGGTAGGCGGTGCCGATGGCCCGATGGTCCTCTATGGGTCACTGCTGATGGCCAAAGAATTCTTTGTGCCTATTACTGTCGTAGCCTACGTATACCTTAGCATTTGCTATGCGGGCTACCCCTTCATGGCGCGCGTCATACCGAAGCGCTTGCGGGGCATCCAGATGGACTTTCGTAGCATCAAGCCGGTGAAGCCGGGCGCCAAGTTCGCCTTTGCTGTTATCGTCGGCGGTCTGCTGAGTCTGCTGTTTCCGGTGGCCGCGCCGCTCTTCATCTCTTTCTTTGTCGGGCTGGCCGTCAAAGAGGCAGGGATTCAGCGTTATATAGACTTTCTTACCGGCCCACTGCTCTACGGGGCTACATTCTTCCTCGGTTTTACGCTGGGCGCTCTGCTGGGCGTTGATATTATCCTCAATCCGAAGGTATTGCTTCTCTTGGTTCTTGGTATGCTGGCACTCATTTTGTCCGGCTTCGGCGGGATAGCGGGCGGCCTGATTTACCACAAAATAAGCAAAGACCCCTTCAATCCGCTGCTGGGGATTGCCGCCGTATCCTGTGTGCCCACCACCGCCAAGGTAGCCCAGAAATGCGCCTACCAGGCGAACAAGAAGGCCATGATCCTGCCTTTTGCCATGGGACCGTGTGTAGCCGGGGTCATCACCACGGCCATCATAACGGGGCTTTACGTCAGCGGCATAGGCTTTATCCAATAGATGGTCGCGGGGTCGCTACGGGCGGAGCCATCTCGCACAATTTGGCATGTCTGAAAACAGATGTGCACCAGTATCAACCTCATCCCCCTTCCCATTGGGAAGGGGGATGAGGTTAACCTATTAGTGGTAAAGCGGTCGCACGGCACTGTTTTCATCTGATAATAACACTTTATTTGTGACGTCTGCATCGGCAGAACCAGGCGACTTGAGACGGCGGTAATGCCTAAGCCTTAGGCTCGCGGATGAAGATGAGCATGCCCAGAATTGCCAGGAAAGCGAGGGCTGCCCCGTAGAAGAAGGGGGCGGCGGGCGCCACCGCTTGCCACAGCCAGCCGGCAATGAGGCTGGCCGGCAGGAGTGTCAGGCTGACTACGCCATGATAGAGGCCGTAGGCAGTACCCCTCTTCTCCGGCACCACCAGGTCGGCGACAAAGGCACGTCCCACACCCTCTACCATACCATTGTAAATCCCGTATCCGGCAAAAAGCAGCCAGACCTGGATATTGTTCACGGCCAGCGCGAATCCCAGATAGATGAGCACATAGATTGTCCAGCCCAGCACCATAACCCGGCGCCGTCCGATTTTATCCGAAAGCACCCCGGCGGGTAAGGCGACAATGGCATAGATGATATTAAAGAAGACGAGCATGAGGACTTCTTCGATAAGGGGTACTGCCAGGTTCTGTGCCCGGAGTATGACAAAGAAATCACTGGACTTGCCCAGGGAGAAGAGGCCCACAATCGCCAGGAAAATCTTGAACCGGGCATCAAATCCGTCACTCCATTTCAGGCGGACGGCTTGCTTGACGACTTCACCGGCTGGCCTTTTCCGCTCATGCACGGCGATGGCCAGCACAATGACGGCAACCACAGCAGGGATTGTCCCCATGAGCACCAGCCACTGATAGGTCTTCAGGCCGAGAGACAGCCCACCACCCTGCACGCTGTAGATTATCACGGCCGCCAGCGTCAGACCGATGACGGCGCCCAGCGTATCCATGGCCCGGTGTATGCCAAAACCCTTTCCCCTCTGTGACTTGTCAATGGAATGAGAAAGCAGGGCGTCTCGGGACGAGGAACGCAGGCCCTTGCCCACCCGATCGCCAAAGCGGATAGCGAGCACGGCGCCCCAGTTCAGGGCGATATACATCAGGGGTTTAACGACTGTTGACACGCTGTAACCCCACACCGTTATGGCCTTGTACTTGCCGATACGATCGCTGAACCAGCCGCTGAAAATGCGGAATACGGCATCAACGCTATCGGACAAGCCGCCAATGAGGCCTATGATAGCGAAAGGGGCTTTGATGACATTGGCCAGGAAGAGAGGCACAAGGGTAAAAATCATCTCGCTGGAGATATCGGTCAGGAGGCTGACGATACCCAGGAAGAAGACGTTAGGACTAAGCCCCCAGATTCCTCCCTCTTTTGCTGACGGCGGCGACATCGGACTCATTTGCGTGTGCACCTCCGAACCCCTCGGCCGGGACAGGCCTCACCGGTCAAGCCATCAGCACTCAAATCAGTCTCCAGTCACCGAACATAAGCCGACTGCTGAGCGCTGAGAGATGACGGTCTAAAGTGTCATTATAGCATAGTCTGCAGAAAGGTTGAGGGAAACACGGTTAAAGTGATATATTATGGTGCGGTCCACGTGTTATTCCGAAATACGGGGAAGTGCTGGAACTGGCAGACAGGCGTGGCTTAGGACCACGTGCCGCAAGGCATCGGGGTTCGAGTCCCCGCTTCCCCATTAAGTGAATCTAAGCGCCGTTAGATTGGCGAACACAATTAACCCCTGTTGCCGCCGAAAACTGCCGGGCTCTTGGCCACAGGCGAGAAAAGAAAAAGCCAGCGAGAATATTCTCGCTGGCTTTCCTTTGGCACAGGCTGCTATTTACGGCCCCGGTTGCCGTTGGGCCGGGGTTAGAGCTTTGATCCAACCTTCCACCTCGGCGGACAGCTTGCCGGTACCGGCCAGCGCCACCGTGTCCTGGACCCAGCCATCATAGACATTAGGTAGTGGCTTCAGCCCTTGACCACCTGTCCCGTCCGTCACACCAGCCCCCGCACTATCATTCGACAACAGGATGCGCCCGACAACGGAAGCATCGTTGGCGTTGCCGTCACCATTCGGGTCAGGGTCAATTATGGTAAGGGCATTCGAATGCTGGCTGGTGACGTAGAGGTAGTAGCCACCACCCAGCTTGGCGCCCCAGTGCGCCCCATGGGCACCTGCCGGGGCCGGGAGGTATTTCACCACGGTGTCAGTTGCCGTATCAATTATGGCAACATGGTCGGCGGCACCCGTGGGGGGTCTTGGCACGGTGGTCAGTGACAGCACGGCTACGCCGACGAATTTCCCGTCCGGGCTGACAGGCGGCTGTATGGGCACCTGCAGGGTGTCAAAGATGCCGAACTGAGCACCCTGCTGACCATTGGGAGTGAAGGTCACCGGGATATTCTTCACCAGCTTCATCAGGTTAAGGTCAACGACACTGACCTGCCCGTTCGCCAGGCTGGTGACATAGGCCTTGCTGTTACCCTTGATACCGGAGGCTATGGGCAGTAAGAGCGCCGATTCCAGCCCGCGCGGCTGCTGGCGTATCTCCTTCAAGACAGCGCCCGACGCGGCATCAATGATTGAGATCGAGCCGGCGATTCCCAGTCCCTTGAATACATTTGGCACGACGATCTTTGGAAGCGTATAATAAAGAAAAATACCCTTTCACCTTTACACTGGGAACCTCTCCGGATTCGAGCCGCCTCAACACCACCTGGCAAAACAAACTATTTGGAGAACTTATGAGCTTAAAAGTAGCAGTGTACTCTGATTTTGTCTGACCATTCTGCTATATCGCTGAGCGGACCAGCCTGGTCAGGCTGGAAGAGGAATTCGATATTGCGGTGGACTGGCGTGGCTTTGAGCTTCATCCTGAGACACCGGCTGGGGGCGTTCCCCTGTCCCGGCTGTTCCCGGCGTCACCGACAAAAGAGAGGCGACAACACATGAGAGACTTCGCCGCCGCCTTTGGTATCGCAGATATGGCTTCGCCCGAAATAGTGCCCAACACACGCCGTGCTCTGGCCATGGCGGAGTACGCCCGAGAGATGGGCAAACTCGATGCTTTCCGCACCCTGGCAATGCAGGCCCGATGGAAGGATGACCGCGACCTGGAAGACGAGAGTGTCCTTGGCGAGCTGGCAGCGGCTGCCGGGCTTGACCCGCAGAAGGCCGTGGCCGCCGGCTACTCAGCAGACTATCTCACCCGTGTGGATTCTATTCGGGCTGAAGCCGAACGAATGGGTATTACCGGAATCCCTGCGTTCATCATCGGCAAGGTTCGCATAGTGGGTTGTCAACCCTACCAGATACTGGCCGACAGCGTGCTCAAGGCTGGCGGCTCAGTTCGAAACCCTGCTTAAACGTCAGTCATAGGATGTAGGCGTCGAGACTCAGTCGAAGATTCTCTAGATTGAAGCTATATATGCCGTTGATAGCCAGAGGAGGCTTGGTTTTAGCCTACGAGACGGCCAAAGCTACCCGTAATCCGTGGCTTTTATTAACACAATGTTTAACAAGCGATTAACAGGTGGTTGTAAATCCCAAAATAAGGCGGGTTTAATGTCCCGCGGTTTCAAGATAGGCTATTGGGGAGGTAGCAGGGCCCAAAACCGCGCTTTTGCGGAGTCCGGGCCCCTTCTGAAGCCACGTTTAGTTCTGAGATAGTCTTACAGCACTATCTCAAAGAAGCCTACCAGGCCGTCCTTGTCCCGGACCAGAGACCAATAAGGCTAGGCTACGTTGCCCGGGAGCAATGACGGCGTCCAGTGCTTGGCTGGCTATGCGCAGTAAGACCTGCCCGGCATGTCTGACCACTTTACCAATCACAAAGCTCTCTACCATCTCAGTTGACTTGAGTCCTTTAGACGTCTTCTTTGTGGGCAATACTCGACTCGCCAATTGGTCCATCTCTAAGTCTCGGTATAAATCTACCAGCATTGATACCCTGCCCACGCCGTTGAGACCTCTTTCAATCCGCCAACTAGACCCGGACGTCCCGATGCTTGCTTCATCCTAACCTCATGGGTGTTAGCTTACTCTATCTTGAATCAGACTTGAAGCGCTTTCTTAATCCACGGATCATGGTGCCAATAGGGGTATCGTCTTCGCGGGGAAAATTGGCTATAATGAGAAAAGACCTGCCCTGTGGCAAACAGGGTAATACCTTCGGAAAGGAAGATATGGTGACAGAGCAGGACAGGACACTAGCCGCGCTGCAGACCGCCATACAGATGGAGATAGACGGTAAGGCATGCTACCTGAGCATCGCCGAGGCCAGCAAAAACCCGCTGGAAAAGAAGCTTCTGGAGTCTTTCGCTGCGGAAGAGGACCTGCACCGGCAGCAGTTCGAAAAAATCTACAACGCTGTCCGGGCGAAAAAGGCCTGGCCTAAGTCCGGTTTTCAGCCCGACAAGGGACAGCGGCTGAAAGAGCAGCTTGCGGCCACATGTGAGGCCCTCGGCATGCACCAGGGCAGACTGGAAAGCGAGTTGGACGCCATAGAGCTCGCCATCAACAAGGAAAACCAGAGCTTTGATTTCTACCGTAGGCAGGCCAGGGAAGCCGCCTTTCCCGCGGAGCGGGACTTCTACGAGACCCTGGCGACTGAAGAGAGCGGCCACCGCCTAGTGCTGCTCGATTACTACGAGTATCTGAAAGACCCAGCGGCCTGGTTTGTCGAGAAGGAGCATCCATCCCTGGACGCGGGCTAAAAGCCTATCCCGGTAACAGGACCCGACAAAAAACGGCGGGAGGTGAGCATGAATACCGAGGCCCTCAAGAAGATTGGCTACGGCGTCTATATTATTTGCTCCAGAAAAGACCATGAGTTCAACGGGCAGATTGCCAATACTGTCTTCCAGATAACCTCCCAGCCACCCACCATTGCGGTGAGCATCAACAAAAAGAACCTGACCCACGATTTTATCAAGGCGAGCCGTGTCTTCACCGCTTCAGTCCTTTGCGATGAGACACCGCTTGCCTTCATCGGGCGCTTCGGCTTCAAGTCCGGCCGGGAGACAAATAAGCTGGAAGGGGTCCACTACAAAATCGGGATAACGGGGGCGCCCATTGTCGTTGACAACGCTGTCTCCTACCTGGAGGCGAAGGTCGTGCAGGAGATGGACGTCGGCACGCATACCATCTTCGTCGGCGAAGTAATAGATGCGGATGTCGTCAGTGAGAAGTCGTGCATGACCTACGATTACTATCAGCAGGTGAAGCGCGGCACCACGCCGGTGGCGGCACCCAGCTATGTTGAGCCAAAGAAGGCCGAGCCGAGAAAGGAGGCACCCCCCGGGATGGCAAAATACCAGTGCCGGATATGTGGCTATGTCTATGACCCGGAGCAAGGCGACCCCGACAGCGGTATCAAGCCAGGCACGCCCTTTGAGGAGCTACCTGACAACTGGCTCTGCCCTATTTGCGGTGCGGCCAAAACAGAGTTTGATAGGATAGGGTAAAGATGAAGCCAATAGCTATGCGCCCAGGTATTTATTGGGTTGGCGCGGTTGATTGGGACCGGCGCCTCTTTGACGCCCTGATTCCGTTGCCTGACGGCACGAGCTACAATGCCTACCTCGTCAAGGGGAGTGAGAAGACGGCCCTCCTTGATACGGTTGAACCCTCTATGCAGCACCAGTTGCTGGCCCATCTGGAGCATCTGCAAATCGGTTGCATTGACTACGTGGTCTCCCATCATGCCGAGCAGGACCACACCGGGTGCATCCCCACTGTTCTGGAGAAGTATCCCCTGGCAAAGGTGGTCTGCACACCCAGGGCCAAGGGTATGCTCAATGACCTGGTCAGGGTCACGGAGGACCGGATTGTCACTGTCAATGACAAGGAGACCATCTCGCTCGGGGACAGGACGCTGGAGTTCATCCACGCCCCCTGGGTGCACTGGCCGGAGACCATGTTTTCCTATCTGAAAGAAGAAAGGGTGCTCTTCACCTGCGACCTCTTCGGCTCCCATCTGGCCGCGAGCGATCTCTATGTGAAAGACGAGGGGCAGGCCTATGAAGCCGCCAAGCGCTACTATGCCGAGATAATGATGCCCTTCCGGAGCAATATCCACACGCACCTGGAAAGGCTGAAGGGCTATCCGATAGATATTATTGCCACCAGCCACGGGCCGGCCTACGATAAGCCTGACTTCATTCTCAAGGCCTACCATAACTGGGTCTTCGACCCGCCCCGGAACATTGTCGTCCTGCCCTATGTGACCATGCACGGCAGCACACGGCTGATGGTGGAGCATTTTGTGAGTGCCCTGGCGGAAAGGGGCGTGACTGTCCAGCAGTTTGACCTGGTCGCGACCGATATCGGTAAGCTGGCCATATCCCTGGTGGATGCGGCCACCATTGTTATCGGCACGCCCACTTTCTTGGTTGGTCCTCACCCCGCTATCGCCTCGGCGGCAGCCCTGGCCAACCTGGTCCGCCCCAAAGTGAAGTTCCTCAGCGTCATCGGCTCCTACGGCTGGGGCAGCAAGGCGGTGGAGCAGCTTACCGGTATGCTCTCCAATATCAAGGCGGAAGTCCTGCCCCCGGTCATCGTCCGTGGCCTGCCGCGGGAGGCTGACTACAAGGCGCTGGATAACCTTGCCGATACCATTGCCCACAAGCACAAGGAAAACGGGTTTACATGACATAGATGAGGGAGTAAATCCTAAACAAATCCGAAGCACTAATCTCAAAATTCAAGATAGTTTTGGTTTTATGTTTTGGTAATTTGGATTTGTTTGGAACTTAGGATTTCGTGCTTAGGATTTCGAAGGCAGGGTATGAGCAGATGTTCAGGAAGTAATATTATGTAGAATCAGAGGAGGTCGCATTGAAAATCCTGGGGATAATGGGCAGCCCACGCCTCAAGAGTAATACCGACCTTTTGCTCGATGAGGCACTGAAAGGGACACAGAGCCTGGGGGCAGAGGTGGAGAAGCTGGTCGTGGACAGGTGCCACATTGAGCCCTGCAAGGAGTACTACGGCTGCTTCAAGGATGGCAACTGCGTCATACGCGATGATATGGATGACATCTACCCCAAGCTCCTCCTCGCCGATATTGTGATTGTAGCTTCGCCCATCTTCTTCTACGGGCTGACCGCCCAGGTAAAAGCCCTTATTGACCGCTGCCAGGCCCTCTGGGCACGCAAGTATATCCTTCACCAGAAACTGCCCAACACCTCACGGAAAGGCGCCTTCATCGGCGTGGGCGCTACCAAGGGCAAAAAGCTGTTTGAGGGGTCAGTCCTGACCATAAAATACTTCTTTCTATCCATCGGCGTGAAGTATGCTGATGAGCTGCTGGTCTGGGGCGTGGACAAACGCGGCGAGATAGAGGAGCACCCGGCAAGGCTGACCGAGGCCTTTGCCCTGGGACAGAGGCTGGTGCGGGAGTAGCGTCAAGCGGGTCAATTTCGGTACAGACACGCCATGACATTTTCCCCTTTGAAAAAGGGGGGAAGGGGGATTTCAGATTCAAAATCCCTCTCAATCTCCCCTTCGGCAGGCTCTTTACAAAAGGGAGAAGTGGTGAGGCGGTGCCCACTTCTAGAAATCCTGAGAGTCTTAGGCTATAATAAGCGCTACTAGAAGGGCGCAAATGGTCAAGGTTGGCATTCCCCGGGCATTACTCTATTACCGCTACCACCCCATGTGGCAGACCTTCTTTACGCGGTTGGGTGCGGAGCTGGTGGTGTCACCGCCCACCACCCGGGCCACCCTATTAGCCGGGTCGGCGCGGGTGGTGGCCGATACCTGCCTGCCCGTGAAGGTCTTCCTGGGCCATGTCATCCACCTGGTCAACAAGTGCGACTTTGTCTTCATTCCCGTCCTGAGGAGTGTGCGGCGGAGGGTCTATAACTGCTCCAAATTCCTCGGCCTGCCCGATATGACCCGTGCCGTCATCCCGGAATGCCCGCCCATACTGGAAATAGAGATTGACGTAAATAAGGGAGAGGACTACCTGCACCAGGCCATTTACGAGCTGGGACGGCATTTCACACCCAAGAAGTCCCTTATCAAAGAAGCGGCCCAGGCCGCCTGGGAGGCGCACGATGACTTCCGGAAGGTCATGCACCACGCTGGGGTGATGCTACCTGAAGCGATGACGGGCCGGGAAGGCGAGATACGAGAGGCGTCTTCCAATTCTTCACAGGCGGCCATCGGCCTGATTGGCCACCCTTACCTCATTCATGATGAGTTTATCAACCACCGCCTGATTGAGCGGCTCCAGGCCACCCACAGCAGGGTGGTGACGCCGGAGATGGTCACGCCGGGCGAGCTTGAGGTGGCCACCGCCCGGCTGGGTCGGGACTACTGGGCTTATGAAGAAGAGGTGGTGGGTGCAGGGAGCTACTTCTTGCAAGGCAAGGTTGACGGTATTATCGGCATCGCCACCTTCGGCTGCGGGCCGGACTCGCTGATGATGGACATGGTACGCCGGGAGGCCGCCCGCATCAAATCAGTGCCCTTTATGAGCCTGACCCTGGAGGAGCACACGGCGGACGCGGGCGTGCTCACCAGGCTGGAAGCCTTCCTCGACATGATTCATCGCAAGAAGAGGAAGACGCTGCCATGCGCGTAGGCATACCGCACCTGGGTAACCTCTACATTCCGCTCAAGACCCTCTTCCGCAGGCTCAATGTGGACTATGTTGTCCCGCCTCTTAACAGCCGGCGGACCCTTTCGCTGGGCGCCAAGTACTCTCCGGAGGGACTGTGTATCCCCTTCAAGCTGACCATGGGCAACCTCATTGAGGCAGCGGAGCTTGGCGCGGACACCCTGCTCATGCCCGGCGGCTATGGCATCTGCCGCCTCGGCTACTACGTCCGTATCCAGGAGCAAGTTCTACGTGACCTGGGCCACCCGGCCACCATTGTGGAACTGGGTGTCTCGGAGCGCAAGTTCCTCGGCTTCCTGGAGATGGTTAAGAAGCTGTCCAATAACGCCCCCTGGACGAAAATCTTTGCCGCCTTTCGCTTCGGCTTGGCCAAGCTGAATGCCATTGACCGGGTAGAGCGAGCGGTGCAGAAGGTGCGGGCGGTGGAGCGGGACAAAGGGACGGCCAACCGGCTCTACGCCCGGTCTCTCGATGCCCTGGACGAAGCGGACGATTACCGGACGCTGAAAAAGGTCGAGGCGGACTATCTCGCCCAGCTTGATGCCGTGCCCAGGAACGGCCGCCAGCCACTAATCGTCGGGATTACCGGCGAGTTCTATGTGCTGCTGGAGCCCTTCTCCAACCTGGACCTGGAAAGCGAGCTTGGTAAGCTTGGTGTGGAGGTCCACCGCACCACCTTCATCTCGGAATGGACCAAGTTCAGCCTTTTCTTTGGCTTCCTGGGGAAAAGCAAGAAGGAAAGAATTCACCAGGCGGCGATGCCCTATCTCAAGAGGGATATTGGCGGGGATGGCTGGGAATCAATCGGGGAGAAGGTGCTCTATGCCCGCGAGCGCTACGATGGGATCATCCACCTGGCCCCCTTCACCTGCATGCCGGAGATTGTAGCCCAGAACATCATGCCGGCGACCAGGGAGGAGATTCCCGTCCTGACCCTGCTCTGTGACGAGCAGATGGGCAAGCCGGGTATGCTGACCCGCCTGGAAGCCTTTGTTGACCTTCTGGAACGCCGCCGGCAAAAGCGCGATAATAAAAACAATAGCGGCCAGGCGCAATCGAAATGACAACGGAAGTTGACCAAAAAGAGATTACCGAAACGACATCTCGCCAGTCCGTCCAAACCAGGCGGGACAAAATCGAGGCGAGCTTCATCGCCGTTTTCATTATATCAAATGAGCTGACTGTAAAACATCCCGCCGCTTGACAGTTGGGTCCAGAGCCATCCGCGAAACTCTTTATTGAATAACTGAATAGGGCAAAGCAAGGGGGTATTTACCCCAGCTTTTCTGGTAAAATAGCTTTGGGAAGCAA
>JACQTX010000124.1 GCA_016210585.1 Chloroflexota bacterium
AACCTAGCGGTTAACAGCCGCCCGCTCTACCATTGAGCTATCGGGGAGCGTGATTGAAAAGATGTCTGGAAGCTAAATACTATTATGGCTTTTTGCAGGAGTGAAAGTCAAACTGAAACTGGCCGGTCTTGCCTCAACCTGCAACCTAGGGTTAATCCTTCGCCTCAATCTCTCGAGGTGAAGGGACCTGCTCCATACCTTTGAGCTATCGGGGGAAAGCTCTGGCTGCCCCGCCTGGATTCGAACCAGGGCTAAAGGATTCAAAGTCCTCTGTGCTACCACTACACAACGGGGCATTGTGCTCGTAAAAGCCCTTAGGGCATTTCCATGGTGCCGAAGGTCGGGCTCGAACCGACATGGAGGTTGCCCCCCAACAGTTTTTGAGACTGTCGCGTCTGCCTATTCCGCCACTTCGGCCCAAAAGAACTCGCCCGAACTCACAACCTTCCGCTCATGTCAGGTCATAGTAGCCAGATGAATACTGCTGCCGCTCCTTCACCCTGTTTATTTTAGGCGAAATCAACATACCCTGCAAGCGTAGTTGCCCTTCAGCCTCGTCCTCAGCACTTTTTGGTGACGTTTCCCGCGTGCTATAATAGGAAACGTGAGAAGACTGAAGTATTTGATCATTGTCCTATTGATAGCTCTGGTTGTCCTGGCCGGTTGCACCTTCCCCACCATCCAACCAGCCGAAACACCGACCCCGACCCCGTTGGTCACGGCACCGCCCACACCCACGTGGACACCCCCGCAACCACCAGTAACGACAAATACGGCGCCACTGAGCACAACACTCCCTGATTTTGTTTCCGTGATAGCTAAAGTCAAACCATCTGTGGTAGCTATCACTACTGAGGTAGTAACCCTTGACTTCTTTAACCAGCCTTTCATGGAAGAAGGCGCTGGCTCAGGTTGGATTCTGGACAAGAACGGCCTCATTGTGACCAATAATCACGTCATCGAAGGCGCCAATACCATCACGGTGACATTTGGTGATGATACAGTCGCCACGGGCACCATTGTTGGTGTTGATGCCTTTTCTGACCTGGCCGTGGTCAAGGTGGACAAGACGGACCTGCCGGCGGTTACTATCGGCGATTCTACCAAGCTAAGGATAGGTGACTGGGTGCTGGCCATTGGCAATGCCCTGGGTGAGGGTATTAGTGCCACCGAGGGCATTGTTAGCCGCTCTGGGGCCTCTATCACCGTCTCTTCCGGGCAGACCCTCTATGACCTTATCCAGACCAGCGCCGCCATAAACCCCGGCAATAGCGGTGGCCCGTTGGTGAACATGGCCGGTGAGGTAATCGGAATTACCAGCGCCAAGCTGGCGGCGGTGGGCATTGAGGGCCTGGGTTACGCTATAAGCATCACCGGCGCTATGCCCGTCATCGAGTCACTGGTACAAAAGGGCTACGTTGTCCGCCCGTGGATGGGAATACAACTGGCCACCGTGGACCAGTTCCTGGTCTTCCGCTATAATCTGGCTATAGAGGAGGGGGCATTCGTTACGAGGATTGTCCCCGGCGGCCCCGCTGACAAAGCTGGACTCAAAGTCGGTGACGTCATCGTCAAGATGAATGGGAAAAACATAGATGGTGCGGATAGTGCCGTGCGGGCTATACGGGCGGCTCAGAGTGGCCAGCAGATGGCGGTTAGCTTCTGGCGTGGCCGGAGCCAGCAGGAGACCACCGTTACCCTCGTGGAAAGCCCACCGCCCGGCTAAAGTGGCGTCCCATACGTGGACAAGCGACATTCCCGAAGCTGTTCAACGGTTGTCCGTTGTGGTCTAGCGTATCTCTGCCAGAGTCTTATCGGATAGGGTGCTCAGGGCCAGAGTAGCGTTCCTCTCCCCGGTGCGGACACGCACCGCTCCCTCCACAGGCAGGACAAATATCATGCCATCCCCTATATCGCCAGTCCTGGCAGTCTGGCAAATGATGTCCACTGCCAGGTCACAGTCCGCATCATCACAGACAATTTCCAGCTTCAGCTTGGGCAGGAACTCAACGCAGTATTCCCCGGCACGCCATTGCAGGCGTAGCCCTTTTTGCTGGCCACGGCCAACCACCTCGCTGACCGTCATGCTGATAATGCCCTTTGCTTCGAGTGCTCGTTTCACCGCCTCCAGCTTCTCTTCTCTGATAATAGCTTCTATCTTTTTCATGATAACCCTCCGTAAGCTCTTTCACCATGCTGAGAGATGTCCAGCCCCACCCTCTCTTCGACATCGTTGACCCTTAGCCCGATGGTCACGTCAACCAGCTTGCCCAGGCCCCAGGTAGCCGCAAAGGAAAAGGCCCAGACGACAGCAACGGCGATTAGCTGTTTGCCTACCAGCAGGGCATTACCCATAAGCAGGCCATCAGCGCCGGCCGGGTTGACGGCCAGGCTGGCGAAGATGCCCGTAGCCAAAGCACCCCAGGTGCCACCCATACCGTGACATGCCCAGACGTCCAGGGACTCATCAATACCGAGCTTCTTGGCCCGGAAGAGCATGGCATAGTAGCACACCAGGCTGGCCCCAGCACCGATAGGTATGCCCGCTAGCGGTGGCACAAAGCCCGCTGCCGGTGTGATGGCCACCAGTCCCACCACCGCTCCGGTAGCCACCCCAAGGGCGCTGGGACGCCGGTAGACCCAGCTCAGCAGCATCCAGG
>JACQTX010000122.1 GCA_016210585.1 Chloroflexota bacterium
ACTGGTCACGACTCAGAAGGGGTAAGCGCGACGCTCGCATGGAACTTAAGAGTCCGTTCATTGAGTGCGACACCCCAACGGGAATATGCTCATGCCACTTTGATGGCGAATACATGCATCCGACAAAACGGCCTCGAGCTAGGGTGACATTAGCCTGGTCAACTAAGAAAGGAGTTAACATCGCCTAAAATCGTATCCCTCTTGACAACCGCAGCGTTTTCATACATGCGAGCGCATTCGCCGAAGGCGAAGCCGAAGCAATCTCGTGCCCATGTCGTGTGAGATTGCTTCGGCCTTCACGCTTTGCCGTGAAGGATCTCGCAATGACACTTTTGAGGATTTGCCAATACATGGATAACGGTTTGCTCCCGAAAATAGCGATTGACCTCCGTAGGGCAGGTTTGGAAACCTGCCTGGACACGGTGGTCGGGTTTCCCAACCCGACCACCAGATTGAATCGCTGATTTTGGGTTGCAAATGCCTATTGACAATTGCTGCAATTGTGCTATACTTAGCTACTGAGTTATATGTTCAGTGGGGCATATGACTTAGTGAGTTTTTGGCAAAAGGAGGTGAATATGGCTGCACCCGCAAGGGAGAGAGTCCAGCGGACTCAAATAGCAAATTCGGGCTAATAATCTTGTCCCCATAAATATAGTGGGCCATGAGGATGGTCCAGTGTGGGGACGCTAAGATATAACGGAGGAAATAAACAAAAGGTCGATGAAAAGCAAAATATTCCGATTACTCGGAGTAGCTTTAATCGTTACTATCCTGGCCAGCCTGTTCGCTATCCCTATCCCCGTCTCCGCTGGCACGGATGAGTGGGACAGGCTCACCTTCCCCACGACAGGCTCCACCGGTGGCTTCTTCTGGGATACCACGGCTGCCCTGACTAACGTGGGACCCCTGGCTATGGCCAAGGATGGCACCCTTTTCCTGCATGCCAACCCGGACCCCGATGGTGCCGGTGCTGGCGTTGCGGTGAATGAAATCTTCAAGTCCACCGATGGCGGCAAGACATGGACGGGCTCCTCCTCAACCACCAAGAACTTCTCCAATGCAGCTAATGCCGCCGGTGCGGCTGCCGTAGCCATCGCCACTTCACGCGATGATGCCCAGCTTCTCTACGCCGCCACTGCCACCACAGTCTTCAAGTCCGCTGATGGCGGCACCACCTATGCCAATGTGGCCCCTGGTGGCGGCATTGGTGTTGGTGAGGCTATCACCAGCGTAACCACCGGTCTCATTGGCGGTGTGCCTTACGTCTTCATCGGCACCTCCAATGGTGCCCTGGGCGGCAAGGTATACTTTGTCAAGGACGCCCCGCCCGCCTTCGGCGGTGGCCCTAACGCCTTCGCCAGCCTGGGCGCTCCGGCCGGTGACGTTTTTGCCGTAGCCACCTCACCCGACTTCAACACCACGCAGGGCATTGTTGCCGTCATAGATGACGGTGCTGCTGGCCCGGCACTGCGCAACAAGGTGCACTTCTTCTCCGGCGGGGCCTGGGACCCGGCAGCTATGCCGGCTATCGGCATTGGCGTGGCCGCTTCTGCGGCTACAGCTGCTGCGGCTGGCTTCCCGGACAACTACACCTTCAGCGCTGCCTCTGAGTTCCTGGTGGGCCTCAGCGATGGCGGCGGTGCCGGTGGCGGCGTGTACCGCATGGTTGCCGGGGTAGGCATCAATGGCTTTGGCGCGGCCTCCACCGTTGATGTGGTCAGCGTCGGCGTCAAAGGCAACATTGGTGGCTATACCGTCCTCGGTGGCACCGGCGCCGGTGCTGTCTGGCGCTCCGCTGATGGCGCCGCCGCCACCTGGAACAATGCCACCAAGGGACCATCCGGGCCTGGCGCCGTCTCTGTGGTCATGGATGCCAATTTCAGCGCCAACCAGAAAGCCCTGGCCGCTGTCAGTGGCTCTCCGGAAGGGGCTGTCTCCGTCACCATGGATGGTGGCAAGAGCTTTAACCAGATTTCCATGATTGACAGTGACGTAGCCGGTGCTAACGCTATCCGCGAGATCGCCCTGTCTCCGACCTATGCTACGGACAAGATAATCTATGTCCTGGCGCAGGACGCCGCGGGCAACGATAGCGTCTGGAAGAACGATGGCACGAGCTGGACGAGGGTTGCCGTCAGCAGCCTGGCTTTTGTTCCTGCCGGCAATACCCTCGAGACGATTGCTCTGTCTCCGGCGGGTGATGCCCTCTTCCTGGGCGATAATACCGCTCCCGTCAATGTGTATCGCTCCATTGATGGCGGTGCCACCTTCAGCAAGCTCGCCTTCGCTCCGGGTGCAGTCAACTCCTGGGTTATCATTGACAAGGACACCATCGTGGCTGGTGGCGTGGGGACGACCTACAAGACCACCAACGCCGGTGCCCTGCCCTGGACGGAGCCGACCCAAAAACCCACCGCGGCAATGGCGGTAACCGACATTAAGAAGTCGCCCAACTACGCCGCGGACAATACCCTTATCCTGGGCAATGCCAACCGCGAGGTCTTCCGCTCGACTGACGCCGCGGCCAACTGGGGCACGGCAGCCGTTGGTGCAGTTACCGGTGCCGCTGGTGCTAACAACACCTTCGTGGCCTTCGACCGGAGCTACAGCACCAACACCACCATCTACGCTGCCGCCGGTGCCCAGATTGACCGCTTCGTGATTGGCACCACGACTACCCGCAGCAAGCTGCTGGATGCCGCCACCGATAACGATACCGTTACCGCCGGTGCCCAGCTGGCCGATGGCCAGGCTAACCCGGTCACGGCGGCCACCACCTTCTCCAGCATCGTCGCCGCCGCTGACGGTGCCGTCTATGCCGCGGCCAACGATGCTGGCCCTACCGTCGCGGGTATTCTGCGGTCGCTGAGCGCGACCAATACCGCCACCGCGGCTGACGTGGGAGCCATGTGGGAGAGCGTCAACAAGTCGAGTGCGGCCGCCGCCGTAACTCAGCTTAATAAGCTCTATCTGACCACGGGCAGCACCACCGCCTGGGGTCACCAGGCGGGGACCATCTGGAGGTACACCGATAACTTCACTGGCGGCGTTGCCCTGGATACCCCGGCCGACAACGCCACCCTGTCCACCACCACTACTGCGGCCATCAAGTGGACCCCGATGACCGGTGCTACCAGCTACGACGTGCAGTATGGCACCAGGTCTGACCTGGCCGGCTCCATCACCATAGCTGTCGCACCGATTACGGCCACCGAGACCAGCACCACCCTGGGTGACGCTACTCCTGCAGCAGACGTAGCACTCGCTAACAACACCACCTACTACTGGAGAGTAAGGGTGAGCGGGAACAGTCCGGTGCTGAGCCGCTGGTCTGATACCAGGAAGTTCAGCACAGCCCTGCCGGCAGTCGGTGCACCGCCGGTTATCGCTCCGGCCCCGGGTGCATCGGGTGTCAGCACTACGCCTACTCTGAGCTGGGGTGCGGTGGCTGGCGCTACCGGCTACGAAATCCAGCTGGCGCAGAAGCCTGACTTCAGCGATGCCGTGACCAAGACCTCCAGCATCAGTGCCTTCGCCTGGCCCGATGCCCTCACCGAAGGCGGGGTATACTACTGGAGAGTCCGGGCCACCACGGCCACCGGGCAGAGTGCCTGGATAACCGGCGTCTTCACCACGGCCCCCAAGCCGGTCCCGCCAATCACGCCGACGGTCTCGGTCAGCATTCCGCCACAGCCGGCGCCCACCATTACGGTGACCGTGCCGCCTATCACGGTGCCCGCGCCTACGGTTACCGTCAGTGTCCCACCACAAGCACCGGTAACGCTGACGATGCCGCCGCAGACAATGCCACCCATCACCGTAACCCAGCCGGCACCCATCGTTAATATCCCGGCGCAGGTCACTCCAGGCTACGTCTGGGCGATTATCGCCATTGGCGCCGTCCTGGTAGTTGCCGTCATCGTCCTGATAGTTAGAACGAGGCGTGTAAGCTAAGTCTAGCTTTCCGGATACTCCCCGAGAGAGCCCCGATTTTATCGGGGCTCTCTCTTTTTGGGGGGACTTGTCATTGCGAGCCATCCCGACGCTGTGGCGATCTCGTTCGCTGGCCAAAGGGTGGGTTACGCTTTCGCTCCACCCACCCTACGACTACTGTGCAATGGTCTCGCCATGACAACCAGCCGTATTCACCCTTTACTTTCCCGCCAGGACTTGCTTTAATAGGTGGCGTCAACAGCTTCTCCCTTTGTCAAAGGGAGATCGAGAGGGATTTGCAATTCAAAATCCCCCTTACTCCCCCTTTCTCAAAGGGGGAAGCAAAAACAAAGGAGGTCGGCACATGGCGGAGCGAGAGAAATTCACCATCTCCGGTGACCAGGTAGTGGCCAGGGTCAAGCAGCTAATCCACGAGGGCAATATCCGCCGGGTGCGGGTCATCCACGAGGGGCGGACAGTGTTGGAAATCCCTTTGTCCATCGGCGCCCCGGCGGCAGCCATCGGCATCATGGTGGCCCCGGTGCTGGCAGCCCTCGGCGCCTTCGCCGCCCTCGTCACCGAGTGCACCATCGAGGTGGAAAAGGTCGGGGAGACCGGCAAGAAGGAAGGGCAGTGACCGAAATACTGATTGTCCGGCACGGGGAGACGGCCTGGAACGTGCAGGAGGTCTCTCGCGGGCGGAAGGACGTAGCTCTCAATGAGACCGGTATGAAGCAGACGGCGCGGCTGGCGGCGTATCTGCGTAATGTCAAGATAGAAGCCATCTATAGCAGCCCGCTAAAGCGGGCGTGGCAGACGGCGGAGGCCATCGCCGGCCACCATAGCCTGCCGGTGATAGAAGCCCCGGGGCTTATTGACCTGGACTACGGGGAGTGGGAAGGCCTGGAGCATGCCGTTGTGGCGGAAAGATACCCGGAGCTTTACAGGCTGTGGCTCAGCCGCCCGCAACAAGTGCAAATGCCGGGTGGGGAGGGCCTGCGGGACGTCCGGAGGCGGGCACGCAAGGCTGTGAAAGAGGTCGTCGCCCGGCACAGCGGCAGTGTGGTCCTGGTGGCGCACCGCGTGGTGAACAAGGTGCTCATCTGTGCCCTGCTGGGACTGAGCAATGCCCATTTCTGGAATATCAGGCAGGATACCTGCGGCATCACCACCTTCGCCTGGCAGGACGGGCGGTCCGTCCTCGTCAGCCACAATGACACCTCATTCCTGCGTCCCCTCGGCCAGACCAAGCTCGCTGATTTTTAGCCACTGTGCCCAGAAGTGTCATTGCCAGCGCATTCCGTTCTTCGGCTGAAGATGGGTTGCGCTCCCGCTTCACCCACCCGACTGTGGTCAGCCCTACCGATGACCGGGTATTCAGCACTACGCTCCCCTGTGCTATAATGTGACCTGACAGGCGGGCTGCAACATGGAACACCAGGAAGGTCACATCATCGGCTACGGAGGCATCAGGCTTTACTACCAGTGCTGGCTGCCGGCGACCACGCCCAGGGCCACCTTGCTCATCTGTCACGGGTTAGCGGAGCACAGCGGGCGCTACATGGACCTGGCCAGCTATTTTGTGCCGAAGGGCTACGCTGCCTTCGGGCTTGACCACCGCGGGCATGGCCGGTCCGCCGGGCGGCGGTGCTATATTGACCGCTTTGACCATTATCTCTACGACTTCAAGACTTTCAGCGATATAGTCCGCGAGCGCCAGCCGGGCAGCCCGTTTTTTCTTATCGGCCACTCAATGGGCGGCACCATAGCTGCGGCCTATGCCCTTGAGCACCAGTCAGACCTGGCCGGGCTGGTCCTCTCCGGAGTGACCCTCAGCGCCGGGACAAGCGTCCCTCCCGTGGCGATTTTGATGGCGCGGCTGCTATCAGTGCTACTGCCCGGGATGGGCGTGGCCACACTGGACGCCTCCGCCATCAGCAAAGACCAGAGCGTGGTAACGGCTTATGTCAATGACCCCCTCGTCTGGCGGGGCAAAATCCCCGCTCGCACGGGTGCCGAGTTCCTTAGAATAATGCGTCTTCTGCCCGGCCAGTTACCGCGCCTCAAGCTGCCTGTTTTGGTCCTGCACGGAAAGGCGGACCGTTTGTCCAGTCCCGGGAGCAGCCAGACCCTATATGAACGGCTCGGCTCAAGCGATACGGCACTTAGGCTTTACGAAGGGCTCTACCACGAGGTCTTCAACGAGCCGGAAAGGGCTCAAGTGTTAGCGGACGTAGCATCATGGCTTGACGGGCATTCACCGGGGACAGGATGAGCGGATGCCTTGATGGCCAGAGATGTACGGGCGGCGGCCTGTGCTATAATGAAGTTTAAGGCCGCGCTACGGAAGTATACGCTTATGGAAGGGGGTGACATGATTATGGACCCTGGTGAGAAGGTGCATGTCATCGAGCGGCGGGCTTTCCCGGAAGATGTGCGCCGTCACTTTATCGGTGAGGTGGTAAGGTGCACGGCTGAGGCCATCCGTCTCAGGGGACATGCCTGGGTCTTCGACAAAGTGAAGGGCAGCTTCGTGCGGATGCCGGAGAAGAGGGAGCGCATCGTGTACCCGGACAACCGGCTGGTAATCAACATCATCCCGCGCGAGGTCAACTTGGACGATGTGAAGTATATCCAGCAGCCGCAGCGCTTGGTGGTCACGGACGGCAAGAAGTTCAGCCTTGAGATCACCGAGTTTTCCGCAGCGCGCTAGTATCAGGAACAACACGGGAGGTGGGCAATGGACTGGGACCAGATACCTGACCAGGCAGCTATTGACCGGACCATGGCGGGGCTGAAAGAGCGCAATTTCAACCCGGTCCTTGTTCCGGACAGGAAGAGCGCCCTGGAAACACTAACCAAAATGATTCCCCCGGGCAGTGAGGTGATGACCGGTAGCTCTACCACCCTGGAGGAAATAGGCTTCATTGACCTCCTTATCAGCAGCCGGCACCCCTGGCGCAACTGGAAGGACCGCATTCTGCCGGAAAAGGACCCGCAGAAGCAGGAGGACCTGCGCCGGCTCAGCACCACGGCGGAGTACTTCATTGGCAGTATCCAGGCGGTGACCGAGACCGGCCAGGTGCTCGGCACGGATGCTTCCGGCAGCCGCCAGGGCGGCTACGTCTTCGGTGGCAAGAATGTCATCTGGGTGATTGGCGTGAACAAGATAGTGGACGAGATGCACCGTGCCTTCAACCGCCTTTACGAGCACTGTGTGCCCCTGGAGGATGCCCGGATGAAACGGGCCGGCTTTGCCGGCACCACCGTAGGCAAGATAGTCATCTACGAGCGGGAGCTATTGCCAAAACGTATCACCACCATCCTGGTCAGGGAGAAGCTGGGGTTTTAATGTAGCCCCAAATCGAAAACCAAGAGAATATAGCTACCAATAGTTTCATATTAGCATG
>JACQTX010000125.1 GCA_016210585.1 Chloroflexota bacterium
CCCTCAATCCCCCTTTGATAAAGGGGGAGCACGATCAAATTATTATGAAACGATTAGTAAGAACGGCGACTGCAGAATGGGCCAATGCACAATTACGTTACCACGGACTGGCACGACTTACCGTCAAGGGACTCAGCAAGGCGCTCAACTTAGTACTGCTCGCTGCGGTCGCGCACAATTTATTACGCTGGCTAGCATTAATGCCTCAGGAGGCTTAGAAAAGACGACCACAAATTCGGTGGGGATGACCCTTAAGTTGTAAAGCTAACGTCAATCTATCCTGAAAATGTGAATTCTGCTCACCTAATCTTTATGGTGTCCATGTACTTGAAACCCATGAAGCGATAAATTCACAAGCTCTCAGTCAAAAAGCTGTCAATACGCGGCGGTCAGCATTCACTTTGTAGCTGATAGCTGAATGCTGACGGCTGATAGCCGGTATCTTGTAGCTCTGTTATCTTTCTTTATGTCAGGCAAGCCCGGCACACATGTCCAGGGCATCGTAGGAGCTGCGCACCAGGGGACCAGAGCGGACGGCGATGAAGCCTAGTTGTCTGGCCAGTCTGCCATACTCTTCAAACCCCTCCGGCGTGACGTATCTGACCAGGGGGTGGTGCTGAGTTGAAGGCGGCAGGTATTGCCCCAGCGTCAGACAGTCGCAGTGCACAGCACGCAGGTCTTGCAGAGCGGCCATGACCTCTTCCTCCCTTTCGCCCAGTCCCAGCATCAGGCCGGACTTGGTCACTATGGCAGCGTCGAGGGATTTCACCATCCGTAAGAGATTAAGAGAGCTCCCGTAATCGGCCGCCGGGCGCACCTCGCCATACAGCCGGGGCACCGTTTCGATATTATGGTTGATAACCCGTGGGGCACTCGCCACCACTGTTTGCAGCGCCTCGATTGACCCGCGGAAATCCGGGATGAGCACCTCGATGCTGGTGGTCGGGTTCAGCCGGCGTATGGCAATCACTGTCTCGGCAAAATGGCGGGCACCGCCATCAGGCAGGTCGTCTCGCGTCACCGAGGTAACCACGGCATGTTTCAGGCTTAGCTGGTGCACCGCCCGGGCCACACGCTCCGGCTCAGCCGGGTCAGGCGGAGGCGGACGCCCTTTATCTATGGCACAGAAGGTGCAACCGCGCGTGCAGGTGTCGCCCAGGATAAGGAAGGTGGCCGTGCCCTCGGCGAAACACCGTCCCTGGTTAGGACATGCCGCGCTCTCGCACACCGTGTGCAGGGACAGGCCATCGAGAAGCCCCTTCATACGGTCGAGCACGGCTGGTTCCAGCCCCTTTTGTCTGAGCCAGGCGGGATGTTTTCCGCTCATGCTTTTCCTTTACCAGGCAATCTTGTCCGCAAAACAGCCCGTCTGCCCATATAGATAGCGCTATATATGAAAACCGTCATTGCGAGACCATCCCGATGAGTCCACCTCTGGCGGCTGCATCGGGAGGCAAAGCAATCTGCGATTCACTCCCGCTGGCATACAATCTAGAGATTGCCTCCCATACGCCTTCGCCCGCTGCACCCGCAACGACAAACTGCCGCGTGCTCACCTGGAACACCTGCCCGAAATGCCTTAGAAAGCATGGGATGACTTCCTCTATAGTCACTTCGCGTCCCAGCTCCTGTGACATACTGGTTACCTGGCACCCGGCGATACCACAGGCCCGGACGAAAGCGAAGGCCCTCATATCATTGTTCACATTAAGGGCAAAACCGTGCTTGGTTACCCAGTGTTTCACACGGATACCCAAGGCACAGATTTTCTTGCCTGACGTCCACACCCCGGGGTAGCGCGGGTCACGGTAAGACGGAATGCCGAAGTCCGCCAGCGTGCAGATGATCGTCTCCTCCAGCTCGCGCACATACTGATGGATATCCCTGCCCCGGCTTTGCAGGTCCAAGATAGGGTATCCAACCAGTTGGCCCGGCTCATGGCAGGTGGCATTGCCGCCCCGGTCAGTGTGGGCCAGCGCAATGCCCTCCCGCAGCAAGGTCTCTTTAGCAACGGCGATATTCTCTTCCCCACCAGCCGTGCCGGTGGTAATAACGGCCAGATGCTCAAGGATAAGCATGGTGTCCGGCATGGTGCCTTCTGACCGTGCCGCCACCAGGGCGTCCTGGAGCCGCACAGCGCGGCCGTATTCTATTAGTCCGAGGTTGTGTACATGGCAGATGTCTCTCATTGCTTTCTTCATCTAGCCGGGACAAGTGCGATTGCTCCAATGGTCAGAAATCAGCTTTCAGCCATCAGCTACAGTGTCTCACAAATCCCTTGAACCATTTCCTCTCCCTTGAGGGGAGAGACCGATAATGGAAGCTATTTCAGGGACTCGATACTATCTGCCACAACATGCTGAATGTTGATAGCTGAACGCTGACAGCCTGGAGCGTCAAATGTGCACCGCTCGTCCCTCGGTGCTCATGGCCGCCTCCCGGATGACCTCAGACAGGGTGGGGTGGGCGTGGATGCAGGAGATAATATCGGCCATGCCGGCCTCGAAATGCCGGGCCAGCGTGACCTCGGCGATTAGCTCCGTCGCCTCCGGGCCGATGATGCTCACCCCGACCACTTCGCCGTATCTATTGGTGATAATCTTGACCATCCCCTCAGACTCGTCAAGAATCAAGGCCCGGCCGTTGGCCATGAAGGGGAACCGCCCCACCTTGATATTCGGGTCTTCTTTCCTGGCCTCGGCTTCAGTCAGCCCTACGGTGGCGATCTCCGGAGAAGTGTAGATGCAAGACGGGATGGTGCTATAGCGCATCACGGAGTCCTGGCCCAGGATGTTTTCGGCGGCACAGGTGCCCTCGCTCATGGCCACATGGGCCAGCATCATCCCCCCCACCACATCCCCGACGGCATAAACGCCCCGCACGCTGGTCTCCATGTGCGCATTGACCGTAATCCGGCCCCGCTCCAGCTTGATGCCCGCTTTCTCCAGCCCCAGCCCTTCCGTATTTGGCTTGCGCCCTACCGCCACAAGCACCTTAGCTACCGTTCTCTCCTGTTCTCCCTGTTTGGTGACAAAGCGGACTTTCCTCTCGTTTTTGTCAGTAGTCTCAATGCCCGTGACGTTCGCCTCTGTGAAAATCTCGATGCCGCTCTTCGCCAGGGACTCGTGCAGTATCCCGGCGATTTCGGCATCCTGGGCCGGCAGGATATGGGACAGAAGCTCGGCCACAGTCACCTTGGAACCCAGCCGGTGGAAAATCTGGGCGAACTCCAGTCCCACCGCGCCACCACCAATGATGAAGAGGCTGGCCGGGACTTCGGGCAAAACCAGGGCGTCATCACTAATGATGACGCCCGGTTGGTCAATCCCTTTGATAGGGAGCAAGGCCGGCCGGGCACCGGTGGCAATGATAATGGCGTCCCCTCTTATGGCCTCATCCGTCCCCGTCACAACCACCGTTTGCGCGTCAGCCAGAGAGCCGGTGCCCTTGATGACCCTGATTTTGTTCTTCCGCATCAGCGAGCTCACACCACCCACCAAACGGCTGACGATGGCCTCTTTGCGCCTGAGCACGGCGGCGTAGTCCAGGGAGACCTCTTTGGCCGAGACGCCGAGAGTCTGGGCCTTCTTCATGAGGGCAAACATATTGGCCGAGTGGAGGAGGGCCTTGGTGGGGATGCAGCCGCGGTTAAGACAGGTGCCTCCCAATGCGTCCTTCTCGATTAGTACCACCTGGGCGCCAAGCTGGGCGGCGCGAATAGCTGCCCCATACCCACCCATCCCCCCACCCATTACGGTAACTCGCTTGCTCATTCTGCCCTCCGCTTCGTAGATGTCATTCTGAGCGGAGCGAAGAATCTCACCGGCTTCCCCTTTTGCCTAGTCGGAACCCTGAGATTCTTCAGTCATCCGCCTGCGGCGGACTCCTTCAAGAATGACAGTTTTCGGACAACCTCACGTCCAGGGACAAAACTTTCTTATAGAAGCAGCAGGCCGGGGCTTTCGATATACCTCTTCAGGCTTTGCAGGAAGTTGGCCCCGGCTACGCCGTCCAGCACACGGTGGTCAATGGAGAGCGTCAGAGTCATCATGGGCCTGATGACCACCTGCCCGTCTCTCGCTACCGGCTTGTCCACCGTGGCGCCCACTGCCAGGATAGCCGACTCGGGCGGCTGGAGCAGGGCACTGAACTGGTCTATGCCAAACATGCCCAGGTTGGAGACGGTAAACGTGCTGCCGGTCATCTCCTCCCTGACGAGCTTGCGGTCTCTCGCTTTCTGCGCCAGCTCCGACCTGGTCTTGCTTATTTCAGCGAGCGTCTTCTTGTTAGCCTGCCGTATCACCGGCACAATCAGCCCGCCCTCCACGGAGGTCACCAGGCCGATGTCAATCCTCTTGAAAAGCCTGACCGAGCCGTCAGCATACTGGCAGTTTATGCTCGGGTTCTCCTCCAGCGAGCGGGCGACCACCTTGATAAGCAGGTCGGTGACCGTAAGCCGGACGCCCGTCTTGGCTTCCACCGCCGGCAGCAACGCTTGCCGTAGCTTGCCCAGCTCGGTGGTGTCAACCTCGATGGTCAGGTAGAAGTGGGGCACGGTAAAGGTCTCGGTCATCCTCTCGGCGATGACCTTTCGCATGGAAGACAGCGGCCTCAGCTCCTCTTCAGCCTCTACGGTTGGGGGTGGTGGGGCCGGTACAGCAACTGGCGGCGCAGCCGGCACCGGTGCTGGTGCGGGTGCTGCCTTCGCTTCCTCAATCGCCTTCAAGACGTCCTCTTTGACAATCCGGCCCTCCGGCCCGGTGCCCTTGATGGCCAGCATATTGATGTTGTGCTCTTCGGCGATTCTCCGGGCCAGCGGGGAAATCTTGACCTTCTCCAACGCCTCAGCCGCCGGTGCCTCGGCCGTTGCCGGCGCGGCCGCGGGGGCCGCTGCTGCACCCGCCTGTCCGGGTATTGCCGCCGGCGTCTCGCCGGGCTGGAGTATATAGGCTATCACACCGCCCACCGGGACAACGTCACCAACCTGGGCCACTATCTTGCCCAGGACGCCTGCTTCTGGGGCTTCTACCTCATAGGACACCTTCTCCGTCTCCAGGACAAAGAGAGTCTCACCCTTCTGGACGGCATCGCCTTCTTTCTTGTGCCACTCGACAATCGTGCCTTCCTTCATGGTCAGCCCCAGCTTGGGCATCGTCACCGTTATCATGTTACTCTCCTTATGACCCTATCGTGACAGTAGGGGCAAAATCCCCCTTACTTCCCACTTTGCCGAAGGGGGAAAACCACAATTCTCCCTTTGATGAAGGGAGATTATGAGGGATTTCGCGGGGATACCCTTAGGAGGCAATTTCCTTCACTGCCTCGATAATCTGGTCGGCGCTGGGGATATAGGCCTTCTCCTCCGGCGGGCTGATAGGCACCGGCGTAAAGGGGGCGCCCACCCTTTTAATGGGCGCGTCCAGGTAGTCCATCGCCTCCTCGACCACCGTCGCCGCAATCTCCGCTCCGATGCCGAACTTCTTCACCGCCTCATGCACGATAACCAGCTTGGACGTCTTCTTGACCGAGCTGATGATGGTCTCCATATCGAGCGGACTGATGGTGCGCGGGTCTATGACCTCGATGCTGATGCCCTCCGCCGCCAGCTTGTCCGCCGCCATCAGGGCCTGCGTCACCATCTTGGAGACGGCCACCACGGTAACGTCCGTCCCCTCCCGCTTAATATCCGCCTTCCCCAGTGGGACCAGGTACTCCTCCTCCGGTATCTCCCCCTTGACGGCGATGATGGTCTTGTCATAGAGGAAGAGCACCGGGTTATCGTCCCGTATGGCGGATTTCAGCAGGCCCTTGACGTCATAGGGCGTGCTGGGCATGACTACCTTCAGACCGGGAATATGGGCGAACCAGGCCTCGAGGCACTGGGAGTGGTGTGGGCCGGCACCCAGGCCGGCGCCCGTGCTGGCAGTGATAGTAATGGGCATTGTATACTGGCCGCCGAACATGTAGCGGGCCTTGGCGATATGGTTTATCAGGGGGTCCATGCACACGGTAAGGAAGTCCATGAAGAGTATATCCACCACGGGCCTCAAGCCGGCCATGGCGGCACCGAGGGCCAGTCCCATGAAGGCGGACTCGGAGATAGGGGTATCTTTGACCCGTTTATCACCGTATTTTGCCAGCAGGCCCCGGTGCGTGTTGAAGATGCCCTCGCCACGCCCGATGTCCTCGCCGATGAGAAAGACCTTCTCATCCCGCGCTATCTCCTCATCAAGGGCTTCCGTTATGGCTCTGACGTAGCGTATCTCTTTCACTTGGCGGCGCCCTCCTCAGCATAGACGAACTTGAACATGTCCTGCGGCTCAGGAAAAGGACTGTTCTTGCCGAACTCGATGGCCTCATTGACCTCATGGCGGACCTTCTCGCCCGTCTCCCGGATCATCTCCTCGGTCAGGATGCCCTCCTTGAGCAGCTTGCTCTCGAACCGCATCAAGGGGTCGAACTGGCGGACGCCTTCGACCTCCTGCGGCATGCGGTATTTCTGAGGGTCGCCCACGTAATGGCCGAGCCAGCGGTGCGTCTTGCATTCCAGGAGGATGGGGCCATCGCCGTGCCTGATGCGGGCAATCGCTTCACCGGCGGCTTGATAGACCGCTTCCACGTCATCCCCGTCAACAGTTATACCGGGGAGGCCGTAGGCCGCCGCCCGCGCCGCGACATTCTCAACGCACATGACCTTGCCCTGCGGGCTGAACTCGGCCCAGCCGTTGTTCTCACAGACAAAGAGGACGGGCAGCTTCCAGACGGTGGCCAGGTTCAGGCACTCGTGAAAGGTGCCCTGGTTGCTGGCGCCATCCCCGAAGAAGGTGACGCTGACCCTGTCCTCCCCCTTATACTTGGCGGCAAAGCCCAGCCCTACGGCTGTGGACACTATGCCGCCCACGATGCCGCTGGCGCCCATTGCCCCCACCTCTTTATCGGCCAGGTGCATCTCACCACCCCGGCCAAAGCAGGGGCCATCCTTGCGACCCAGTATCTCGGCGACATACCTCTTCAGGTCCACCCCCTTGACGAGGTCATGCCCCCGGCTGCGGTGTGTGCCGGTGATGTAGTCCTCCCGGCGCAGGTGCAGCACCACCCCCACCGATACCGCCTCCTGGCCGAGGTAGGAGTGGAGCCAGCCGGGCACCATGCCGGACAAAGCCAGCTCGATGCACTTCTCCTCCATGCGCCGCAGCCTTAAAAGCCAGGTGAACATCTCCAGGAGCTTCTCCCGGGACAAACTGGACATAAAGCCTCCTTACATTCTAATAAGGGGAAATTGGGCAGAATTACCCAGCCGTTAGTTTAGCATCTGGCTATGGGGGTGTCAATCGAAGGAATAGCCGTCAGCGTTCAGCTCATGCCATTCCCGCCAAACTCGTCATTGCCAGCGCATCCCGCCTCAGGCGGGAGCCGAAGCAATCTCGCCCGACTTACAGGTTGCGTCATTCTGAGGAGCACCCCTACCCTGTCATTCTGAGAAGCACATTCGCGTAGCTCAGTATAAACTCCGCGAGGAAGAATCCGTTTCTCTCCCTTTGGTAAAGAGCTTGCCCTGAGCTTGTCGAAGGGGAGATTGAGAGGGATTTTGCATTCCCTATTCACCTCATCCCCTTTATCCCCTTCTCCGCCAGCGAAGAAGGGGAACAAAAAGAGGGGCTTCGCCCCTCTTGAACACCCCGCTTGATGACACACCCCCAGCTTATGGGGCACACATGGTGCTCACTCTCTATGCTATACTAAGATAGCTAAGATGAATAAGCGAGAGATATATGAGAAACTCAGGCAAGGCCCCGCCAATGTCCGGTTCGAAGAAATGTGCCGGGAAACTCTTGTCTTTGGCTTCAGCCTAAAAGGGGAAAAGGTAGCCACATGGTGTTTGTCAGACCCGGCGTCAAAGAAATACTGAATTTCCAGAACGTTAAGGGAATGGTGAAGCCGTATCAAGTCAGACAGTTCATCAAGATAGTTGAGAAGTACCAACTGGTGGAGGATTAGGCAATGCAGAGTAGATATGCCGTTGAGATATTTTACAGTGAAGAAGACCAGGGGTATATCGCCGTGGTTCCGAAGTTGCCCGGGTGCTCGGCCTTTGGTGAAACGGAAGAAGAGGCATTAAGGGAAGCTAAAGTAGCTGTAGTTCTCTGGTTAGAGACGGCGAAAAAAGAAGGCAGGCAAATTCCGAAACCTCACGAGAAAGAGCTTCTCAAGAGCTTTATTGAGAGCAGGACTTGACCAACGGAACTCTCTATTTCCGGCAAAGGTATTTCACCTCAAAAAGCGATCTGAGGCCGAAGGGGGGACACAAGGGGTGAGGTCAAACACCGCTTTCAAAACCCACCCCAAAATCCTTCCTCATAAATCATGAATCATAAATCGTAAATCATCTTCTCTGCTGACCGCTGAAAGCTGATAGCTGACAGCTTCTTTCCCCCTTCCTTGTTTCACTGCCCCGTTTTTGCTAATATGACAAGGGCTATTTTCACGGCCAGGGAGACAACCGGATCCGTCCCCAAAATAAAGCCGAAAAGGGAGGGTATGACGTCATGCCGACGCCCGCGGAAAGAATCGAGGAATACCAGCGCAAGAGGGCCAGAATCCTGCAAATGGGTGGTGCCGAGGCTATCGAGCGGCAGCGCAAGGACGGCAAGTGGTCCGTCCGGGAGCGGGTGGAGTATTTCTTTGACCCGGGGACCTTCACGGAAATCGGCCTGTTCGTCAAGCACCGCACCACCGCCTTCGGCCTGGACAAGCGGGAGATACCCGCGGAGGGCGTGGTCACCGGCTTTGGCAAGGTCAATGGCCGCTACGTGGTGGTGGCCGCGGAGGACTACACCGCCATGGCGGGCACCTTCGGCGAGTATCATGGCCGCAAGTTCACCCGTGCCGTGGAGTTCGCCAGGGAGAAGGGCTGGCCCTTTATCGGCATGAATGACTCCGGCGGTGCCCGCCTGCAGGAGGGCATGGACACCCTCGAGTCCTACGGCTGGCTGTTCCGGGCGCAAATCCTGGCCTCGGGCGTCATCCCGCAGATCGCCCTGCTCATGGGGCCATGTCTGGGCGGGCAGGCCTACCATCCGGTCATGCAGGACTTCCTCATCCAGTGCCGGAAGACGGGCTTCATGGGCATTGCCGGGCCGGCCTTCGTCAAGACACAGCTCGGCGAGGACATCACCCTGCCGGAGCTTTCCGGCTGGAAGGCCCACGCCGTCAAGTCCGGCTGCACGCATATTGTGGCCGAGGACGATAAGGACTGCCTGGACAAGTGCAAGGAGCTCCTCGCCTTATTCCCGTCCAACAACCGCGAGATGCCGCCCCGTATCGAGACCAAAGACGACCCGGAGCGGCCCATCCCGGAGCTGGATACCTTCCTGCCGGAGCAGGCCTCGACGCCCTTTGACATGTACCCGGTCATCAGGAAGATCGTGGATGACGGCTATTTCTTTGAGATAATGGGTAGCTACGCACGCAGCATCATCATCGGCTTTGCCCGCTTCAATGGGCGCCCGGTGGGTATTATGGCCAACCAGCCCAAGTGGGCGGGCGGCGTCATTGACTGTGATGCAGCGGACAAGGGGGCGCGCTTCATCCGGTTCTGCGACGTCTTCAATATCCCCCTGGTGACCTTCCATGATGCCCCCGGCTACATGATTGGCCCTGACCAGGACTGGAAGGGCATCCTGCGGCATGGTGCCAAGCTGCTCTACGCCTGGGCAGATGCCACGGTGCCGCTCATCGCCGTTATCATGCGCAAGTCCTATGCCGGCGCCCACTACGGGATGCTGGACAAGGCCATCGGTGCCGACCTCGTCTTCGCCTGGCCCATGGCGCAGGTCACCATTGTGGGGGCGGACACAGCGGCCAGCGTCATCTTTGCCCGTGAGATACAATCAGCCCCGAACCCGGAGGAGGTCAGGGCCAAACGCATCAAAGAATATAACGAGCTTTATGAGACGCCCTACCATTCCGCCGAGCGGGGTTACACCGATGACATCATCATGCCGCACGATACCCGGAAGATGATAAACCGGGCTCTGGATGCCCTGGAGAACAAGAACAAGGACAACAAGGCCTTTAACGCCAAAGCCTGGCGCAAGTATGCTAATATTAATTTGTAGAGGCTGTCAACAATTCGGGCTGTCATTACCCGGAAAATAGGTAATCCATCCAAATAACGTCATTCCAGCGAAAGCTGGAATCCAGTCCATAAATGCTTCTTCTGGATTCTGGCTCCCGGCCTGTCGCCAGGACAGGCTTCGCCAGAATGACAAAGGGCTACTGCTAAACACCACAAGAATAATCAAGGAGCGTGAAACCACCATCGAGATAATACCAGCGGTGGATATCAGGCGGGGCAAAGTAGTCCGCCTTTACCAGGGCGACTACGGTGCGGAGACGGTGTTCTCCGATGAGCCATTACAGGTGGCGCTTAGGTGGCAATCGCTGGGGGCGCCCAGAGTGCACGTCGTTGACCTGGACGGCGCTGTGGCCGGCGAGCTGCGCAATATGGAGGTTATCCAGACAATAGCCAGTGCTCTGCTGGTGCCGGTCCAGGTGGGCGGTGGCATCCGCGAGATGAGCGTTATAGAGCAACTCCTCAAGGCCGGCACTGACCGGGTAGTTATTGGCACGGCGGCCGTGGAAAACCCTCGGCTTGTTGAGGAAGCTGTCCGGCGCTTCGGCGAGTCTATAGCTATCGGCATTGATGCCCGGGAAGGGAAAATCGCCGTCCGTGGCTGGCAGGAGCAGACTGAGCAGAAGGCCATTGATTTCGCCCGGTCCATGATAGGGCTTGGTGTCCGTCGGCTTATCTACACCGATATCAGCCGTGACGGCACGCTCACGGAGCCGAACTTCACCGCCATCTTCGAGCTGGTCAATACCTTCCGGGTGCCCATCATCGCCGCCGGCGGCATTTCGTCCATCAACCACCTGAAGATGCTCAAACAGCTCGGCGCGGCGGGCGCCATCATCGGCAGGGCCCTCTTCACGGGAGACATTGACCTGAAGCAGGCCCTGGCGGTAGTGAACAGCTAGAAGGAGCGCACTAATAATCAACATTTATACAGGAAATCCCCCTTATTCCCCCTTTTCCAAAGGGGGGAGACTTCTCCCTTTCTTAAAGAGCCTGCCCTGAGCCTGCCGA
>JACQTX010000131.1 GCA_016210585.1 Chloroflexota bacterium
ATGATGTCGCGATTCTCCATGTCCTTCATAGAAGGACAGCAAGTAGTATGGACGTAGTAAGTCCTTGTCAGTCTGCCGAAGCCTGTCCTGGCGACAGGGCCGGAGCCAGAATCCGCTCCACGCCCCTCTCTGGATCCAGTCTGCGCTGGAATGACAAGAGGTTGGCTATCTTCGGGGTAACCACGCTTTCATTCAGCACAGCCAACTGTAGTTTAGCGTTAGAATCCAGGAGATGGCTGGTTGGGATCTCAAATCACAGATTTGGCGGCATCCTGAGTCTTTAAGCTTTCCGAGCAATCCTGTATAATTTATGTTCAGGTAACATCAGGGAGGGCTGCAATGGGTGAAATAAAGAGCGCACTCGAGATAGCCATGGAGAAGATTGAAAAGCTGGGCAAGGCCAGTGATGAAGAGCTTCTGAAATGGAAATATATGCCGGAAGGGGAGAAGCTGGCCGCCCGCTATCTCAAGGAGGACTTTGACCTGCTCGCTGAGATTAGCAAGTTTGACAAGAAGGCGGTCAAGTATGTCAGCGATGGCGCTATCGAGGTGCTGTGCCGGAATATTGCCCTGCCCCGCAATGAGATAGCCAAAAAGACGAATAAACGGGCTATGGATGGCATCAAGAACCTGAAGACCGACAAGGTTGGCGTGGAAAATGTCTTCAGTAAGGTGAGGCGGGTCTTCAACCACTACGTGACCCAGGGTGAGCAACAGCGCAAGCAGGCCTACGAGCAGCTAAAGGCCGATTTCACCATGAAGATGCAGCAGGCTATCCAGCAGCAGTTCGGTTCGGCGTCCGGCTATCGCATAGACGTGGAGCGGCAGCCCCAGTTCCAGGAGGAATGGCGCAAGTTGCAAAACCAGTTTGAAACACAGTATATTAAGGTGCTGGATGAATACAAGCACGAGTTAATGGCCATACCCTGATGGGAGACCCTCGAATGCCTATGGACGATGACAGGATAATGGAGGCGGTCAAACACACCGAGATACTCAGGCTGCCCAAGCAGAGCCTGGCTACCTTCGGCACGACTAATGTCTATTATTACCTCCTTACCGAGCCGTCTTATACCGAGCTGGTGGGCAAGGTTGACGAGGTCGTTATCCGGGAGGGGCGGGTCATTGCGGAAAGGCCAAAGGTGGTGACACCTTACTATCTCACCAATATGGAAGGCTTCAGCCCGGACGCCAGGAGATATCTGGACATGCTTGTCCGGATGCACGGGACCAGCGTGCCCGGCGTGTTGTATTCCTACCGGAATGAGCCTAAGGAGCTTAATATTGTATCCGATACCATGGAGTCGGTGGTGGACAGGCTGAATGCCGATATTGAGCGGCGGGGCGATCCCCTGGCCTGTATCATAAAGGGTGAAGACGAGCTGTGGGATGTCTCCCTGATGAAGTTCATCTTTGAGCTTACCCGCGGTTCTCTCTATGAGAACCTGTGGCAGATGAGCGCCCGGGGACTTCTGGAAATAGACACGCATGGCATCCCGCGTGACGCCCGCCTGCGGATTGACCAACTATTTGCCAGGGCGGAGCGTGGTGACTGCGAGCCACGCGTGCTAAAAGAGGAGCTTGACCGCTGGAACGTCTTTGAAGAATACCAGGACCGCTTCTTCCGCATTTTCAAAAAGAAGTAGGCGAGCCGTTTAGTCACCGGGACGGCGACTAATACCAGAATGAGAACACAAGCTGTCATTCCAACTTTCGCTGGAATGACAAATACCCACTTTCGGACAGCCGCTCTTTGTATTAGCAAATGGGAATTGCCAGACTGGGGGTAAAGTCACCATAGAAATATCGTTCATTGAAGCCAGAGACCTGTCTGAGGCATGGTTCCTTTGCCTGCGCCGGGTGTTAGGCGAGGGCTACACCTACAAGATCCAGCGGGGCAGCTATGCCGGGCAGCATCGCAAGGAGCTTGACTTCGCCGTGGTGCACATCAAGAATCCAGCCACGAGGCCATTGGTACCGGATGTCCCGCAGGGCCTCCCGCCACCCAGCACCATGGCCTATGTGGAAAACTACCTTCCTTATCTGATGACCGCCCATGTAGCCGAGGGTGAGCAATATACCTATGGCCAGTATCTGGAAAAGCAGATTGCGGAAGTCATCGAGATGTACCGGAAGGATGGCCACAACACCAACCAGGCCTACATGGCAGTGGGTGACGCCGACTCGATTAAGCTCTCCGACCCGCCGTGCCTCAGGGGTATTGATACCAGAATTCGCGACAACAGGCTGCACTTCTTCGTCTATTTCCGCTCCTGGGACCTGTGGGCGGGCTTTCCTTCTAACCTCGCTGGCCTCCAGCTCCTCAAGGAGTATATGGCCAGTGAAATAGGCGTGGCAGACGGCGAAATCATCGCTTCCAGCAAGGGTCTGCACATCTACGAGTATGCCTGGGAGCTCGCCCGGACGGCAGCGCGTTTGGCTTAGTAGGGTATTTCCCAAGTGGCATTCACCCGCACTTCTCGTTCCACTCCCCCAGCATACTATATTTGATGCGCTGCTTCGTGCCGGTTATTCGCCCGTGTTCTCACCTTGATAGACCCCCTGGTAACCTTCCGTCTCCCTGCTCAGCTGTAAGAAGATGAGTTGGAGCAGACGGGCATTGTTCTCCACACGGAAGCCGCGGGGGTTATGCACCACGAGCAAAGCCTGCGAGCGGCCCGAGTAGCCGGCGTCCCAGACGGCTGTGCCTATGGTGACGCCGCAGCGGAGCAGGCTCGAACGGGGCCTGCCCAGGGCCATGATGTCCTTCGGCAAATGGACAACTTCATTAAAGGTGATGATATAGGCGCCTGGTATGAGGTCAATGGCGCCCAGGCCATCAAACACCAGCGGGGACAGGTCAGATACCCGCCGCTGGCTGTTCTGGACAGCAATCAACCCCGGTGTTTGGGGCACGGCGATAGCTCTCAGAGTGAGGTCAAAGCCATTTGGCTGTAGCTGCTCGGCAAAGTTGACATAGCATTCAACCAGTGGCGGCTGTCCCTTTATCAGCTGCTCGATATCCTGTTTCGCAAGGACCGGTGACATAGCGTAATCCCTCTTTCTGTGGGGTATGGCAGTAATGTAGCAGCTTAGCTGCCGCACCGTCAATATTTTCCCAGTTGACATGTAGCCTGAATAGGTTATAATTTGAACATCCATTACTGAGAAGGAGTCATCATGGCGATAAGAATTGTGACTGACAGCAGTGCTGACCTGCCAGCCAAACTGGCCAAAGACCTGGGTATTACCGTGGTGCCCCTTTATGTGCGCTTTGGCGAAAAGGTCTATCGTGACCGTGTGGACATTACCGAGGACGAGTTCTACCAGAGATTGGCGCGTGACCCGGTGCACCCAAGCACGATTCAACCGAGCCCCCAGGACTTCGCCACTGCCTACCAGAAGCTTCAGGGCGAGGCCGATGGCATCGTCTCCATTCACATCTCCAGCAAGCTGAGCGGCACGTATAACTCCGCTGCTCAAGCTAAAGAAGAAGTTGGCAAAAAGTGCCCCATTGAAGTTGTTGACTCCGGAGTGCTGAGCATGGCCCTCGGCTTCATCGTGCTGGCGGCGGCAAGGACGGCCAAAGCTGGAGGGAAGCTGGCGGATGTTGTGGCGGAAGTCAAAACCGTCATGCCGGCAGTCCATCTGCTCGGTCTATTGGATACACTTAAGTATGTGCTTCTGGGCGGGCGCATTGGCAAGGCAAAGGCGCTGGTCGGTTCTATCTTGAATGTGAAACCGGTGCTGACATTGCGCGATGGAGAGGTGATGCCGGCTGGGCAGGTGCGTAGCCGCACAAAGGGCATCGAGCGGCTTTTCGACTTTGCCAAAGGCGTGGCTAATGTTGAGGAGACAGCCGTTATGTATAACACCACGCCGGATGAGGCGCAGGTGCTTTCCGAACGGCTGGGCAAAACGCTTGGCCCGGAGCGAATTATAATAGCCCGCATTGGCCCCATGCTGGGTGTACATATGGGTCCGGGCGCCCTGATTGCTGTCGTGAAGGAAAAGGTGAGCTAAGGCCAGAAAGCAGCCCGCATAGCGGAGGTATATATCAGCAGGTGACGTGGATAAGCGCGGCCACCTTCTTTCCTTCACCCGTCAGCCGGTTGAACTCCGTCACCGCCTGTGGGGTAGCCAGCAGCATCAGGTTAAGCTTGGCCCGCTTCTGATAGACCTCAATGTCACCCGCCAGTCTGACCAGACCGCTGACACCTGTGCCTATGACCACAACGTCCGGCTGCGTCGGCTTGATGTTTTCCAGCTCGGTGCGGGTCACGGTGTGGCTGCCGGCTCTGCTTTTGCTTGCCTCTCGCTCTTTCACGGTGCCATCAGGCAAAATCTGAACGTCATGGACATATTGCTTGCCATCAATTACAATAAAGCCGAAACCAGAGCTACTTATCTTAGCCATAAGCCCCCCGCGAAACGGGCTGCCATATCCCAGCCCGATTTCTTGGCCATATTATAAATCATTATTGAGGGCAGGTAAAGATAGCAAAAGAGCGAGGACTTGGTAACCTAGATTGCTGTTAGCCCCAAAATAAGCAATCCACCCGAGATTGTCATTCCAGCGAAGGCGGAGAATCCACAAATAGCAGCGACTCTGGATTCTGGCCTCCGCCAGAATGACAGGTTGCATGGGTAAGTGTTTCCATCCTTTGTGATGTCCGCCGCAGACGGACATGACTGATTGCGAGGGACTCGTGGATTTACCGGACGGAGGATTTAAGCATTGCGTATCGTTGTCATCGGGCAGGCCGCCTTTGGCGAGAAGGTCACGGAAGCCCTGCTAAAGCAGGGTGAGCAGGTCGTTGGCATTTATACCTCTCCGGACATGCCAGGCCGGGCTAATCCTTTGAAAGACATGGCCATTCGCCTGGGCATACCTCTCCTTCAGCCGCAGCGAATGCGTGCTCCGGAGGTCTACGCGGGATACGTGAAGCTGCACCCGGAGCTGAATGTCATGGCCTTTGTGACCGATATTCTGCCGGAAAATATCCTGGCCTACCCGAAGCTCGGCACAATCCAGTACCATCCCTCTCTGCTGCCCCGCCACCGCGGCGGCAGCGCCATAAACTGGGCTATTATCCAGGGAGATACCAGGACTGGCATCACCATCTTCTGGCCGGACAAGGGCATTGATACCGGCCCTATCCTCATGCAGAAAGAGGTAGAGATTGCCCCTGACGATACTGTCGGCTCGCTCTACTTCAATAAGCTGTCCCCTTTGGGCGTGGAAGCGCTGGTGGAGAGCGTGGCGCTGGTAAAGAACGGGACAGCGCCGCACATTCCCCAGGATGAGTCACAGGCGACCTATGAGCTGCTGTGCACGGAAAGGCATGCCGTCATTGACTGGTCACAGCCGGTGCAAAGAGTGTATAATCTGATTCGTGGCACCAATCCCCAGCCGGGCGCCATCGCCTATTTCCGGGGCCGGCGCTTCAAGATATTCGATTCGAACCTGGCTGGCATCGGTGCCGGTAGCGCGCCGGGCACAATTGTTGATATCATAACGGACGGGTTTGTGGTAGCCGTACCGGGTGGCAGGATTCTGGTTAGAAGGGTGCAGCCGGACGGTGCGGCCAAACTGGCCGGTGCCGATTTTGCCCGGCAGGTTGGCCTTAGCGTGGGTGACAGGCTGGTGTGAGACAGCCTTTTCCCCCAGAAGTATAAGTAAAAAATAGAGGAGGGCGAATGATAGTTGATGTCCATTGTCATCTCTGGGGCGACAAGGTGCCATCACGGCTGTGGTATGACGCCATAATAAAGTACGGGGCCTCCGTATCCGGTCATCCTGAAGAGCGGGTGCGGCGCAAAATCCAGGAAGGACAGTATGACCTGACGGGCGACCTTCTCGTAAAGGATATGGATGAGGCCGGCGTGGACAAGGCGTGCATTCACATCATTGACGTTGCTCTTTATGCCGGTGTGGGCGATGAGGACTGCCTGCCGCTGGAGCAGCAGCACCGCATCTTTGCCGAGGCCGTCAAGCGGCATCCCGACCGTCTGATAGCCTTTGCCGGCGTTGACCCCCGCCGTCCCGATGCCATCAAGCTGGTTGAGCGTGCCGTCAAGGAGTGGGGTTTCAAAGCCCTGAAGCTTTGGCCGCCCGCCGGCTTCCGCGCTAGCGATGCCTGTGTCTATCCACTCTACAATGCCTGCCAAAATCTGGGTATTCCGGTATGGATACACTCAGGGACGGAGATAGCCCCCTTCAGCATGGCCAACACCCATCCTATGTTCGTGGAGGATGTGGCTGTCCATTTCCCTGACCTGAAGATAGTCATTGCCCACGCCGGCGAGGTATGGTGGCGGGAAGGCGCCTTTGTCGCCAATACGAGACCTAACGTCTCTGTGGATATAGCCAACTGGGAGGCGATTTTTCTGCACAGTCCGCTGCGTTTCTACCGTGAGCTGCGGGATTTGGTGAACATCGCCGGGCGAAATAAAGTGCTCTTCGGCAGTGATTGGCCAGCCACACGCTTGGTGAGGCGGGCCAACCTGGTGAACTTCATCAAGGCCATCAAGGAGCCACCGGAGGCGGCCAGGGCGTCAGGCTACCAGCTCACGGAAGAGGAGCTGGCTGCCGTGATGGGCGGCAACGCCCAGAAGCTGCTGAAGCTGTAAGGTAAGAAGGAATGGTAGCCCGCATTGGAAGCATTCCGAACTTTTCTTCGAGAAGAAGCAGTTCATACCAGGTCGGTGTGGCCGCGCTTGTCGAAGAAGTCGAGGAGAAGGTTGACTGAGGTTACATAGGAGATAGCGCACATCTTGCCAAAGCCGTCAAATAGACCGTCGAAGTCCTTTCGCCGCGTAATAACTTGGGTGCATAGCGGAGAAGTGCTGGAAAACAAATCCGCTTGAGACGCGCTATGTTTGGAGAGTGGTGACATCCAGTATTCCTTAACGCCCTCGTGCGGTGAAATCCGTGTATCCGAATCCGAGAGGTTCAGCTTAGCTACTGCTTCTAAAATCGAGAATTTCTCGCAGGTTGCTTTCCACCGCCCGCATGTCGGACTGTGGCATGG
>JACQTX010000130.1 GCA_016210585.1 Chloroflexota bacterium
AACTATTAGTAAGTGTCACAATAGCTCTGGTGACTTCTGTTACAGGCTACATTGTGCAGACAATTAGGCTAAGGCGAGCACTAGGGCAACTACGGACGCGTCGCTAAAGTATAGAATAATGCCTAGAACAATCAACGCCCACGCGCCCGCGAATACGATTTTCATTTTGAACTATTGTAGCACAGCGGACAGTTGAGACGCTATCAACCAAAAGGAAAGAGAACCAATGAAAAGATTACGCCCAATATGAGCCATAATATGGGACTATTTGCTTCGAGGATATCGCCAATCATCTTGGGTGCTTGCTAAAGCTTGTGGTCCAAAATGGTATGATAAGCTGGTCAGTGGAAGCGGCTGTTCTATACCCGGGTGCGAAAAGATGGGGGTAGTTGTGGCTCACATCGCCTCTCCACGTGGGAATTCTCGAAGTCAATTCACGACTGTCGCACAAAAGAGTGCACAGACTATCCCACGGGTCATTGGTTTGGCGACCCCTGCTGGGCCAACAAGCCCGAGGATTGTTACCCTCACGGTAGAACGTTTCAATCCACGCCCCCGCGTGGGGGGCGACTGGTCTCGCTTCAGCGGCTTCCCGTCCGTGAAAACGCCTGTGCTACCTTTTAATAATAACTAGCCCTGGACGGTCTCCTTCTCACGGGGCTTTGCCACAACAATGGGGCCAGGCTCTGTACCGAGCAGAATACCCATCATGTTGTCTGAGGGGTTAATGTGGGGGACTTTGAGATGCGCCAAATCAGCCCCGGCCGCCTTTTTTCGCAGCATATAGTTTTGAAAGGCTTCTGCAGGCAGCAGCGTGACCTTGATGGGCTTGATGCCGGTAAAGGACTCCAGGTTGGCGTAGTCGCTGTCCAGCTTCTTAAGCTCCTCGTGCACGGCGGTAGCTATCTTTTCCGCGTCAGGCTCTTCGCCTGGGCATAGCTCCAGGTAAAGATGTAGCTCGGGACGGTCTTTCAGCTCTTTGCGCACCGTCCATTCCTTGTAGGCAATCCCCGATTTCTCCAGGGCCCGCCAGATGACAGCTTCCGTCAGACGGGTGAAACCGGCAATATCAATCAGGTCATCCACACGCGAGTAGAAGGCCATCTGGGGCAGGTCTATATTGAGCTGCTCGTTGCGCCGCGCCGCTATCTTGACCATGTCTCCAATCCTGTAGCGCACCAGGGCACCACCATGGAAGTTGGTGATAACCAGCTCATAGTTCCCTCCGGCCTTCACCTCATCAAGCAAGACCGTAGCTGGTTGGTAAGATGGGTCCTCCCTGGATTTGAGGCTCTCTTCTTCCGGGATAAACTCCAGGAAGTTAAGGTTGGGCACAAAGACCATTCCCTGGTAGTCCCACGTCTGCATGGCGATGATAGTCGCCTCGGTGTTGCCATATATGTTCAGGGGATAGCAGCCCCACATCTCCTTTATCTTTTCTTTGAAAACGGTGCTATCCGTTCCGCCCGCCATCACGCCCTTGAGCGACCATATATCCTTGGGAAGCAGCGGACGACCGGCCAGCTTGCTCTTCACAAACCCTCTGGTAAGACGGAACAGTGCGCCTGGCCGGCGCAGGAGAGGGCCGATGGCTATCTTGCGGTTGCCTTCCTTGAAGCGTTCCCCAACAGCCACCAGGATGCTGGACATGCCGGCAAATATGTCCATCCCCTCGAAAAGGGCCATCTTGAAGCCCTGCTGGATTCTATCGGCGAACTCCATCTTCTCGGCTTCATCCAATGGCGGCAGGAAACGCAGGAGACCGGCGTCCTCTACACAGCGAGCCGTTACCCCGGAAAAATAGGGGGATGGTGCCAAGGCATAGAGGATTTTGTCACGCCCCCTGAGGGTAACCTCGCCTTTTCGCTTGCAGGTGCCGAAAAGCATGATGGCCACGAAGACATCTGTCATTTCCTCATACTGCCGGCTGGTCAAAGGGACCCATTTGAAGGAGTAGTCCCCGGAGCGCCCCGAAGTATGCATCCACACCAGCGGTTTCTGCGGCAGAACGTCCATCCGGCGCTTGAGCAAGTAAGGGGCGTAGTCAGCGTAGGTGGTGAGGGGCACCTGCTCCCGGAACTCGTCCACGGTGCGGGGCGCGGCACCCCGCATGATGACCTTGCCCAGCTCGCAGTGGTCCAGCAGCTCAAGCTGCTCCGTGAGCAGGCGCCGCTGGATAACCATGAAGTCCTCCAGGGACAGGTCAATGAACCCGCAGTAGCGTTGCCATAGCTCGCCATGCTTCCCCTGCGCAATCAGCTCGGACATAATGCTCATGTTTTTCGCCTCCTTTGTCTTTAGACTTTGGCCCAAGGATTCCAGAAAAGCCTTGAGGCTCCTTTTATTCGGCAACAGCATCGGCGTCTGTCGCCGGTAGCTTGCATAACCGGGGAACATCCTGTGGAAGAGAAACCGGTCCTCAATTGCCACCAAGACTATATCCGCCGCAATCCAGACGGGCCCGGCGATAGTGAACAGACTTGACCGGGAAATAAGGAAGAGGGATAGGACCAGCAAGACAAACCCGTGCACACCAGGGTGACGGACGAGCGCGTAGAGGCCCGTTGTCACCAGACGCTGGCCACTGCTATCGGCGATATAAGTACTACGGAAGGGCAGGTTGATGAAAAGGGCACCGGCTAGCTGTGCCAAGGCAATGGCGAGTAATAGCCAGCCGAGCCAGCTTGACCAGTGAGGCAGGGGCAGCTTCTCCGGCCAGAGGGTGGTCATGACCAGCCCGTAGCCAAGCAGGCCGCTGCCAAGCAACCAGCAGACAGGCTTAGCGTGGCGGAGGCGTTTCAGCGAAACAACATCGAAGGCCTGGACTGCCACAAAGCCAAGAGCACCCGCCAGGACATAAAACATAATACCTTCCCGCTTCGTCTGAGATTGTGGCAGATAATTTGACGAATGGGAAGGTATTATGTTCTAGAACAATGTTCTACCAGCTTTGTTTACCAGAAAGCCCCCTTATTCAGGGGGCTTGGGCACCGTAAAAACAGTCCGCTACTTCCACTTCAGCTTGACCTCTCTGCCTTCGCCGAGGCTGTTCTCCAGTGATTTCAGCTTGCTCGTTAGCTCCTCAAGCTCGGTCCGGGGTGCCTGTTTGCCCAGTTCCAGCCCGTAGTTGACGAAAAAGTCTATGAAGCTCCGCAGGAGCTTCTTGATATCCTGCTCGAATGCCTGGAACTCCTCCCTGGTGACATACTGCTGCGCCCGAGGCTCTTGTTTCCCCATCTGGCTCTCTATCAAAAGCTCGATGAACTCGGCCTGGGACACATCACCACGGTTATCATCAATGAGTTTGACCAGAGTCGTCGGCACAATGAGCATTCTTTTGTCAGTCATGAGACCTTCCCTTTCTAGTCCTGTTCCTTTAGCTCCAGTATCTCCAGGATATTATCAATATGCCTGAGGAGCTCCAGGCCTTTCTTGGTCACCCGGTAGGTGACACTGGGGTTGCCGAGGGCCACCTTATCGATAAGGCCCAGCTGCAGGAGGAAAGAGAGATACTTCTGCAACTGGAAGTAGCTCATGTTGGCGCTATACATTATCTCCGTCTTGCCGGCTTCACCCAGCCTGAGCATATCGGCGATAACTTCTATGCTTGACCGGCGGCGCTCGATCCTCATGCCACTCCAAAAAAAGAACCGACCTGTGACGGGTCGGTTTCACTACTGGCTCACGGCTACCCAAGTGACCACATACAGGCAGCCGCTCTCAGCCCCCGCTTTTCATATCAGAAAAAGGTAACGCTATCTTTTAATAGCTGCGAGATGACATTCTAACCAAGAAGGCACAGGTTTGTCAAGGGGGCGGCTGTCGTTACCGTTAGCCCGCGCGGACTTTACTTGCCGCTCGGCTCTATAATATAATGGTGGGCGAGGGCAGATGAGCGAACAGACCGAGTTTGAGCCGAAATTAGTCGGTTTTCTTTGTCGTTGGTGCAGCTATGCCGGTGCTGATCTGGCCGGCACCAGCCGCAAGAAGTATCCCGCCAATATCCGGATTGTCAAGATTCCCTGCTCAGGACGGATTGACCCGCTTTTTGTCCTCAAGGCCCTTCGGCTGGGCTTTGATGGCGTCCTGGTGTCCGGCTGCCACCCGGGTGATTGCCACTACATCACCGGCAATTACCGTGCCCGGCGGCGGCTGGCGCTGACCAAGAAGTTCCTGGAATACATGGGTGTTGACCCCAGGCGTATCCAGGCCAGCTGGGTGTCCGCCTCTGAGGCGGGCAAGTTCACCGATGTGGTCACCGCCGTCACCAACGAGGTGAGAGAGGCCGGGCCCAACCGGCTTTTTACGGAAGAAAAGGAAAAGCGTGCCACAGCTACAGCATGAAGCCCGCGCCCTCTTGGAGCAGGGCAAGGTTGACTATATCCTCGGCTTTGAGCCGGGCACTCTGAAGTTCAGCACTACCCCCCTTATCACCAAGAACAAAGAGGACTGTGCGCGCCTGGTCGTCAACCCCTTCATCGCCAACAATCTCAGCGTCTATCTGCCCAAGCTGAAGGGACGCTTGGGCATTGTCGTCAAGGGGTGCGATAGCCGCTCGGTCGTCAGCCTCATCCAGGATAATAAGGTCGCCCGTGACCGGGTGGTCATCATCGGCGTCCCCTGTGCCGGCATCATAGACCTGGACAAGATTGAGCAGCTTGTCAGCCGCGAGCGGGATGAGATTGACGACATTGTCCGGCAGGGTGACAGGGTTGCTATTACACTGGGCAATGGGAAGAAGGAATTCCCACTCGTGAGCGTGCTGGCCGATAACTGTCTGGCCTGCGAAACACCTATTCCCAAGGAGTGCGATATTCTGCTCGACCCGACTGATACCCTTGTCACCGACCCGTCAGCCGGTCAGCAGAGAATCCAGGAAGTGGAGAGCAAGAGCGTAGAGGAGCGCTGGGCGTTCTGGGAAAAACAGTTCGAACGCTGCATCCGCTGCTATGCGTGCCGGAGCGTCTGCCCCGTCTGTTTTTGCGAGCGGTGCTTTGCGGAGGAGACGGAGCCGCAGTGGGTTTCACCCGCGCCGCACTGGCAGGACAACATGAGCTTCCAGATTATCCGCTCGCTGCATGTCGCCGGCCGGTGCACGGATTGCGGCAACTGTGAGCGGGCCTGCCCGGTGAATATCCCCTTGCGCAGCCTCTCCAAGAAGATGGTTGACCTGGTGGATGAGCTTTTCGATTACAAGGCTGGCACAGACAAGTCAGCACTGCCGCTCATGGCGTCCTACGAAGCAGATGAGGCGGAGGGCGTGTTCAGGTAAGTGATGTTTAAGAAGATAGGCCATAGCGAGATAGCAAAGCTCCTGAGCGAGTGGAGCAAGGAGTCCACCGTCCTTGTGCCCACGCGGGCCGATGGTGTAACCACCTGGGCCAAATGGGATGGCCGTGACGTCAGCTTCCTGGACTGGTACCGCAATACCGTTGTCCCGCCAAAAAGCTTTCTCCTGCCCATGCTGGAGGAGATGTTCCGGTTCCAAAAAGGCAAAGACGGCTACAGCCTTGAGCTGCCGCCGTCAGATGGCCGCAAACAGGTCATCTTTGGCATCCGCCCCTGCGATGCACGCGCGCTGGCCATCATTGACCTGGTCTTCCGGGAAGGCTATGAAGACCTATATTACGTCAACCGGAGAAACAACACTACCCTCGTCGGGCTGGCATGCACCAGCCCCTATGATAGCTGCTTCTGCACCTCGCTGGGGAGCGGTCCCGGTGATGCCAGGGGCGTTGATCTGATGCTTACCACCGCCGGCGACCAGCTTCTCATAGAAGAGGTCACGGACAAGGGGAAAGAGCTTACGGCCGGCGCCAGTGGGCTGGGAAAGGCGGCGGAAGCCGATTTAATCAGCGCCAGGGAAGCGGTAGAGCTGGCTAGCCGCAAGGTCACCCGGCAGGTGGATCTTAAAGACACCGACAAAGCCTTGCTGGCCAATTTCGAGAAAGCGGAGTTCTGGGAGGACATCGCCGCCAAGTGTGTCAGCTGCGGTATCTGCACCTTCCTGTGTCCTACCTGCTATTGCTTCGATATCAATGATGAGATGGACAGGCAGGGTGGCGCCCGCGTTAAAAGCTGGGATAGCTGTCAGTTTGCCCTCTACACCAGGATGCCAATGGAGAACCCCAGGGTCGAGAAATGGCGGCGGGTGAGACAGAAGGTCAGTCACAAGTTCCTCTTCTACCCGCTGAGCTATGAGACTACCGGGTGTGTCGGCTGTGGACGTTGCATCCGCCGCTGCCCGGTGAACTGGGACATCACCCAGGTCTTAAACTCACTCACGGCAAAGGTCGCTTAAACTGGAGATTTGCGCATGACAATAGCGGACACAAGCCAGAGGCCACGGTTTTTCGCCAGGGGGAACGTCTACCTGCCCCACATCGTGGTCATCGAAAAGGTAATTGAGGAGACACCCGGCGTCAGGACCTTCCACTTCAACTTTAAGGACGAAAGGCTGCGGGAGGAGTTCGCCTTCCAGTCGGGGCAGTTCGCCGAATACTCCATCTTCGGTGTCGGGGAGGCACCCTTCTGCATCTCCTCCAGCCCGACCCGCCGTGACCATATGGAGTTTGCCCTGCAGCGTGTCGGCAAGGTGACCAATGCCCTGCACCGCCTCGGCGTCGGCGCCGAGATAGGGTTTCGCGGTCCCTATGGCAACAGCTTCCCCCTCGATTTCCTGGCCGGCAAGAACCTGGTCTTCATCGGGGGCGGCATTGGCCTGGCGCCCCTGCGCTCGCTAATCTGGAACGTCATTGACAACCGGGAGAAATACGAGCGGATAGATATTATCTACGGTGCCCGCAGCCCGGCGGACCTGTGCTTCAAGTATGACCTGGAGACGTGGGGCAAAGACAGCAGCGTCAATATGGTTACCACAGTGGACCGTGGCGATAAAGACTGGACGGGCAAGGTGGGCTTTGTGCCGGCCATAACCGAGCAGGTGGCCCCCTCAGCCAAGAACGCCGTAGCGATTGTCTGCGGGCCGCCGGTGATGATCCGTTTCACCTTCCCGGTGCTGGCCAAGCTGGGCTTCACGCCGGAGCAGATGATAACCACCCTGGAAAAGCGGATGAAGTGCGGCATCGGCAAGTGCGGGCGGTGCAACATCGGTAACCTCTATGTCTGCCGTGACGGCCCGGTCTTCTCCTACGCTCAAATCAAGAGCTTCATCTCCAGCGAGTATTAATATTCGCCAGGGAAACCAACACACTATCATTTTGAGCCCTTCATCCGCCTGTGGCGGATGAAGGGTAAGTTCCGCGAAGAATCTCTGAGAGGGATTCTTTAATGGAAATACCCTTACCTATGTCTGCCCAGTCTGCACTGGCACCCCCGCCCGGTCAGGCAGGTATCTCTATGGTTACTGTTGTCCCTTGCCCAAGCTGGGACTGTATGCTCAGGGTGCCGCCAATCAGCCGGGCGCGCTCCTGCATCCCGGCCAACCCCAGCTTGCCATCCCTGGCCAGGTCACCGGTTCAGATTCTGGCTCGGGTTCGCAGCACCAATGACAAGACGACCCACACTAGGCCAGCGCCCCTTTATTATCATCCTTCATGGTGAGTATTGCAAAATACTCATGGCCGATTCTGAAGGAGCCGGAATCCAGTGTATAAATCCTATTCCTCTGGCTTCGTGATGCTGGCGGTAAGCCAGCGAGAGCGATTCCCTGCGCCCTCTTTATCGCCGTTGAATAAGAGGCGCGATCAGGATATCTGTCGGCACGTAGTCATCGGTCAGCAGGATGGGGTCACGTCCGTCCAGGCGCTGTGCTAGCTCAGCTTCATCGCGCGGGTAGCCCAGGACATTCTTGTCCGGGCTTTCCCGAATGAACCGGCGGTAGTCCGCCAGGTCCAGGCGCTGGTCAGTAGCCCCGATGACAAAGGTGCTCAGGCCGCCAGTCCAGCCCTCGTAGTCGGTAAAAAGATAGACATGGCGGAAGGCCTGTTGGAGCGTGTAAACGAAGGATGGCATATAGCGGCCATTGTCACCGTCATCAATGATATTGATGAGGTAGATGCCTTCGGGTGTCATATTGACTTTCACCAGCCGGGCGAATTCGAGAGTGGTCAGGTGGTAGGGCGTGGAAAAATCATTGAACACGTCTCCGATGACGATATCGTATTTCTCCGCCGCCCGGCGCTGCATCAGGAAAAGCCGGGCGTCCCTGGCGTAGGTCTTGATCCTGGTATCAGCAGGCAGGCCGAGCTCCCGGTGAGCGACCTCGGTGACGGCCGGGTCAATCTCCACTACCTCGTTGGTGCTTGCCGGGTAGAAGGTCTCCATGTAGCGCGGGAAAGAGTAACCGCCTCCACCGAGGTGCAACAGGCGGAGTTCCGGGTTTTCTTGGCCCATATAGGCCGCTACCCCGGCGAAGATTCTGAGATAGTCATACTTCAAGTAGCCCGGGTCATCGGGCTTCACGTAGCTATGCACCAGGCGGTCCAGGACGAGTATTTTGTAGTCAGGCTGGTTGATGACCTTGATGGCATAGTAGTTGGACTCCTTGGTAAAGCTCTCCTGCCAGGCGGCCCGCGTCTGGAAAACCAGCAGAAAGGCCAGCACCGTCCCCAGGGTAGCCAGCCACACCGCCAGGTTCAGCGGGGAGAGCTTCCACCGGCCTGGTACCTTCCAGGAAAACCAGGCGAGTATGGCGGTCAGGATAAGGACACAACCCACTAGCCAGACCACCGTCCGTGTGCCGAACCAGAGGATTAGATAGAAGCCGGTCATAAAGGTGCCCAGGATGGCGCCCGCCGTGGAGAAGGCGTAGATAGTGCCCACTACGCCGCCAGTCTGGCCGAGATGGGCCAGTGTCAGCTTGATGACCAGCGGGGAGACCATGCTGAGGACAATGGCGGGCAGGAAGAAGATGAAGGCAATTTTGAGGACAAAGTTTAGCATGAGTGGCAGGCCGTCAAACCATACCGCGAAGGTGATGATTTTGGTGAGTGGCAGGATGGCTATGGTCAGTATGCTGCCGGCGAGGAACACCAGCGCCAGCACCAGGGGTGAAGGATACCTGTCCGCCACTTTGCCGCCAAGGTAGTTGCCCAGGGCAATGCCCGTGAGTATCACGCCGATGATGCTCGTCCAGGTGTAGAGGGAAACGCCGATAAAGGGCGCCAGCAGCCGTGCCGCGATAAGCTCGATGACCATCACGCAGAAGCTGCTGATAAAGGCTATGATGTTAGCCTTCCATAAGGTTGGGACTCGGTGCATCACCAATCTCCGGATGACGAAATATTAGCAGAGTGGCCGCTCAGCCTGCAAGCTGGCTGCCCGCCCTTCCCGCTTGCAATGACTTCGCTTTATCGGCGCCCCGGAAGGCGAGGAGACCCAGGGACGCCAGGCCCGCGCCGGTGAACATCACCGCGTTGAATCCCCAGGCCTGCGAAATAGCACCGCCAACGAAGGGGCCAACACCGCCGCTAAGATATATGGTAGAGTAGAGTAAGCCACTCACGGTGCCGCGTTCGGTGTTTCTTCTGAGCAGGTAGCTGAGTCCACCCATGAACAGAGAAGCCCAGGCGAGGCCAATGCCAATCTGGGCGGGAATCAGCCACAGGTAGTTCCTGGCGACACCATAGAAAAGGAAAACGCCGATGGTGAGCAGAATGCCAAAACGGAAGACCTTCGCTGGCTCAAACCGCTCGATCAGACGCATGGCAATGAACTGCGTCCCCGTGTTGATGGCGTCGAAAATGGCTATTCGCGTCTTGTCAGCGCCGATGCTGACCAGATAGAGCGGCAGGACAGCAAAGACGGCGTGTGCCCCAATCTGCCTCAAGAAAAAGGCCAGGTATAGCTTGCGGTCCGCTTTCAGAAGTGGAATGGGCAATATATTCACCTGCATCCGTTTGCCGGGTGTTTCCTTAAGCTGTAGAGCAAGCACGAAAGCAGAAAGTGCCATGGCGACGCTGATGATGAAGAGGGGAATATATTGCCTTACTGCCGCACCAACGAGTGCCCCGAAGAGCCAGCCCAAAGAGCCAAAGGAAAAGAACCTGCCAATCTGGCTCTGGTTTTCGTAGGTATAGGCGGTGAGTGCTGCCGAAGCTATGCCGAGAGAGAAACCGATAAATGCCCGGCTCGCCGCAAGGAGCAACGGCGTTGACACAATAGCCTGAGTAAGAAAGGCTAACGCCAGCAGACCTAGTCCCAAACGGACAAAGAGTAGACGACCATGAATGTCAGACTGACGACCGAATATCAGGGAAGCAGGCAGGAAGGCCAGGGCATGAGCTGCCATGATGACCCCTACCTGAAAGTTGGACGCCCCTAATGTCTGGCCATACAGAGGCAGAAAGACCCAGGACGTCTCCTGGGCAAGGTTCATCAGGAAGCTTATGGCTATCAGCAGCACTGCTGGTGATGAGCGGAAATAACGCATCTTGTGAGTTCTAGTGCACCAATTTCTAATACTACATCGTTGCCATTCGCAAAGCAACATTTGCCGGGACACCCAAAATCAGCGATTGATTTTCATGTAACCGGACAGTATGCTTTTGAGGGCATTTTTCAAAATTAACCCCCACATTCAAACTAATTTGTTGGCTCAAGGACTACTTAAACAGGCAAT
>JACQTX010000126.1 GCA_016210585.1 Chloroflexota bacterium
GCACCACGAAGGATGAAAATAGTTCCCCCTTTGTCATTCTGGCGAAGCCTGTCCTGGCGACAGGCCAGGAGCCAGAATCCAGAAGACAACGGTGAGATTCATAGCCTGGATTCCAGCCTATGCTGGAATGACGGATTGTGTCCTATTTTCGTGAGAATATTGCTGATAGCTGAAAGCTGAGCGCTGGTAGCTGAATTCGGTTCCAGCTACCAAGTTGGGAATAACGAAACTTAAAGGAGGACAGTCATGAGAATCAAGGTAATCCGGCCCCATTCGAGAGCAGACTCGCCATCCGATTTCCAGGAGTATACCGCCAAGAAGCTGCAGAGCTGGGCTTCTCCGGGGACGGAGCTGACGGTGGTCTTCCCTGATATTCAGGCCAATATGGGCGGCTGGTTCGGTCGCCTTACGGAAGGCCGTCTGGGCATGATGGCCCCCTATGTGGCACAGGAAGCCGTCAAGGCGGAGAAAGAGGGCTATGATGCCGTCTATACCACCGGCGAGTGGGATGTCGGCGCCTCCATCGCCCGCCACATGGTCAATATCCCCGTCGTGGACACCGGCCCGGTGGCCCTGCACACGGCGGCCCTCCTCGGCGACCGCATCTGCCTCTTAATCATCGAGGACGAATCCAAGTCCTTTGCCCACCGCCTGCTGCGGCGCTGGGGGATGAAGGACTTCGTGACCTCCATCGTGCCCTGGAACATCCCTGTCCATGAGTCCTGGAAAAGAAGGGATGAGATAAAGGACCTGACGGTCCGCCTGTGCCGGAAGGCCGTTGAGGAAGAGGACGCCCAGGTCATCGTCTCCTTCTGCGCCGTCTTCGTGCCCTTCATCGTCTCGCCGGAAGAGGTCGAGGCGGAGGTCGGCGTGCCCGTCCTTAACACCATGGCCATCGGCATACGGACAACGGAGACGTTCGTCAATTTGAAGATTCATAAGAGCCAGAAATCCTATCCGCCACAGGCTTAGGTGGGACAGGTTTTGGTGGCTGTTTATTTTTATTTGGTTGTGGATGGTGCGGATTAGGTGTGCATTTTGGTGCTGGGGGGAAAATCAGGGGCAACTGCTCTTTACACTGTCTGAAAAATCTCGTAGAATATCATCTGTCAAGCAACTGGTTGGGCTAGGTTTTTCGGTCTGGTGGTTTGGGGGTGGCTTAAGGCGATAGTGGTGGGGTGAGAAGGTTCGGTTAGCCTAGACCCGTAATTGTATTATCAGGAGGGCCCGGTGGGCGAAGAACCATTACTCAGTATAGGTGATGCCAGTCAGGTCCTCGGTGTGAGCGAGGCGACGCTGCGGCAGTGGACGGACGAACGGAAGATAAAGGCCTTCGTCACGCCGGGCCGTCACCGGCGTTACTCACGGGCCGACCTGAAGAAGTTCATGAACACCCAGCGCCGGACTATCGGCATCAAAGACCTGGTCGTAGAGCTGGAAGACACCATCGCCCTGCACCAGGAGGTTGACCGTAATCTCCTCAATGGTGCTTCCTGGTTCCCAAAGCTTAATGAGCCGGCAAAGGCCCACTTGGGCGACCTGGGAAGGCGGTTGCTCAATCTGGTTGTCAGATATGTTGCCGAACCGACGAAGAGCGAGGGAACAATAGAGCTGGTCCGCGATGTGGGTGTCAGCTTCGGCGAGACCTTTGCCAGGCTGGGGATCCCCCTGGATGACTCGGTATCTGCCTTCTTGCTGCATCGCCAGCCATTGCTAAAGGCCACGGGCCGCATGCTCGTCAAGCGGGAGGCCTTCACGGAGCGGGTGGTTGAAGCCATACCGCTGGTCGCCCATGTAGTTGATGAGGCGCTGGTAACCCTGGTGGAGGCCCACCAGGCGTATCACAAGAAACAGGCCAATCTGAACGTGCTCGCCGCCAGTCGTACTCTCCAGATGAACCCGCTGGTCCAGTACGCTTTTTATTCCTTGCTACGCTACCGCCAATAGTTCTCGGGTTTTACCGGCTTGCTACAGGGCAGACGCGCACGCACTCGATGCAACTAGGCGGGTCACCGGCACGCAGGCTCATATAGACCTCCGCCAGGGTGCGGTCAAAGGCCAGCTTCTTCTTTTCCTCTTTGGAATCAGCATCCAGAATCCGGCCCATCTGGCGGAGCAGTCCGTAAAGATTGTAGCGGTGCATCACCTTCACACAGGCCACCTTGTCCAGGCCCTCCAGGGTGAGCGCACCCGCCGGGCAGGCGTCAATACAGAGACGGCACCTCTCGGGGCATAGCTCCGCGGCTACCTCTGTGTCAGGTGTCAGAGGGGCTGTGGTCAGCACACTGGTGACACGCACGCGGGCGCCGAACTGTGGAGTGAGGAGAAGCTGGCTACGGCCGATTTTGCCCAGCCCTGCGGCCACGGCAGCATGCCGATGCGAAAGGTCGCCCCACAGCCCCCGCTTCACCATCATGTCAATGGGGACATCGGAGGTAATGGGCACGGCGGCAAAGCCGGCCTCTTCCAGAAAGGTGGCTACTGCCCAGCCCATATCATTAAGCCGTTTGTGGAGGTAGGTATAGCTGGTGCGGGCCACCCGGGGGTTGGGGGACAAAAAGATAGAGTTCAGCATACGCAGGCCCAGGCACACCACAGCCTGCGTTCCGGGCAGGTTGTCCTCGGGGCGGTGCCCTTGCGGTGCCCGGCTGTTCAGGACCTTCGCCGATGCGATACCTACCAGGTCTGCCCCCAATTCCATCGCCAGCTCTTTTATTTGCCTTGTTAAATCAGACATCACATTGCCTTTCTATTCAAAGTATAACTGTGACTTGTGTCAGGCGCAAATAAGCGTGGCGGTAGCTTGCCGCGCAACGCGCCAGGCAACTCAGAATAACGGCTTTCACCATGCATCAGGATCATCGCGCTCACACCCTTTGTCCCCCTTTCCCGCAGGGGTGGAAGAGGGGGAAGGGGAGATTGGCCTGCCCTGAGCGAAGTCGAAGGGGGATAGGGTCAGACGTATGAAGCCGTGACGGCTCCGGAAGTAATGGGGTAATTACCACCAGAAACGAGTGTTTATCCGAAATCAGCGATTCTTCTGTAGGTCGGGTTTCCTAACCCGACTCGAAGTGGCGGGGAGGTTGGGAAACCTGCCCTACGGTGGCTGGGGTGGGGCGGATTGAAGATTGCCTCCCTCCCCCGCCAGATTCTTCGTCGTCCTTCTGCAAGGACTCCTCCAGAATGACAGCTATTTTCGCGGGACGCTCGGCGGAAGAGCATTTGGTAACCGGTACCATTCAATCAAGGGATTACCGGTAATGTATTGGCTCAGGCGTTTGCGGAGAGGGCGTATTCCTTTATCTTCTGGGCGATGCGGCGGCTTAGCTTGCCGGCGGCGGCCAGGTCTTCCAGAGAAGCCTCCTGGATGGCCCGGAAAGAGCCGAAACGCCGCAAGAGCAGACGCCTGCGTTTGGGGCCGAGTCCCGGAATGCTGTCCAGTGCCGAGGCGAAGGTCTCCCGCTTGTGCACCTTCTGGTAGTAGCCGAGGGCAAAGCGGTGCGCCTCATCGCGGACGCGCTGCAGCAGTTGCAGTCCCGGTGAGGTGCGCGGCAGGCGGAGCGGTTCCGGTTTCTCCGGCAGGAAAATCTCTTCTTCCTGTTTGGCCAGGCTGGCTGTGGGTATGCTGGCCACGCCCATGTCACGCATGGCGATAAGGGCGGCATTGAGCTGGCCTCTGCCGCCATCTATCAGGACAAGGTCGGGCCGGACGGACCATGTGTCCGCAGCGGGCATATCAGTGGGGACCACCCGCTTGAACCGCCGCCGCAGCACTTCACCGAGCATTGCGTAGTCATCGGCGCCGGACACCGTCTTGATGCGGAAGCGCCGGTAGTGTGCCGGCTTCGGCAGCCCGTTTTCGAAGACAACCATGCTGCCCACCGCCGAGGTGCCCTGTATATCAGAGATATCATAGCCTTCGATGCGCACTGGGGGCGCGCTTAGCTGCAACTCTTTTTGCACCTCCACCAGCGAGGCTTCGGACTGGGAAGACGCCGCCATTTGTTTGATCTTCAGCTGCTCCAGTCCCTGGCGGGCATTTTCTGCCACAATATCCACCAGCCGCTTCTTGCTGCCGCGCGCCGGCACCTGGAGCTCGACCTTGTTGCCCCGTTTCTCCTGTAGCCATTTCTCGACCACCGGCTGTTCTTCTACCGGGTGCTGGAGGAGAATAAGTGGTGGCACGTAGGGGCTGGAGGCATAAAACTGCTTGATGAAGCTGGTCATAATCTGGGACGGCTCTTCAGAGCGCACGCCCTGCAGGACAAAGCTCTCCCGGCCAACCAGCCTGTTGCTGCGGACAAAGAAGACCTGGACACAGGCCACATCCATATCACTGGCAAAGGCGATGACGTCCTCTTCGCCCCTGACGGTGGCCGCGATCTGCTGCCCCTCGATGACCTGCTGGATGGCCTCTATCTGGTCCCGGAGCATGGCGGCCTTCTCGAAGTTCAGGCTCTCCGCGGCTGCATTCATCTGGCTCTTAAGCTCCGCCAGGATATCCTCCTGCTTACCCTCCAGGAAGAGGATGATTTGCTTGATGACATTGGCATATTCCTCTCTGGTAACGGCGCCGATACAGGGGCCGAGGCAGTTCCGAAGGTGGTAGTCCAGGCAGGGACAGCGGTCCGTGCCGGTAATGGGCTTGGCACAGGAGCGTGAGGGGAAGATGCGCTTTATCAGCTTCATGGTCTGGCGGACAGAGCGGGCGCTGGCGAAGGGGCCAAAATAACGTGTTCCGTCCTTTTCCCAGCGCCGCGTGATGCAGATGCGGGGCCAGTCCTCATTAACGTCAATCTTGAGATAGGGAAAGGCCTTGTCGTCCTTGAGACGGACATTGTAGCGGGGACGGTACTGTTTGATGAGGTTGAGCTCGAGAATAAGGGCGGCCTGCTCTGACGGTGCCACGAAATAGTCAATATCATGGACACGGGCCACCATCTTCTCAATCTTCGGCGTCAGCCTCTCACCGGCGGCGAAATAAGAGCGCACCCGGCTGCGTAGGTTGGTCGCCTTGCCCACATACAGGATTTCACCCTTGCTGTCCTTCATCAGATAGACGCCCGGGCCGGTGGGCAGTCTTTTTACCTGTGCGGCAACAAGCTCGCTAGCCATTGTCCTCTCAACCAACTCCAGACTCTATTCTAGCAAAGCCGAGAGGTTTCAGCACGGAGCGGGTAAGAGATTAGTTTATACCATAACGGTGAAGAATGATTAGTGGTGTTATCATTCCTGATGACGATTCTTACACAACGCGGTGGATTGACTGCGATAGCACAAAGGCATAGGATATAGCTGAATCGTATTTCGGCCAGTTGTGGCACACCGCCGAGATTGGTTTCTTCGCAGCGCAAATGCAGTTAGCAGTTATGGGCAAGAAAAAGGTTATCCTGCTCTTACTATTGGTTCTTGTGGCTCTGGCTGTCTGTATCACCTCGCACGTGGGTTGTAGTATTAATTCGTGCGGGCATGTTATTTTACCCCTTCTGTTATCCCTGGAAGCAGGCTTTTTGGCTCACAAACTGACTGCTCAAATCTTCTCCTCTGCATCTGCAATAACAGTGCCTCTCAGGGAACCGCCTCGCTTGGCCTAACCATGTTGTCTCCCGGCGACCAAGTTCTGGAATGAGTCCGGGTGGGAACAAGACATGCTCAGGAGGAGATATTTCCTGGCCTCTTCTCTGAGAAAGTTGTAACATCTGAAGAGCGAACATCGCTATGTTACATAGCGAGACGGAAGTGAGGCAGATTAGTAATCATGATGAAAACAAAAATTGTTTTGTTTGCCGTTAGTACCTTAATGATTGTGGCCCTGGTGCTGGCAGCCTGTGCCCCGAAACCAGCCGCCGCACCAGCACCAACCACTTCGCAGCCGGTCCCAACGACTTCCCAGCCAGCCCCAACCACTCCGCAGGCAGCACCAACCACTCCACAGCCAGTGCTAACCACTTCCCAGCCAGCGCCAACAACACCCCCACCGGCGACCGTCGCTGCGTCTGAGGGTAACGTTATCTATAATCAGAGGTGCGCTATTTGCCATGGCCCTAATGCTGAAGGCACGGCCGTTGGCCCGGCCATTGCCGGTCACAGCATGGCGGCCGTAAAGACACAGGTGCGTAATCCTATGGGCACCATGATGGCTTTCCCAGTCTCCCAACTGACCGACCATGATCTGAAAGAATTGGCAGAGTTTATAGCTTCTCTGGCACCGGCAAAAATGCCGGTCCAGGAGTGGGAGAAGGCGACTTCCGAGACCATACATCACTGGATGGCCCTTCTGGCAATCAAGGATGGCGATGCCAAAGATGCCCGTCATCACCTCGAGGATGTCATTACTTTTGTTAAGGAACCTATGCACAAGACCGAGGTCAACAAAGCGCTTAACATGATGGCGCAGGGCAACATTCATGACGCTGAGCACGAGATTGAAGAGATGGCCGGCTCAGAGTCTCCCTCGGGAATCACCAAGCAGCGGTTCCACGTGCTCCTGGCGCAGCGAGGCAACGAGGCAGAAAATGCCGCAGAGGCCAAACACCACCTTGAGCATTTCATGGTTAAGGCCACAGATGTCCAGAAAAAGATTGCCGAGGAAGCGCTGGAATTGATAGAGAAGGGGGACTTCCACGAGGCGGAACACGAGATTGAGGAACTAATGGAGTAGTCAAAATGATCCACCCCGCCAGTCGCTAGTATCGCGTCTTATAAATAAGTTGACTAATTCCTCCCCCTTTCGTAAAGAGCCTGCCGAAGGACAGGCTCTTTACGAAAGGGAGAGATTGCAGAATAAGTTATCAAGTTATTTTTGGAACAGGATACTAGCTTATCGCCAGCGTGGCGCCTTCGGCGGTCTTGGTTACGCTGATGCGGACGGGAAAGGCCTCTTTTAGCTCCTCAATGTGGGTGATGACGAGCACCTTCTCGAAGCCGTCCTGGATGGAGGTAATAGCCTCCTTGAGCTTCTCGATGCCGTTGCTGTCCTGTGTCCCGAAGCCCTCATCAATAATCAGGGTAGGCAGGGGCGCCCCGGCCCGCCGGGCCAGCAGACGGGAGAGGGCGATGCGGATGGCGAAGTTGATGCGAAAGGCTTCTCCGCCGCTGAACAGCTCGTAGTTGCGGGTGCCCAGCTCATCCGAGATGTTAATATCCAGCGTCTCGGCGATGCCACCGGTCTTCTTCTCTCGCTGGGTCTCAATCTTGACGTGCATCCGGTTATCCGTCATGCGTGATAGCAGCTCGTCCGCTTCAATTTCGATTTCGGGCAGGGCGGTCTCGATGAGTAAAGCCTGCACACCCTTCTTGCCGAAGGCTTCGGCGAGGTCCACATAAATCTGTGCCTGGTCGCTGGCCTCCTTCAGTTGCCCTGTCTTCTCCTGCTTTCTGGCCTCCAGCATTTGCAGGCGTTCCAGCTTGTCTCCGGCGCGCACCACGGCCGCCTGGACCTGCTGCCATGCCTCGGTCAGCGCCTTGAACTCTGTCTCCGCCTGTGCCAGCTCACCAAGCAGACCAGGCAGCTGCTCCAACTCCCGGCACAAGGACTCACGCTTTTCGCCGGCTTCGGCCAGTGCCCGGCTTAGCTCCCGCGCCGCTTCCTCAGAGCGGGCCAGGGTTTCCCGCTCCTGGCCTACCATGCGGTCGGCCTCTTCCAGCTTCCGTTGTGACTCCTCCCACTTCTCCAGGCTGATGAGCTGCTGCCGGACCTCCTCATGCTGGTGAGCGTCATAGCCCAGCCGGCCCACCTCCTCCTTGACCCCGGCCAGCCGCTGCTGCTCGGCGGTGGCGAAGTCCCGGCTCGCCAGGTGTTGCTCTATCTCCGCAAGACTAGCCCTTTCTTCGTCCAGCCGCTTGCCGGACTCCTCGGCTTCGGCAACCTCTTTGCTGAGCAGTCGGCTCCGGCCTTCAAAGGATGCCCGCTCCTGGCTGAGCTTGGCCTCAAGCCTGGCCAGCTCCTTGCCCACAAGCTCCAGCTCGCCTCTTTGCTTGCTCAGATTAGCTTGATTTGCCTTCAATAGCTCGGACTTGTCCTGTTTCTCGCAGCTGAGCTTAGTTCCAAGCTGCTGGCGGTGCGCGGCATCCAAGGCCTGCTCGCAAAGCGGGCACCGGGCGCCGCTCTGTGTCAGCAGGTCTAGCTTTTCGTCAATCTCCTTGATGTCTTTCGCCATCTGGATCTGGCTTGCCTCAATATAATGAATCTGGCTTCTCAGGTCATGGTCTGCCTGTCTTTTCTCAGCTATGGCCCGCTCGGCTTCCGCCAGGCGCGGCTGCTCCGCCTGGACCTGGGACAGGTCACTTTTTAGCCGGGGGAGCTTTTGCCACTTCGTCTCAAGCTCGCCGATGCGGCTCTGGATAATGCCGTGGTTCTTGAGCAGCTCCGCACTTGCCCTTTCGATTTCTCTCTCCAGCTGTCCCGCCCGCTCGTTCAGCTTGAGCAGCAGCTTCAGCCGCTGCGTCAGCTCATCATTCTGACGGCGCGCCGTAACCAGATGGGCGTAGCCCTCTTCGATGGCTGGGCGCTGGGCCATAGTCCCCTCGTATTCCCCGATACGGGACTGGTGCTGGGCTATTTGTCTCTCCCAGCTCGCCAGGGACTTGCGGCTGTCTGCCATGTGCCTGTCCAGCTCGGCAAGCTGTGTTTTTTTGCTCTCCAGGGAGTCCCTTTCTCGCCTTAGCTGGTCCAGCCGGACCTCCTTCTTTCTGACGTCACTGTGGACCTGGGCGAGTCTGATCTGGGCCGCTGCCATCTCGGCCTCGCAGGCTGGTTTCTGCTTTAGCTCCTCGTTGATCTCCGCCAGCGATTGCTCCAGTTGTCTGGCCCTGTCCTGCCACTCACGGGCCAGGGCTTTCGCCCTCTCCTCCAGCTCATCGTAGCGGGAAAGACCCAGTATGTCCGCCAGCACCTGCTTGCGCTCCGCCGGAGGTTTCAGGGTAAACTCATCGGCGCGGCCCTGCAGCAGCAGGGCACTATTGATGAAGGTATCGTAGTCCAGGTGAAGGACATCGGTAATCTTTTTCTGCGTTTCGTTCTTGGTATTGCCGGTCAAGGGCCGGAAACCATTCTCGGTAGCAATTTGGAACTCGAGGATGCTTTGCCCGGGGCCAGTGGCCCGCTTAGGCCGGCTGTACTTGCGAATGACGCGGTACTCCTGCTGCCCCACAGCGAAATCGAACTCCACAGCCATATCGTTTTGCCCGAGGGTGATAAGCTCGGCGTCACTGCCTCGCGCTTTCCCCCAGACCGCCCAGGTCATGGCGTCAATCAGGGCGGACTTGCCGTTGCCGTTATCACCGCAGATGCAGGCGGTGTGAATGCCCCGGAAAGAGAGCGGCGGCGCTTCCCGGTAGCACATGAAATTATGCATCGTCAGCTTGAGTGGAATCATACCAGTGTTTCCTTAGCCCGGATAAAGCCTTCAGCGCTCAGCCTTCAGTCATCAGCTAGTATCGCGTCTTATAAATAAGTTGACTAATTCCTCTCCCTTTCGTAAAGGGGGAGATTACAGAATAATTTATCAAGTTGTTTTTGGAACATGATACTAGCAGTCTTGATTTATGATTTATGAAAGAATCTCGAATCTGTGAAGCTTCGCTAATCTTCTTAATAAGCTGAAAGCTGGCAGCTGACAACTCAATTGACTAGATTCTAACACAAAGGCTGAAGAATGTCGTATGGCAGGGCATGGCGTCCTTGCTCATCCTAAGCCGCGAGTGTAGAATGAAGTAGTCAGAACGAAGGGAACGGAGGTAGCGATGTCACGTGTCCGCCTGCTGAGCAAGGCTGAAGCCCCGCCGGAAGCGAAGGAAATCTATGACAAGCTGGAGGCTAACGGGGCTGCTGTAATAAATATCTACCGCACCATAGCACACAGCCCGGAGGTCCTGCGCAACTTCCTGCGCATGGGCAGCGCCCTGCTGACGAAAGCGGAGCTATCCGCCAGGCTGCGCGAGCTGGCCATCCTGCGTGTCGCCAGGTTGTCCGGCAGCGAGTATGAGTGGGCGCAGCACTACTCCGTAGCCCTTGAAGTGGGCGTGACCCGTGAGCAGACAGAGGCAATAGGCAACTGGCGAGAAGTCGCCTGTTTCAATGACGAGGAGCGTGCCGTCCTGCAATACACAGATGAGGTAGCCCAGAACGTGAAGGTCAGCGAGGAGACCTTCAAAAACCTTCAGCGCTTCCTCAGTGAACGTAGTATCGTTGAGCTTACTATATCAATCGGTTTCTGGGGCATGGTGGCCAGGGTGCTGGTACCGCTCCAGGTGGATATTGACATGCGGCCGGTAGGCTCAGCGCAGGACCTGGTCGGGCGCAAGCGAAAAGCTGGCGGGTAGCCGGACTTATTATGACTGACAAAGCAGACATAACCATTATCGGGGCGGGGGTGGTGGGACTGGGCGTGGCCTCAGAGGTGGCGCGGCCGGGACGGGAGGTCTATGTCCTGGAGAAGAACGAGAGCTTCGGACGGGAGCAGAGCACCCGCAATAGCGAGGTCATTCACGCCGGCATCTACTACGACAGGGACTCGCTGCGGGCCAGGCTATGCGTGGAAGGGAACAATCTTCTCTATGAGCTATGTGAAAGGACCGGGATTGGCTACAAGAAGTGCGGCAAGATTATCGTGGCTGTCAGCGATATTGAGGCAGAAGAGCTGGCTAAGCTCTACCAGAGAGGGTGCGACAACGGGGCACCGCTCAAGATGCTCTCCCGGCAGGAGATGAGTGAGCTTGAGCCAAACATGACCGGCCTTGCCGCCTTTCTTTCGCCGACAACAGGTATCATTGACGCCTATGGACTGGTAAGGTATTTTGAGGCCCAGGCCAGAGGCAAAGGTGTGCAGATAGCCTACAAAGCGGAGGTTACCGGCATAGATAAGGCCAGCGATGGCTACCGGATTGCAACTGGCTCCGGTGATTCCTTCATCAGTCGGGTGGTCATCAACTGCGCTGGCCTTTACAGTGACCATGTGGCCGCTCTGGCAGGTATCAATATTGAGCAGGCCGGCTACAAGTTGCACTGGTGCAAAGGGGAATACTACAACGTAGGCGGCGGCAAGAACCGACTGATTAGCCGGCTGATTTACCCGGTACCCATGGCTATCAGCGTCGGTGTGCATGTCTGCTTTGATGTTAGCTGGCGGCTGCGCCTCGGCCCGCTCTTCTACTACGTGGACAAGTTGGACTACGGGATGAACGATGCCAACAAAGGCCTTTTCCTCACATCGAGTATGATGAAGGCCTTGCCCTTTCTTGCGCCGGAGGACCTCGAGCCGGAGAGCGCCGGCATCATGGCCATGCTCCAGGGGCCGGGGGAAGGCTTCCGGGACTTCGTCATCCGCCACGAGGCCGACCGCGGCCTGCCCGGGCTGATTAATCTCATCGGCATCGAAAGCCCGGGGCTGACTGCCTCACCGGCTATTGCCAGATACGTCAGCCAGATGGTGGACGAGGTTGTGTGAGAATGACATTAGCGGCAAAGCTCCGCTTCCTCAGCAGAACCTACCACGACATCTGACCTCTGCTTAGTGTCACAATCATAGAAACTGTCATTCTGGAGTCCTTCTCTCCTTTACTCCTTGAACGACGAGGAATCTAGTGGGGGATAGCGACTATGCGGTGGGACAATCCCCTCCCCGCCGGATTCTTCGCGGAGTTTATTCTGAATAACATGAAGGGCTCCAGAATGACCTGGAA
>JACQTX010000140.1 GCA_016210585.1 Chloroflexota bacterium
CACTAATGGTCGTGAACACCGAGTATTTCTTATGGGCGTCACATCCGGTATAATATTTCATGCTGCGGTACCTCCTTCTTTATTTTTTGTCGTACTACTATTTTATGAGGTAACCGCAGCGTTTTCATATAATCAATGACATTTATGAGGCTGTGATAGCTGACTGCTGCGCCTGCTACCACCGGGGGCGTTTGCCGCCGGAGGGATATTTGTCCAGGGGCCAGAGGGGTGGCCCTTGCCAGCGCGGGTAGGGCAGGTTCGTCTCTAGCTCATCGGCCACATAGCCCAGTCCCAGCTCTTCGAGCTTGGCCCGCGTGGGCACACCATCGGCGTCCCAGCCCCTTGCCTGATAGTAGTCCTGGAAGAACTCCCGCATGTCATCGGGGCCTACCTTGCTCAGTGCTAGTAGGTCGAACTGTATATGGCGGTCATGCTCCGGCAGAATCTCGAAGTCCCGGCCGCCGCCCTGCCTGATGTTGAAAGCCCGTTCCAGGTTGAAGGCTCTTTCGCCGCACTTCTGGACTTCCTCAGCCGATAGCTCGGCGCCGATGAGGACGGAGAGAAGTTTTGCCCGCTCCTCGCCATAGGGGTCCTGGTCAATATCGGCCAGGATCTGGATGCCACCGCGCACGCCGCCGGACATGCACCGCCCGATGGAATCGAACACGGCCTTGCCGTTCTCCTCCCAGACCATCCAGGCGCCCTTGCCTTTCACGCCGGGCACGGCGGGCGGCATGAGGGAGGGAATATGCTTGACCAAGATATTGTAGATGCGGGTCTTTTCCTCGGGGGACATCTTGGAGGCACAGAAGGAGGACAGGTGGTCGGTGCCCCGGTTTCCCGTCAGATTGGACAGGCCGATGGTATAGGTCCGGCCATACATCCCGTGCCGGTGGGGGTAAGCCCCCTTGATGGTCCGGGCCATGTTCAGCGGGCCTTCCGCCAGGATATTGCCAAAACCCTCACGGAAGGCCGTCATATGGGTCATCTCGATGATGGTCTCATGATCGCCAGCTTTGATTTCAATGCCGCCGGTGTCCTCTTTGGTCAAGATACCTCTCTCGTATAGTTCCAAAGCAAAGCTCAACGCGGTGGGCATCATCTTGCCACACAGCCCGTACTCGTTGCACAGGTTGTGGAACTTGACCATAGAACCGGTATCGCTGTTGCCCATGCCCAGCGTCATGTAGTCCGTGCTGCCGAAGCGCAGGGCGGCGGTGCGGGTGCCGGCATAAGGGCCGACATTGACCTCCCACAGGTAGGTGCAGTTCTCCATGCAGTTTGAGCCGCAGGAATGGTAGCCGGTGCAGTATTTCTCAAAGAGATTGGCGGCAAAGAGCTTCTTATTCTCCTCCGGGTCGAGGTATCTATGGTCGGCCCCGTAGCCGACAAAGGTGGTCAGCATGTCATACAGGTGCAGGGTGCCGTATTTCTGGTAGGAAATCTCAATAGGGCGGGTGGGATGCCGCAGGCGGTGCGCCTCGCGCCGGGCCAGCTCATAGAACTTCTCCGGGTTGCCGATGGCGATGGGCTTTGTCCCGGTCACAGCAATCGCCTTCAGGTTCTTGGATCCCCAGACCGCACCTGAGCCACCGTGTGCGGAAAAGGAACCGTCAACAATGGTGGCGGCCGTCCGCACCAGGTTCTCCCCCGCCGGCCCGATGCCGCACACCCGTATGTCCCGCCCGTGCCTGTCGCGCAGTGCCTTCTCCATCTCGTAGGTGGTCATGCCCCAGAGGTCACCGGCGTCCTTGATCTGGGCACCGTCATCGTTAATCAGGATATAGACCGGCCTAGCCGCCCGGCCGGTGATGATGATATGGTCATACCCGGCCGCTTTCAGCCTGCTCGGCCACCAGCCGCCGGCATTGCCACAGCCGTAAATACCGGTGAGCGGTGAAAGGCACCCCACGTTGATCCGCCCTGATTCGGGGAAGATGGTGCCGCTGAGCAGCCCGGCCCCCAGGCTCAGCACGTTCTCCGACCCCAGCGGGTCTATGCCCGGCTTGACCAGGTCCCAGAGGAACTTGGCATCAAAGCCCCGCCCGCCCAGCAGGCCAAAGGCCAGCTCGTCCGAAAGTGGCTCCTCTGTAATTGTGTTCCGGGACAAGTCAACCTTCAGGATCTTGCCGGCCCAGCCGCCTCTCACCCTGGCTTTGCTCATTTCGGCACCCCCTTTTTCGCGTAGCAGTCAGTAAATAATTCGCCTTGTGCGACTCAGGGAAATCCCAAGCACGAAATCCGAAACCCGAAACAATCTCAAAATCCACAATATGCAAAGACAAAAACGTTTGAAAATTTGGTGCTCTGGTTATTTGATTTTGATTCGTGCTTCGGATTCCTGTTTATCCGTGATAAGCTATTCTACCATTAAATGTGGCAGGCTGGTAATACCAGGGCATGCTCCATCTGGCCATGCAAGCTACGCCTCTTCCCCACAGCCCCCAAGGCGTGGCACCGCGGTTCAGGCCCTGGAAACTGCCCGGAACCGCGGGAGCAGATGTATGATTGCCAGCAGGGCCAGTATGGCCAGTCCGCCCGCTGTGGTCTGCCACCCCGGGTATATGACCAGGATGGCCCCGGCCAGCCACCCCAGTCTTTCCAGGATATTCATCCGCCGCCGTAAGCACCCCTCCAAGGCTACGGCCAGGGCAAAGCACCCGATAAGGGCAACGGCAAAAGCGAGAATTACTTCCAGGGGTGCAGCGCCTACCAGCAGTAGCTGCGGCCGGTAAACGAAGAGGTAGGGGACAATCAACAGGACAATGCCCAGACGGGTGGCCGTCCATGCGGTCTTCATAGGCCCACTGCCGGCGATACTGGCCGCGGCAAAGGCAGCGAGGGCCACCGGCGGCGTAATCATGGACAGCAGCCCGAAGTAGAAGGCAAACATATGGGCGGAAATCAGCGGCAAGCCCTGCATGACCAGCAGCGGCACCACCAGCGCGGCGACGATGATATAGGCTGCCGTGGTCGGCATGCCCATACCCAGGATGTAGGCCGTTATCATCAAGATGACCAGCAGTGCCAAAACGTTACCGCCGGTGAGTGCGGTCAGGGCCGAGGCCAGCTTCAGTCCTATCCCGGTCACGGTGATACTGGCAATAATAATGCCGACACAGGCACAAACCGGCACAACCGTGACAGCCGTCTTGGCGGCGGTATTCAGTGCTTCCAGGAAGCCCTTGAAGCCAAGGCGTGTGGACTTGCGGATAAAGGAAAGAGCCGCCAGTCCGATAATACCCCAGAATGCAGATAGCGCCGGTGAATACCCCCGGGCCAGCAAGATGACCAGTATGACCAGGGAGAGGACTACGTGCCCCTTGTCACGCAGCACGCCCATAACACTCGGTAGTTTCTCCCCGGAAACAGCCCCCAGACCAGTGCGGATCGCCTCGAGGTGGACGCCAACAAAAAGAGCGAAGTAATAAAGCACTGACGGCAGGATAGCTGCCACGACAATACGCCAGTAGCCAATTCCGGTCAGCTCCGCCATGACAAAAGCGGCGGCACCCATTACAGGCGGCACAAGCTGTCCGCCGGTTGAAGCCACAGCCTCTACGGCACCGGCAAAGTGGGGCTGGTAGCCGGTCTTCTTCATCAGGGGTATGGTTATCGTGCCCGTGGTGACCACATTGGCCACGGCGCTGCCGGTAATCGTGCCCACCAGACTGCTGGCCACCACCGCCGCTTTAGCCGGGCCGCCCCGCGTGCGTCCCGTCAAGGCGATAGCGAAATCGGTAAAGAAATCACCGGCACGCGTCACAACAAGAAAACCGGCAAAGATCAGGAAGAGATAAACATAGGAGGACGTCACGCCGATAGGCAGCCCGAATACGCCGATAAGGGTGTAGTTAAGATAATCAAGGAAGGAGGCAAAGCTAACAAGAGAATGAGAGGCAAACCCGGGCAGATAATGCCCGAATAGCGTGTATAAAATAAAAGCTACCGTCAGTATGACCAGGGGCTTGCCGATAGTTAGCCACGTTGTTTGCAGGACCAGCAGGACAATGACGCTGCCCACAATGATGTCCAGCGTGGTCAGCGGGTCATAGCCGAAAATACGGGTGACAAGCCTCTCCTGGTTGAGCGGGATATAGAGAAGTGCCAGAAAGGATATCACGGCAAGCACAGAATAGATGGTAATTCTCCGATTTGAAAGCTTGCCCTTGCGTGCCGTGTAGAGATAGGTGAGGACCAGGGCAAACATGACGTGGAAACTCCGCAGCAAATATGGGTCCAGGTAAACATAGCTGTTATAGACGAGCTGAAAAACGGACCAGCCTATGCCAATAACCGCCATCGCTACGTCTAGAACCTTGGTGCGCATGCCTTACCTCTCAGCGTATCGCTACTGTGGCCATACGCATTCCGGGGTCAAACCCCATGGGTGCTCCAGCTTTCCAGATGCAGGACTTGGTTACTGCAACGAAGCCATACCCATTCCCCTGCCCTAATCTCAGAGCAGGGGAATGGGCAATGTGAGACAGCACACTGGCCGCTGTGGCAGCACAACTTTTAGCTTGCTTGTTACCTGTCGCTAGTGTCCAGTCTCCCAGATACCTCGAACCATCTCCTCTCCCTTGATGGGAGAGGATTAAGGTGAGGGGACAGGAGTCATGTCCCCTCACCCATTCGCTTCGCTCAGGGCAGGCTTTTCATCTCCCACAGGGGGAGAGACCGATATGGAAGCTATTTCGGGGACTTGATACTAAGGCATGAAGCCCGCTTCCTTATAGTATCTGGCAGCACCGGGATGCAGCGGTGCCCCGGGGTCCCGCCAGGCGGTCTTGGGGTCGAAAGCCTTCAGGTCAGCGTCCGTAGCCACTAGCCGATTCTGGTTGTCCACCAGGGCCTTAATCAGGATATACGCCACATCAGCCGGCACATCAGCGCCGATAGCTAGCTCGTGCGGGTCAGTAAGCGTCGGGACCTCCACATCTACACCTTTATAGGCACCACCCGGCATGACGCCCGCTCCGTAGCCATACTTCCTGACCATGTTATCGGCGGGGATGCCGCTTATTGGGAGGAGCACCATCTCTCTGGTGGCGAAGACATCGCTATGAATCGGGTGTCGTGTCCCCAGGTAAGCAATGACGCCATTGGCGGTGCCGTCTTTCATCATCTTGCCGATTTCACCACCGGTAGTATGGACAACTGACCCACCCCATCTCTTGATATCGTCGTAGGTAATGCCGAATTCACCCAGCAGCATTCGAGCCAGAACCTCACCGCCGGAGCCGATGGGGAAAGTCAGCAGTTTGAGAGGGTATCTCTTGGCTATCATATCCGGGACAGAGGTAATTCCGGTTGCTTTGGCGACGTAGAAACCCACCGGGAATGTCGTCAACGCGGGCGCCAGCGAGTTGACCTTGGGCAGTTTCTCCTTAAAAGGTGGGTCCTGGGGTATTTGTGACCACCGGTCTATTGCCTTGGTGCCGAAGCTGATCTCAGCACGCCCGTCATTTACCATCAGGACATTGGCAATACCGCCAGCCGTGACCAGCACGTCAACGGTGGACCCGGCGGGAAGAACACTCTTGAATATCTCCGCCATACCGGCACCCCAGACGTAGAGAGAGCTTCCCGGATCAAGCGTCCCAATCCTGACAGTTACCGGCTTCGTCAATACCGGCACCGTTGGTTTGGGCGCGGCTGTTGGGGTCGGGGACGGGCTCGCCGTCACGGTTACGGCCGGGGCCGGGGTCGGCGTTACTGTTACCGCTGGCTTGGGGGCTGGCGTTACGGTTACTGCCGGAGCCGGAGTTGGCGTTACTGTTACCGCTGGGGCTGGGGCCGCTGTTACCGTTACCGTTGCCGCTGGCGCTGTTGTCGCTGTCGGTTTGGCACAGGCCGAGAGTGCTAGTACGGTGACCAGGGTAAGCATTAGCATCACTGTGAATAGCCTTCGCATTTCTCCCTCCTTACCGGTTTTTTGCCTGAACATTATTATGGCAACTATACAGCTACATCATAGCACCTCCCAAGGATCGCTTTCTCAGTGCATTCTCCGGTCTTATCTGCTGACCATGCCACGCTTTTGAGTGTCGTCATTATACTATGTTTTTTCGGTCCTGTCTATAAAATTTTGCGCGGCGAATGAAACAAGACACTGATTCAAGCTTTATGATCTGGAATCTTTTACGAGGGGAGATGAAACTGCGGTGCTCTATAGCTTGGCCAGGGCGGCCTCGATACGCTTCAGACAGCGCTCTTTGCCCAGCACCGCCATTGTCTGGAAGAGGGGTGGGGCAGCCGTCCGCCCGGTGGTAGCCACCCTCAAGGCGCCGAAGAAATGGCTGGTTTTCAGGCCCAGTGTCTCCGCAAGCGGCCTGATGACTGTCTCCAGCATCTCGGAATCAAACTTCTCCATTGCGGCAAGCTTCTGCCGCACCATCTCCAGGGCATTACGCACCACCTCGCGGGTCATGTCCTTGCCAGTAAGCAGGCTACTGTCATACTCCAACCTTTCCGTAAAGAAGAACCGTATTAGCTCCGCCACGTCAGCAAGTGTGCGGGCACGCTCCTGGACGAGGGGCAGGACAATCCGGACGTATGCTTCGTCCGAAAGTAGTGCCTCACCGGCCGCCTGGTACATCATCAGGTAAGGCTCGGCGGCAGCAAAGAACTCGTCCGGCGTCAGCTTACGGATATACAGCCCGTTCAGCCAGCTTAGTTTCTCGATATTGAAGATGGCGGCCGTCTTGCTGATGCGCGCGATGGAGAAATGCTTCACAAGCTCCTCGCGCGTGAAAATTTCGGTCTTGTCATCCAGCGACCAGCCGAGGAGCGCCAGGTAGTTGGCCATCGCCTCGGGCAGGTAGCCCTGCTGGTAGTACTCGGTAATGGAGACAGCCCCGTGGCGTTTGCTCAGCTTGGAGCGGTCCGGGCCCAATATCATGGGCAGGTGCGCAAAAAGCGGCGGCTCATAGCCGAAGGCCTGATACATCAGCAAATGCCGCGGCGTGCTGGAGAGCCACTCCTCCGCTCGCAGCACGTGGCTTATCTCCATGAAATGGTCGTCCACCACATTGGCGAGGTGATAGGTGGGGTAGCCGTCCGATTTCAGCAGGACGAAGTCATCAATGGTCGCATGGTCGAAGGCGACCTCACCCCGGATAAGGTCGTTAAACCTGGTCTCGCCGGTGAGCGGCGTGCGGAAGCGCACCACCGGCACAATGCCTTCGACTTCCTTCTGTAAGCGCTCCGCCTGCGTCAGCTCCCGGCAGCGGCGGTCATAGCCCGGCGGCTGCTTGCGTTTGGCCTGCTCCGCTCGCATCTCTTCCAGGCGCTGCGGCGAGCAGTAGCAATGATAGGCGTAGCCCTGGGCCACTAGCCTCTCGGCAGCCTCTTGGTAGAGATGCAAGCGCTGGGACTGAAAATAGGGGCCGAACTGCCCACCTACTTCCGGCCCTTCGTCCCAGTCCAGCTTCAGCCAGCGCAGGCCGTTAAGGATAGCCTCCACGGCACCCTCTACGCTGCGAGCGACATCGGTATCTTCGATACGGACGATGAAGCTGCCGCCGGAATGCCGCGCAAAAAGCCAGTTGAATAGCGCCGTTCGGATATTCCCTACGTGCGGGAAGCCAGTAGGACTGGGCGCATAGCGAACACGGACGGGTCTGGTCATTTTGTTATTTCCTTCTTCCTTACTTCTGCTGTCAACTGTCATTGCGAGCGCATTCGCCACAGGCGAAGCCGAAGCAATCTCGCAAAGACAACGTCTTCTTCAGGCAAATGCGATAAGCCATGGGATTGCTTCGCCTTCCTCCTTCTCAGAAGGATGAATGGACTCGCAATGACACACGGCAACGGGTTAGTCGCCATTATCTATCAGCCTTGTGATTTCCATTCTGTCAGGAACCTCTGTATCCGCCTCTCGGCCAGCTTAATATACGCTTCGCTAACATCATACCCCACGTAGTGGCGGCCTGTCTTGAGGGCCGCTATGGCTGCCTGGCCGCTGCCCATGAAGGGGTCCAGGACAACCTCGCCCTCGAAAGTGTATAGCTGGATGAGGCGGTAGGGGAGCTCCACCGGAAAGGGCGCCGGGTGGCCTACCTTGCGGGCGGACTCTGCCGGGAAGGTCCAGACGCTCTTGGTGAACTCCAGGAACTCATCCCTGGCTATGGTGCTGACTTTCTCTTTATGTGGTCTGTTGAAGGCCTCTTTGGCAAAGACCAGGATATACTCATGGACGTCCCGCAGTGTTGGATTAGCCGCTGAGCGCCAGCTACCCCAGGCAGTGGAAGGGCTGGCACTGGAGGCCTTGTTCCAGATGATTTCACCCCGCATCAGGAAACCGGTTTCCAGCATGTCCTGGACAATATAGCTGTGCAACGGGATGTAGGGTTTGCGGCCCAGGTTGGCAATGTTGACACAGGCCCGGCCCCCGGGGACGAGCGTGCGATAGACCTCCCGCCACACCCGCTTCAGAAAGGCACGGTAGTCCTCAAGCGTCAGATCCTCGTCGTACTCCTTCCCGACGTTATAGGGCGGCGATGTCACCATCAGGTGCACGCTGTTATCCGGCAGCTCGGCCATAGCCTCACTTGACCGGGCGTATAGCCTATCCAGGCACTTCCGTGGCACCGGCACTTCGGCAAAATTGACCTTCTTCCGAGCCGGCGCGTCCTCATACAGCTTGCTGGCATAAAATGCCGTCGCATCGTGATTGATCCTGCCCGGCGCGCCGAAGGCACTGGTGGAGGTGGACTGTCTTCTCACTCTCGTCTTAGCCATGTGGCGTCTCTAAAAGTCCATTCTACCATCCAGCCCGCCAGTATTCCACAAGACAAAGCAAACCATCTCCCGTAGTAACATGCTGGCGACGCGGTGGATAGGCCAGATACCGCGCTAAAATAGCTTTACCCGCCATAATCCGTGGGTTTATATTCAAATTAGTCACCTCACGGGTTCTAAAAATAGATTGTCGAACTTACAAGAACGTCATTGCTTCGGCTCCGCCTTTGCTGGATGCGCCCGAAGCCCAGCTATTGCGAAACGGCGTGCCTTGTTATAAAATGCAATGTCTGAAGGTAGTCCGCTTTGCGATGAATCCTTGCAGGAGGGCGGGTGATTGAATGCATTAGGAAGACATTTTCTACTGGATCTGAAGGACTGTGACCGGGCGGTGCTCAATGATATGGGCCTTCTCCGAGAGATCTTATTGGAGGCGGCACAGGAGTGCGGGGCCACCGTGCTGGGGGAATCATTCCACCGCTTTGAGCCGCAGGGCATCAGCGGCGTGGTGGTGATTGCCGAGTCTCACCTGTGTATTCATACCTGGCCGGAGCACGGCTATGCCGCCGCCGATATTTTTACCTGTGGCCATCGCGTTGTCCCGGAGAAAGCCGCCGAGCTAATTATGCGCCGGCTCGGCGCCCGGAACCGCTCCGTATTGGAGATGCACCGGGGCATTATGAACTCCGAGAAAGGACTGTGACTCAGACATGGAAATTGACCCGAACAAGTGGTTTTACGACCAGGTAAGCCTTGCTCTGGTGCAGCTACATAGCATCGAGGAGGTGCTTTACAAGGGACAGACCAAGTTCCAGTCCGTGGAGATCTTCCGGAGTGGCATCCTGGGCAAGGTGCTGGTGCTCGATGGCAAGGTGCAGTCCGCCGAGGCTGACGAGTTCATCTATCACGAGGCACTGGTGCAGCCGCCGATGATAACACATCGTCACCCCGAGACCGTGTTCATCGCCGGCGGCGGCGAGGGCGCTACGCTCCGCGAGGTCCTGCGTCATAAGACCGTCAAGAGGGCGGTCATGGTGGACCTTGACGAGGAGGTGGTGCGGCTCTGCCAGAAATACCTGCCTGACCACAGCCAGGGTGCCTTTCAAGACCGGCGGGCCGAGGTCTATCATACCGATGCCCGTGACTACCTGGCGAAAAGCAAAGACAAATACGATGTCATCATCCTTGATGTGCCCGACCCGGTCGAAGAAGGGCCGGCCTACCTGCTCTACACGCAAGAGTTCTACAGGCTCGTATTGGGCAAGCTCACCGACTGCGGGATTGTCTCCGTCCAGGCCGGGCCCGCCGGCTGGACTGACCTTTTGAACTTTAGCTCGGTCTTTAACACGCTGCGCAGCGTTTTCCCCATTGTCCGCGCCTACAAGGCTGATGTGCCCTCTTTCGGCAGCCCGTGGGGCTTTTGCCTGGCATCGCTGAGCGATTGTCCCCTCCAGCTTTCCGTGGCTGAGATAGACAGGAGGATTGCGAGCCGGGGACTGACGCTCAAGTCCTATGACGGCGTGGCCCACCAGGGCATGTTCGCCCTGCCCAAATACCTGCGCACCGAGCTTACGGCGCAGACCAGGCTCATCACCGATAGCCAGCCGCTATACATCTATGCGACCGAGCGGTAGATTGGCATATCTTTTTGGTCCCTTACAAATTAGAGCTTGCGGAAAATGGAGAAAAGAAATCCGAAATCCGAATCTCGAAGCACTAAACAAATTCAAATTCCCAAAGCCTTAATGTTCAAAGCATTTTGGTCATTTGAGGTTGTGAGTTTTGGCATTATTTCGGATTTCGGATTTAGTGCTTAGAATTTCCAGTTTATCTGGGTTAGGCTATCATAACCTTAGAGAAGAAAAGATGGTCAAAAACAAGCGAATCCAGAAAATCATCGCTGAAGTAGTGGAGAAAATAAAGAAGGAATACCAGCCGGAGAAAATCATCCTCTACGGCTCCTATGCTTACGGCAAACCCACCCGTGACAGTGACATAGACCTGTTTATCGTCAAAGACACGGACAAGCGGTGGGTTGACCGCTTCGTAGAAGTAAGCCGACTGATATATAAACATGGGCGGCACATCTCTATTGAACCTATGGTCTATACACCGCACGAAGTCGAGGAACGCCTGGCAATGGGTGATGATTTCGTAGAGGATGTGCTCACCAAAGGCGAGGTCCTTTATGCCAGATAAGCTTAGGCTTGTCCAGGAATGGTTGGCCAAAGGCGGGCACGACCTGGAAGCCGTACGATTACTTCTTCGGGCCGGTGGCCCTGCTGATGTAGTCGCCTTTCACCTTCAGCAGGCAAATGAGAAATATTTGAAAGGTTATCTGATCTCACACGGTTGGCGTCTGAAAAAGACGCACAACCTTATCGAACTTGTGGACAAAGCCGCGGAATATGAATCTTCCTTTGGCGATTACCTGGACATGGCGGGCCGGTTGACCGCCTACTACATCAAAAGCCGCTATCCTTCTGGCCCACCCGCCGATTATCCGGAAGAAGAAATCGCTGAAATGCTGAAACAGACCGAAAAGCTTATCACCAAGATAAGAGAGGCAACAAAGTAGAGAGGCAAGATACTGGACGAGGTAATGGTCAAGAGCAAGCGGATTCAGAAAATCATCGCCGAAGTGGTGGAAAAAATAAAGAAAGAGTACCAGCCGGAGAAGATTATCCTCTACGGCTCTTATGCCTACGGTAAGCCCACCCGTGACAGTGACATAGACCTGTTTATC
>JACQTX010000132.1 GCA_016210585.1 Chloroflexota bacterium
TATCTCAAATAATAGGAAGATATTCCTTGTTATTTGTTTCAGAACCTGATTGTTTCCTTATTGGCTTAGCAGAAATTCCGTGGGAACACTAGAGTCGCGCTTCCTGGGCATCACCTCCTTTCCGCGTGGACTTGTCAACTTGTCCAGACGGGGTAACAAATCAGAAGTAGAATCAGACCAAGCAATGGCGCGACTGGAATTATATTTGAGTGCCTGTGATTTGTCAACGTAGTGTGCGTATCTGTTATTTACGACTGAAAACTGGACAGTTACCGCTTCAAAAGTGGACTGGAATATTACATTCTTCGGGAATGACAGTTGTCGGAAGGGCTGGCGTGTGAGGACACTTGCTAATTTGATGACGGGTGAGATTGCTTCGGCTTCCGACTGAAGGTGGAATGCGCTCGCAATGACACTTCGACAGGCTCAGGGCTTGCCCTGAGTGCAACGAAGGGATGAGAGTGAAATAGAAGCTATCCCCCTCACCTTAATAATCCTCTCCCGCAAGAAGGCGAGCAGTCTCTTGTCTTTAGCCTGCGGTTCAGGTAAAGTGGGCATATGATGGATTTCCCTGTGGAGCGGTTCGCTGCTGGCCTGGGCACCAGGGTCATCGGGCGGAGGGTGGTGTTTTTCCCGGTCCTGATCTCCACGATGATAGCGGCCAGAGAAGAGGCGGAGCGGGGGGCGCCGGAAGGGACGGTCATCATCGCCGGGGAGCAGACGGCAGCGAAGGGTCGTTTGCAGCGCACCTGGTTCTCGCCGAGAGGCGCCCTGGCCTTTTCTGTCATCCTCCGTCCCAAGACAGAAGAGCTACCCTATCTTATTATGTTGAGTGCACTTAGCGTGGTGCACAGTATTGAGCAGGTCACCCACCTGAAGCCGCAAATAAAATGGCCGAACGATGTCCTGATAGACGGGAAGAAGGTCTGCGGTATCCTCATCGAGAATAGCTTCCGGGGCAGCGCGGTTGACTACGCTATCATCGGTATCGGCGTGAATGTCAATATCAGGATGGCCAACTTGCCGGAGGTCCCGGCCCTGGCGACAAGCCTGTCAGACGAAATAGGCCGCGAGGTCTCCCTCCCGGAGTTACTGCGTCAGCAATTGCGACACATGGACAGCCTCTATCTTTCCCTGGGCTCCGGCCAGCCTGTCTATGAAGAGTGGCGCCGGCGGCTGGTAACACTGGGACAGCGAGTTCGTGTGAGAGCCGGGGGGACTGTGGAGGAGGGTATCGCGGAATCGGTGGCGCCGGACGGCAGCCTGCTGCTGCGCCGCCCGGACGGCACCATGAGCAAAATCATGGCCGGGGATGTGACACTAAGAGAATAAAAGCGAGACTGTCCGAAAACTGTCATTGCGAGCGGTCCTTCCAAGAAGGACGAGGCAATCTGCGATTTGCTCCCACTGGCAAACAATTCGCAGATTGCTTCGGCTCCGCCTGCGGCGGATGCACTCGCAATGACATTGTTTTTGACTTTCGGACAGCCTCTTTGCAGGAGATCTTCTTTGTCCTCTAAGGTCTAGCTTTTCTTCTCTTCGGGATGCCGGAAGAAAGCAGCCATCATCTCTATGGGCAGTGGGAAGATGATGGTGCTGTTCTTTTCCGAGGCAATCTCGGTCAGTGTTTGCAAATAGCGGAGCTGGAGGGTGGTCGGGTTCCGGGATACCACATCGGCGGCATCCGCCAGCCGCTGTGAAGCCTGGAACTCACCATCAGCGTGAATAATTTTGGCCCGCCGCTCTCGTTCTGCTTCCGCCTGAGCGGCCATCGAGCGCCGCATTGTCTCCGGTAGCTCCACACCCTTGATTTCTACCGCGCTGACCTTCACGCCCCACGGGTCGGTCTGCTCATCAATTATCTTCTGCAGGGCCTGGTTCAGCTTCTCGCGCTGGGCGAGCAGCTCATCCAGCTCTGATTGCCCCAGGACATTACGCAGGGTGGTCTGGGATATGAGAGAGGTGGCCCGGATGTGGTCCATCACCTTCACCACCGAGGCTTCCGGGTCAACCACGCGGAAATAGACCACGGCATCTACCCTGACCGTCACGTTGTCCTTGGTGATAATCTCTTGACTTGGCACGTCCATGGTGACCACGCGCAGGTCCATCTTCACCATCCGGTCCACGAAGGGGATGATGAGGAACAGGCCCGGCCCCTTGGCCCCGATGAGCCGGCCCAGCCGGAAGATAACGCCACGCTCATACTCGGTAACTATCTTCACGGTCATGGGAATAAGGATGAGGATAAACAGGATAATGATACCGACAACGATCCAGTTCATGATGTCCCTCCTTTTACCGAATTATTGGCCCTGAGTTCCGTGTTTGACTGCTAAGCATCGGGGCCAGTCCCCTTGGGCTGTCCCCCCTGACTGGTGACATATAGGGTCAGACCGTCAACCCTCGTGATAATAACCGTCTCGCCGGGCTCTATGCGTCCCGCCTCGGAAACCGCTTTCCATAGCTCACCATGATAGAAGACCGTGCCCTCCGGGTCAAGGGCTACCCTGACCACCGCCGTCTTGCTGACAAGCTCTTCACGGCCGGTGGTGGCCACCCGCCGGTGCGCCAGCACCACCCGGCTGATAATAAAGTAGAATACGCCGGCTACAATTACGGTAACCACGGTGATTAGCCACGGACTGATTCTAAACATGGGACCCCCTTTGAACAAAATCAGGGAGCCAATGACCAGAGAGACAATGCCACCGGTTGTTAGTAGCCCGAAACCGGCCGTAAACACCTCAGCCACAAACAGGCCAAAGGCAAGGACTATCAGCAATATCCCCGCGTAGTTCACGGGTAACATACCCAGGGCGTAGAAGGCCAGCAGGCCGCTGATAGAGCCGACCACACCTGGGAATATAAGACCGGGATTCAGTATTTCCGTCAGTATGCCCAGCCCGGCGAGCCCTAGCAACAGATAGGCGATATTCGGGTCGGCAATGGTGTAAAGGAAATTTTCCATCCAGGTCATCGGTATAGACCGGAGCACCGCATCCTGGGTGCGCAGGACAACTATGCTGCCATCAGGCATGGTTACCGTCCGGTTGTGGAGCTGGGCAACAAGACTGGCCATATCCGGAGCGATGATATCTATGACGTCAAGCTGGAGCGCCCTGGTGGCGTCCACATTGGCGCTGTCTCTGACCGCCTTCTCCGCCCAGTCCACGTTGCGCCCGTGGGCCAAGGCGATGCCCCGTGCGTAGGCAACAGCTTCGTTCTCCACCTTCTCCAGCATGGTCTCTGACATCTGGGCCTCGCCACCGGCACCTACTGCTACCGGATGGGCCGAGCCGATGGTAGTATCCGGCGCCATTGCCGCTACATCCGCCGCGATAGTGATGAAAAAGCCGGCCGAGGCCGCCCTGGCCCCGGCCGGGACATAGACCACAATAGGCACCCGCGTCCGGTCCATGGCCTGTATGATGAGCCGCATGGAGGTATCCAGGCCACCGGGCGTATCCATCTGAATAATCAGCGCCACCGCGCCATCCTCTTCGGCCTGCTCAATGCCGCGCTCGATGTAGTCAACAAGCACGGGGTTGATGGTCCCCTTGACGACAAGCACGTCAATGCGCGGCGTAGCGGCCCGGGTAGCCGTAGCCAGTGCCAGGCTTACCAGCAGGCCGATAAGTATCAGAATACGGACTATCTTCGCCATAATCTTACTAAGCGCTAATTGTAGCTTGGTTGCCGCCTTATTGCAACTACCCCAACCTATGAAATGTGGTCATCCGTTTATTTGACAGTATTTCTTTAGCCTGCTACTCTAGATGAAAAGCCGATTTCCTTTGGGGGGAACTGATGCCTGTCATCACCATCAGGGGCCAGATGGGTAGTGGCGCCGCTGAGATTGGCCATGAGGTCGCCCGCCTTATCCGGGGTGACTACGTGGACCGACAAATCCTGCAGAAGGTCGCTCAGCTATTAGGCCACCCCGAGTCTGAGGTGGCGGAGAAGGAGCAGGTCCCGCCGCGCGTGGCGCAGCGGATACTCGGCGCGCTAGAAAAGGCCCTCGCCCGCTCCGGCACCACGGATAGTGCTTATCTTCAGACCTGGATGGAACCCCTGGATGATGCTCGCTATCTTGATGCGCTGGAATCAGTCATCCAGGAGCTGGCCCTGGAGGGCAACATCGTGCTGGTGGGGCGGGGCAGCCAGTTCATCCTGCGGAATAACCCCTCCGTCCTGCACGTTCTGGTCATCGCTCCCTTGAAGGAGAGAATCAAACGTGTTATGGCCCAGCTTGATGTGGATGAAGAGGAAGCCCAAAGGGTAATTGAGGAACATGACGGCACCCGCCGGGCCTTCATCCAGAGGTTCTTCAAGCGCGATCTGGAAAACCCTGACTACTATGATATGGTAATCAACACGGAACATCTCAGCTACGAGGCCGTGGCGCGTATCATCGTTATGGCGGCGGAGGAGAAGACCCCCTGGCAACACGGGTGAGGGTGCAGGGCATTACTCACAGCGGGCAGTCAACCACGCGGCAAAAGCCAAATCCTGAGCACTAAGTCCGAAATCCCTTCGACAAGCTCAGGACAAGATTCGGATTTCGGATTTTTTCTTTGCGTTTCGCGCGAAGCCTTATCTTAGGTGGGCTAGTTGTGACCTGAACGTGGGGCATGCTATAATTTGAGCCGTGAAGGTAGCCGAGCTGGGCGAGTTTGCGTTGATTGACCTCCTGGCCAGCACCATTGCCGGCTATCGGGACAATCAGCAAAAGTCCTGGCAGCAGCTTATCACCGGCATCGGCGAGGACGCCGCTGCCTGGCATGGCGATGGTGCTGTGCAACTGGCCACTGTAGATGCCCTTGTCCAGAATGTCCACTTCCGCCTGGAGGACGTTGCCTGGCCTGACCTCGGCTGGAAGGCCCTGGCCATCAACCTCAGCGATATTGCCGCCATGGGCGGTCTGCCCGGATACGCCCTGGTCTCCCTCTCCCTGCCGCCTGATACTGAAGTCGAAAACGTGATCGCCCTTTACCACGGCATGCTTGAGCTGGCTCGAACATCCGGTGTAGCCGTAATCGGCGGAGACACGGACAGTGTGCCGATGGTCGCCATTACCGTAACCGTCCTGGGCTACGCCGACCGCGACAAACCCTTGCTCTTGCGCTCAGCAGCAAGACCCGGTGACTTAATAGCTGTTACTGGCTACCTGGGCGGCGCGGCGGCTGGCTTGCAGATGCTCAAAAGGGGGCTTCGCCTGGACTCGGAGGCGGCAAAGGCTTTACGCAAGGCTTTCTGGCGGCCTCAGCCGCGCCTGACCGAAGGACAGCTATTGGTAGCACAGGGCGTCCGGGCAGCCATAGACATCAGCGATGGGCTGATAAGTGACCTGGGTCACATCTGCATGACGAGCCACGTGGGGGCGCGTGTGGAGGTTGACCGTGTGCCAGTGCATCCGGCAGCCATGACAGGCTTTGGAGCAAAAGCCCTTGAGTTGGCGCTGTCCGGCGGCGAGGACTACGAGCTGCTCTTTACGGGCAGTGCTGACGTTGTTGAGCAGGTGGCCAAACGGGCCGCTGTGCCGGTGACCGTAATCGGCCAAATTACAGAAAAAACGGGCGAGCTTGCCCTGGTGGACAGGTCCGGCAGACCTTTCGCCTTGGCCAAGGGAGGCTGGGAGCACTTCACCAGCATCATATCCCAGAAATAAGTTACATTATCTTCTCTCTCTCCCCCTGTGGAAGAGATGTAAAGCCTGCCCTGAGCGAAGCGAATGGGTGAGGGGCAACAACATATTCACCCTCATCTCTTCGTTGCACTCAGGGCAAGGCTCTAACCCTCTCCCATCAAGGGCGAGGGAATTCCAAAGGTATTTACGAGACACGATACCAGGACAAGGCTCTATATGACAGGTCAGCCAATACGTTCGATGGTGGATGAAGAGTCCGGCTGGGCTCCGGTCAGCCACAGCCCGGAAGAGACGCAGGCTCTTGGCGTGCAAATTGGCGAGCTGGCGCAGCCCGGTGATATTTACCTGCTTGTCGGCAAGCTAGGTGCCGGCAAGACGTGCCTCACCCAGGGCATTGCCTGGGGGCTGGGCATCAAGGAGTATGCGGCCAGCCCCTCCTTCGTGCTGCTCAGGGAGCTGCACGGCCGGCTGCCGCTCTACCATGTTGACCTCTACCGGCTCGACCGGACTGAGGAGGTCGCTGACCTCGGCCTGGACGATTACTTCTACGGGCAGGGCGTTTGCGTGGTAGAGTGGGCGGATAGAGGCCTGCCCGTGCTGCCGCCGGCGCACCTGCTGGTGGAAATCAAATATCTGGATGAAAATAGCCGTCATATCCGGCTCAAGCCAAATGGGAAACGCTATCTCGACCTGGTGGCGCAGCTCAGGGAAAAGGTGGCCCATGCAAATAGCCATTGATACCACCAGCGAGATGGCGGGCCTGGCCCTGACGGACGGGGAAAAGCTGCTGACCGAGCTGACCTGGCATTGCGGTCAGAATCATACCACCGAGCTGCTGCCGCAGCTCGCTTACCTGCTGCAAAAGACGGGGACGAGCCTCCAGGCGGCGGACTGCATTTTTGTAGCCACGGGGCCAGGGAGCTATAATGGCCTGCGGGTAGGGGTTAGCACAGCCAAGGGCCTCGCTTTCAGCCTGGGCATTCCCGTTGTCGGCATCGGCACTTTAGAGGTAGAGGCCTACCAGCACGCCGCCAGTGGCCTGCCCGTATGCGCCGTAGCCAATGCCGGCCGCGGCGAGCTGGGGGCCGCGCTATACCAGCAGAAGGCTGGCCAGTGGCGGCAGCTTGTCGCCGAGCATATCACCACACTCGAGATGCTGTGCGGGCAAATAGCTACCCGGACCATCTTCTGCGGCGAATATGTAACGGCTATTGCAGGGGAGCTAAAACAGAGCCTCGGCAGAAAGGCGGTAATTCCGCCGGGGGCGGCCGTGGTGCGCCGCGCGAGCTTCCTCGCCGAGCTGGGGCGGCAAAGGGCGAAGTCAGGGAGCTATGATAACCTGGCAGCCTTGCAGCCGCTATATCTCAGGCGACCGCCCATCACGCAGCCCAGGCGGCAGATTACCTTGGAAGGAGAAAAGCATGGTATCCTGGTCCAAAATAGTTGAGAAGACAACGGGTGATGGCTTCAGCCGGCAATGTTTCGGCTGTGGCGAGGAAAACCCTGTCGGCTTGAGGCTGGCCTTTCAGCACGATGGCACCACCGCGCGGGCGGAGTTTACGCCCAGCGACCTGTGGCAGGGGTGGGCTGGCGTGGTCCACGGTGGCATCATCGCCTGCCTGCTTGACGAGGCGATGGGTCACGCCGCGGCCCATGGCGGGATACACTGCGTCACGGCCAAGATGGAAGCCCTGTTCCGCAACCCGGCGCCTGTTGATGAGACCCTGATTATCACCGGCTCGGTAACCAGGCGGGGCCAGCGTGCCCTGGAGACAGTCGCCCGCATTTGCCTGCGGGATGGCACCATTGTGGCGGAGGGCACTGGCATTATGTATATCCTGAAATCGAAGGACAATGGCCAGACGGCGGAGTCCGAGAGCACATGAGTGAGGCCAGGGCCGTTATCTGGGACATGGACGGGGTCATCGTTGATACCGCCCGCTACCATTTCCAATCATGGCAGTTCGCCTTTCACAAGAGAGGCGTCAGTTTCACCCGGGAGGATTTCAGGCGCAACTTTGGCCGGCGCAACGATGCCATTGTGCGCACTATTATGGGTGAAAATGTCCCGCCGGATGAGATAAGGGCCATTGCCCGTGATAAAGAGGAGAACTTCCGGCAGATAGTAGCCCCGCACGTGAAGGCACTGCCGGGCGCGGTCAGTCTGATAAAAGCCTTGCGTGAGCAGGGTTTCAAAATGGCCATTGCCTCATCGGCGCCGCCGGAGAACATAAAGCTGCTCACCAGCGGGCTGGGCATAATTGACTATTTTCAGCAGGTCGTTTCCGGCCGCGAGGTCGCCGAAAGCAAACCCAGCCCCCAACTCTTTCTGCTGGCGGCGCAAAAGCTAGAGGTGCCGCCGGCGCGCTGTGTGGTGATTGAAGATGCCGTCGCCGGTGTGGCCGCCGCCAAGCGGGCGGGCATGCAGTGCATCGCGGTAACGACCACCAACCATCGGGAGAGCCTGGTTGAGGCTGACCTTATCGTTGACTCCCTTAAGCAAGTGACGGTTGCAGATGTCGAAGGGCTTATCGGTGCGTAAGTTTGGAATAAGGGAGGGAGAGGGTATGGTTAGAGAGAAAAGCCTTGAGGACTATTGCCAGCGTCTGGTGGCAGGCGGCGCGACCCATGCCGTGGTTACCGATCCGAAACTCATCGTCACCTCACCATGGGTGCGCTGGAAATGCCAGTTCGGCTGCGCCGACTACGGTAAGCATTACGGCTGTCCACCCTATTCGCCGGCGCCTGAAGACACGCGGCGCAACCTGGATAGCTACCACCGTGCCATTCTTGCCCACCTGCAGTGGACGAAAGGACTGCAGCGGGGCCGCGAAATCAGGAACTTCATAGACAATGTGCTGGCCCTGGAGAGGGAGCTATTCCTGGACGGCTACTACCGGGCCTTCGGTTTTTCGGTAGGGCCATGTTCCATTTGCGAGGAGTGCGCTGTCTTACACAACCGTCCCTGCAGTTTCCGGGATAAAGTCCGTCCCTCTATGGAGTCCTGTGGCATTGATGTCTTTCAGACGGCTCGTCACCACGGTTTACCCATAGATACCCTGCGGACTCAAGAGCAGACCCGCAACTATTATCTGCTTGTCCTGGTGGACTAAACAATAAGAGATTTAAGA
>JACQTX010000134.1 GCA_016210585.1 Chloroflexota bacterium
ACGCTGCACACCATGAAGCTGTTCGTGAAGGAGTCCTTCCGTGTTAGCAAGGACAGGACCTTCGTCGTCACTGGCTACGCCAAGGAGGCTGGCCAGGTCAAAGAAAACCTGCCCTTAGTAGAAGCGGCCCGAGACCTCGGCAAACAAATGATAACCGCCCTGACAGGCTGAAGACACAACCAACCGAAAGACCGCGGCAATCTTCATCTCGGGAATAGCCATAAGCGATACGGGAGGGGCCAGATGAGTAGCTTCGCTATCATACCACAGCTATGGCGCCTAGCGGCTATCATGAGTGGGGTAACCTTGTTTCTCGTGGCGGCAGCAGGCTGCGGTATATTCAGCCCGGCTGAGCTACAGGCAAATATGGAAATTACCAACGTCAGGACCGCCTTCAAGGTCTATCTGGTTGACTATGCCCAGTATCCGGAGAAATCGTCAGACCTGGTCCCTGACTACCTGAAGGAGCCACCTAGAGCGGACTACTCTTTTGACCCGATGACCGGACGAGTGACCAGGGTCTCCCGAGGCAAGAATAACCCCTGGCCTGATACCATCGTCTTTGATATCTCCGACCAAATATGGGTAACGGGGAATAACGATGCTACGGCGCCGGGGACGCAGGATAGGGAGTAGCCCCGCACCGATTTATGATTTAAGAGATAAGATTTAAGAATATACAGCTTGTTTCATAAATCATAAATCTCTTATCTCACCTCCGCTTTGCCTACATTCACATCTATGTCCAGATCCACGCGATTGGTCGCCGTATCGAAGCCCGGCGAAACGTAGTAGTCACCCTTGCGCGGGAAGCGGCTCTCCCTGATATCAAAGCTGCCCACATTGGCCTTAGCCTTGATCCGGGCCGCCATCCCCTCCGGGACAACAATATCAAGATTGCCCGCGTTGACACTGGCGTCCACCAGGACCGTGCCCTGGGCCGGCAGCGTCACCTTGCCATTGCCGGCGTCCACCCTCAATGCCAGGTCGGTGACCTTAAGATTGGTGAAATCGAGGTTGGCGTTCCCGGCAGCCACCTTCACGTTGAGCGTGAGCGGTATGTTCCGAGCGAGGTCAATATCCCATCTGATGCCCTCGCTGCCCCAGAAGCGCGGCCCCGGCTCACTGCCCAGCGTCACCCGGCCCTCGGTGCCCTCGCGCCGGGAGGTCGCCCTGAGCGACCGCTGGCTGGACTTTGCCTCAATAAAGTTTGTTGCGCCAGAGGGCAGGCTGTCCACGCTCAGGCCACCGGCCTTAAAGTCCACCGTCACCTGGGCACGTGTCATACTATCCAGCGGCTCTAGGTATACCTCAGTTAGGGCACCACCGGGTGCCACTGCGTTGTAGCGCCATACCGCCACCCCCAGCGTAATGCCCAGGATAACCAGGGTAATCAGGCTGATTAGCCAGGCATTGGCATGCCGCAGCAGGATATTCAGCCCGATGATGATGAGGATTACCGGCCAGAAACGCCAGAGTGTCCCCCACAGCCCCCAGGGCAGGACATTGAAGGTCTGCAGCAAAAGGATAATGCCCAGGACAAGCAGAATAACGCCCCAGATGGGCGCTCCACCCTTGCGGCCTGACTCCTTCACTTTCTCTGACATGGGTTATCGCCTCCTCGCGCGCAAAAGGATAATCACACCGATGATTACCAGGATGAGAGGCCAGAGCTTAGCCCAGTGCAACCACGACCAGATGTTGAATGTCCCCAGCAGGAAAAGGACGCCCAGTGCTAGCAAAATCAGGCCGAGGATGACGTGGCGCCGGTGCCGCCGCGCCTCCTCTGTTTGTGCCGGCCCGCCCTCGAAGGTCTCCTTGAGGTCACGCCCCAGCTCCGTAGCCGTTGCCTTGAACTCCTCCACATTCTCGCGCACGGCCTCCTTCGTCTCAGTGGCCTTGCTCGTCTCCAGCGGCACCACGATAGCCAGGACAATGTAGGCAATGAGGCCCGGCACGATTCCTGTGGCCAGGATGATGAGCACGGTAATTACCCTGATGAGCACAGGGTCAATATCGAAGTACTTCGCCAGGCCCCCACACACCCCCGAGATGACACGGTCGCTTTGACTCCGGTATAGCCTTCGCTGCATGGTGACCTCCTTATCTACGAAATCCGCAATCCTAAGCTGCTAAATCCTAAACAATATCAAAGCACCAAACACCAAATCTCAACACCTTCCGAAGTCCGTAGGGCGGGTTTCCCAACCCGCCTTTGTCCCGTCATTTGTCCTGTCATTGATTATATGAAAACGCTGCGGTTACCTCATAAAATAGTAGTACGACAAAAAATAAAGAAGGAGGTACCGCAGCATGAAATATTATACCGGATGTGACGCCCATAAGAAATACTCGGTGTTCACGACCATTAGTG
>JACQTX010000133.1 GCA_016210585.1 Chloroflexota bacterium
CTACCGTTCTCCGAAACTTACCCTTTTAGGACAAGCCCGAAAGGTGTTCGGTTCCTGCTTCATCGGGGAGCACCTGGCCCTGGGCCATGAACCTCTCCCCTCCACAGGCGTTTAACGCCTCCGTCGAACTGACGGCGACGGCGGCTAAATTCAGTGCCGCATTGAGGTCACGATGAAAACTTTGACCACAAGCTTCACAGATTAGCCCAAGCCGATAACTTCATGCTCCTGTTATACCACGTCTGGGCATACAAGGGTACAAATTAATGAACTGCTGTCAACCCTCAAATGTCCGCTCATTTCTCCCTGTCAATCCTCACCTCTGCCTTAGCGATTGAACATTGGGAGCCTTCAAGCCGATGAACTGAACAGTGACTCAGCGCTCTCAGGCAGGTCACGAATGATACGAACATCTTCGCTAGCACGGTAAAATATCTGTCGCCCTTCACGGTGGTGCGTGTAGACGAACCGTCGTTCCAACAGAGTATTCAGATACTTCGTCACGTTAGGTGGCTTGGCTTTGAGTGTACGAGCAATAGCGGCGTTAGTGAACGTTCCTAGATGCACTGCCTCGCGCAGCACGTCCCATTCGCGGCGAGTCAGTTCGCGCTTCAGGCGCTCTAAAACCAACTGCGCCAAAAAAGTCCTTGCAGACTCCGCATCCAGGGTCTCCGCAGTGGTGTGCGGCAGATTGGTCACAATGCTCGTGACTGCATCCATGACAAACCGTACTTTGCCATCGTAGAGACAGTGGCGCTTGCACCTCGAGAGAGCGGTGGATGAAAACGCGATTGAGCAGGAACAGTTCGTGGAGCAGCGGGCGATCGTGGACATACTTCTCGCCATGCAGCAGCACGATTTTGCCCAGCACTGCCCCAATGACGTTACTAATAAACTCCCTAACACTCAGATCACCTACCAACGTGATTTCGGTTGCAGGTGTCAGAAGCTTGTCTTGCGCTTCGACTTCCCATAGATAACGGTGGTAGTTGACAAATGTGGTCTTGCCAACGCCAATTTCACCCTCGACTACTGCGCGTCCACCGCCAGTACTACGTATGATTCCCAGAAGCATCTGTGACTCATGTGACTCCATCTCCCGGCCAACGATGGCCTGAGCGATAGGCAGTAAAGCATCGGCAGACGCTGATAGTGCCCCTGTGTCGAATGGATTGCCCCGAAAACCGTAACGCCCCCAGATGTTCTGGCTGAGTTCCACGCCCGTCTCTCCTGTCAGATTTGCTGTGCCACGTGACAAATAGTGTTATAACATATTATACGAAAGTATATAACATCATGCTGCCTACGTCAACCCCACACCCCAATGCCCTCTCCTCATTGACATCTTCGCCCAAATTTCATATGTTCGCCACCATCGGGGCAAGCGCCACCCCCTCTTTGCGATCCTCGCGTTGGCCTGTGTGGCGATGATGGACGGATACCGACGTGACAGCGCCATCGCTGAGGAGGGCTGCCATGACAGCCCACGACTGATGCGCCTGTTGGGCTTTCCCTACCCGAAGACGCCCTGGCAGCCACTTTCCTTACCGGCTTTCGCCACCTCGACCGAGAGCAAGTGGAGGTGAAGGTAGGGGAATGGGCTCAGAGCATGCTGTCCCGAGTTAGACCCTGATATTCACTTTGTCTTCCAGGAACCGGGCGTGTTGGCCGACCCGATGGCGACTGCGGAGGCCGTGGATTTCGGGCACGGCCGGATCGAGCAGCACCATTTGACCACCAGGACTGCCCTTGCCGGATAAAGCAACTGGCCTAGCTTGCAGCAGATGTTTCAACTCAAGCGGCCTGCCATGTTCAAGAAGAGCGGGAAAGAACGTCACGAAGCCGTCTATAGAGTGACCAGCCTCTCATCGGAGCAGGCTGATCCCACCCGATTGTTGAGCGCTGTCCTCCACCAGTGGCCTATCGAGAACAACATCCACGGGGTGCACGATGTCACGCTCGATAAGAACCGTTCCCAAGGCCGGTGTAGCCGCATCCCCTTCTTTATGGCTTTTTTCACACAACAGGAATGACCTCTCTTATCCTCCTTCTCATAGGAGAAGCACTGACGATGGCGAGTAACTCGACGGTCGTCGCCTTTGCTCAGGAGTTAGCCCCCGGGCGCAGCAGCACGGTCTCGAGTATCGTAATGGGGCTCAGTTGGGGGA
>JACQTX010000016.1 GCA_016210585.1 Chloroflexota bacterium
AGCCAGCACCACGAAGGATGAAAATAGTTCCCCCTTTGTCATTCTGGCGAAGGCCAGAATCCAGAAGACAACGGTGAGATTCATAGCCTGGATTCCAGCCTATGCTGGAATGACGGATTGTGTCCTATTTTCGTGAGAATGGCATTTTGGTGAATCTCTCGCTACATCTCATGAAGTGACTAGTTTGAGTCTTAGTCCACAGGTTGCAGGAGTTTGCGATGGCGTCAGAAGTGAAAACGGCGGAGCAGGTAGTTAAGACAGTCTGTCCCTTCTGCGTGGCCAACTGCGGCATGAACGTGCATATAAAGGACGGCCGCGCCGTCAAGGTGGAGGGTATGCCGGAGCACCCGATTAACAAGGGCCGGCTGTGCCCCAAGGGTGCCAGCCTCATAGACTACGTCTATTCTCCTGACCGCCTGGCCTATCCCATGAAAAGGCGAAATGGCAAACTGGAGCGCATCACCTGGGAGGAAGCCCTTGATATTATCGCCACCAGGCTCAGCGAGACAAAGGAAAGGTATGGCCCTAAAGGGCTGGCCGTCTGCCAGGGGATGTCCCTCCTCATGCATGGGGCAGCCACCTATAGCTTCATCCGCCGCTTTACGGATGTGTATGGCACACCCAATTTCTTCTCCGTTGACAGCATGTGCTTTCGTCCCCGCCTCATGGGCTATGTGCTGACCACCGGCATACGCGCCGCCGCTGACACAGAGAATGCCCGCTATGTCATCCTGTGGGGACATAACCCCAATGCCTCCACACCATCTGCATCGTGGAGTATCGCCGCCAGCCTGCGCAAAGGCACCCGGCTTGCCGTCATTGACACGCGGAAGACTCCGCTGGCCGCTAAAGCGGAGACCCACCTGCAACCGCGCCCAGGCACGGACTGTGCCCTGGCCCTGGGCCTGCTCCACGTCATCATCGGCGAAGGGCTGTATGATGAGGACTTCGTGCCTAAATGGACGGTCGGCTTTGACCGCCTCGCCGAGCACGTGAAGCGGTATTCCCCCGAAAAGGTGACCAAGATAACATGTGTCCCCGCGGACAAAATCAGGGGCCTGGCCTGGACCTTTGCCAACGTCAAGCCGGCCTGCATTCTCCAGGGCACCAATGCCCTTGACCAGACCACCAGCGGTGTGCAGACCGCTCGTGCCATTGCCATGCTGCAGGCAATAACTGGAAACCTGGATGTGCCCGGTGGGTTCATCACGCCGCCCCGGCTGCGCCTGCACAACCTGAGATTGCTGGACATGATGGAAGGCAAGCCGTTGGGCATTGACCGGTATCCGCTGTTCTACGAGACTTACGCCACCCTCTTCGGGGAAGGGCAGGGCATGGTCCTGCCCGATACGTTGCTCACCGATAAGCCCTACCCCATCAAGGCGATGATTGTGGACGGGACAAACCCGCTCCGCACCTGGCCTGACTCGCGGAAGGTAGGCGAGGCGTTCCGGAAGCTGGACTTCCTGGTTGTCATAGACCTGTTCCTGAATGAGACGGCAGAGCTGGCCGATATTGTCCTGCCGGCCGCGAGCTGTCTGGAGAGGGTCGACCTCTGCAGCGATTTTTACAGCAGCGCCGGCCTGCCCTACGTCATGGCGCGCAAGAAGGTCCTCCAGTCCGGCGAATGCCGCTCCGATATGGAGTTCTGGCTGGCGCTGGCCAAGAAAATGGGCTACGAGAACTACTTCCCCTGGGAGAATGAGGCGGCCGTGCTCAGCTATTTGCTGGAGCCATCCGGTGTGACTTTGAAACAGCTCTGCGAGGAGCAGCCGGGCGGTGTATTTTATGCCAGTATGAAATATCGGCAGTATGAGCAAAGAGGCTTCCGGACGCCATCGGGGAAGGTGGAGCTTTACTCCGAAACGCTGGCGAACCTTGGTTACGACCCGATGCCGACTCACCGTGAGCCCTTTGAAAGCCCGGTCAGCACACCTGAGCTCGCCAGTGATTACCCGCTCATCCTGACCTCCGGGGCACGCATGGAAAGGTACCTGCATGGCCAGCTACGCAATTTGCCCAGGCTGCGACGGGCGGCGCCGAAGGCCGTTGCCGAGATTCACCCGGATACCGCCACTCAGTATGGCGTCAGAGAGGGGGATACGGTCACCATCGCCACCAGGCGAGGCAGCATAGATATCGAAGCCAGGCTAAGCAAAGATATTCTCCCCGGTGTAGTCAGCATTCCGCACGGCTGGGCCGAGGCGAATGTCAACCAGCTTACCGAGCTGACCTCCGGCGACCCCATCTCCGGCATCCCCGCCTTCAAGTCAATGCTGTGCAAAGTCCAGAAGGCGAGCGGATAACGTCTTGTTAACAGAGTGTATGACACACTTGTTCCTATTCTTGTCCAGATTACCAATCGTCATAATAATCTGATACGTGCTATCCCCTTTGAAAGGGGGATAGGGGGATTTGAAGTTCCAATTCCCTCTCAGTCTCCCCTGCGACAGGCTCAGAGCTTGCCCTGAGCAAAGCGAATGGGGCAGGCT
>JACQTX010000137.1 GCA_016210585.1 Chloroflexota bacterium
CTGGCTGACGCCGAGACAGTCGCCCGATGTGTCTCCGACCTGCGTAACCTGCTTACCGAGACCTCCCTTGCCGAGAAGAAGTCATTCATCAGAAGCTTTGTTAAAGAGGTTAAGGTAACCGGAAATGAGGTGTTGCTAACCTATACGATACCTATGCTGCCTAAAGGAATAACCGAGGAAACGCTGCCAGTTCTGTCTATTGTACACGACAGTGGAGCTGAGGGGATTCGAACCCCTGACCTCCTGAATGCAAATCAGGCGCTCTCCCTCTAAGCTACAGCCCCAAACCAAAACTATTATAGCAGCAAAGAGGCCGGGAGAATAGCCCGGAGGACTGACAAACTGGCACTGGCTGACGCTGTAACCTGATTGGTGAAGGTATAGCATCTCCGCGACGGCGGCTGACGGGTTTTGGGCGCCTGCTTACTGCCAAAGCCCTGAATTGCAGCGAAGCTGCTACCGGTGTTCCTGCACCTCTTCAAGATACCCTGACATCCCCGTGGTGATGCCCGCCGCGTTAGCTTCATCAGTATCTATATGCATGGAAAGTCGGAAATCCGGGGAAAGGCGCACCAAAACGTCCCCAAAGGTCAGCGTCCGTTCGCCCCTGACCGTTATCTTAACGATATCGCGGTCCTTTAGGCCAAAGGATAAGGCGTCTTCCGGAGACGCATGAATATGCCGGAGGGCGCATATTACGCCCTGCGGCATATCGCAGCGTCCTGCCGGGCCACCCAATGTCAACCCCGGGCTACCCTTCAGGTCGCCGGAGGCGCGGATCGGTGCTTTGAGGCCTAGCTTAAACTCCTCGGTCATTGAAATTTCGACTTGGGTCTGGTTCCGCACCGGGCCGAGTACTCTCACTCGCTCTACCGTTCCCCTCGGCCCGATAAGGTTAACCGTCTCGTTACAGGCAAACTGCCCCGGCTGGGAAAGGCCGGCGCGGGGAGTCAGGCTGTATCCCGCCCCGAAGAGCGCCTCAACCTCTTTTGGAGACAGGTGGACATGGTGGGCGGATACCTCGATGGGAATCCTCTTTTCCGGCTGGCTTTTGATTATCTGGTCAACATTCTGGTTCCCGACCACACGTATTGTCTCTCGGGCAATCATTCTCTCCTCGTCGGTATTGATGACCAGGACTTTCACCCGGGAATGCTCACCGGAGACCTCAGCTACATCCGCAGATTTCGGGATGGTCCTGTTGAGCAGGTCATCCAGCTCTATGCCCATGTAGGACAAGCCCTGGCATACCAGGCTTCTTACCCAGGCACTGCCCTCGCCAATGCCGCCGGTGAACACGAGGGCATCCAGTCCCCCTAGAGCGGCGACATAGGCCCCGACATACTTGCGAGCACGGTAGCAGAAAGCGTGTGTGGTCAAAACAGCCCTGGGGTCGCCTTTGTTCGCGGCCTGTTCTATTTCCCGGAAGTCACTGGATATCCCGGAAAGCCCTCTGAGCCCGCTTTTGTTATTTAGGATTTCATCTATTTGCTCTATTGACAGTCCCTTTCTTTTGACGAGATAAATGACTACCGACGGGTCGAGGTCGCCGCATCTTGTGCCCATTATGAGCCCCTCGAGAGGTGTCATGCCCATGCTGGTATCCACCGAGCGGCCGTGGTCAATGGCACAAATCGAAGCCCCGCTGCCGAGGTGGCAGGTAATCAGCTTTACCTCCTGGAAACTGCGTTTCAGGTAGCCAGCGGCCTGGAGGGCCACATAGTGGTGCGATATGCCGTGAAAACCGTACCTGCGTATCCGGTGTTTTTCATAGTAGTCATAGGGCAAGGCGTAAATATGGGCCTGCGGCGGCATCTTCTGGTGAAAACCGGTATCGAAAACCGCAACCTGCGGGACACCTGGCATGAGCGCCTTGGCCTCCCGTATCGCCATAAGGTTCAACGGGTTGTGCAGCGGCGCCAGGTCAGAGTTTGCCTCGATCTGCTCAATTACCTCATCGGTGACAATAGTAGCGCTGCTGAGTTTATCACCCCCGTGTACCACCCGGTGACCAACGGCTGTCAGCTCATTCATGTCCCTGATTACACCATCATCCGTCAAAGCCCTGATAACGGCGCCGAATGCCTTGCGGTGGTCAATGAGGCCAAGCTCCTGGCTGACCTTTTCCTGCCCTCGAGAAACGGTGATACGCGAGTTTTCCAGGCCTATCCTTTCCACGATTCCTTCGGTGTTGTTTGATTCCTGGGCGGTATCATAGTAAGCGAATTTCAGCGATGAGCTGCCGCAGTTTATCACCAGCAGCTTCATCGGCACACTTGTGGATAGCCTGAGACCGTAGGGATCCGGAGCGCGGCGCCACGCTTCCTCCACCCGTGCTTGTGCCTCTTCATCTTTCTGACGATTTCTCAGTCGCTCGGTCATCGTCCGGGCCATTACCTTAATGGCCTCAGCATTGGTGGCCAGGACAGTGGAGAAGATTTCCTGGGGTATGAGGAGGACTTCACACTTCTCCAGAGCGGTGACATCAGCGGTGGTAGGTTCGCCGGTGAGCAGCGATATCTCGCCGAGAAGGCCGCCGGCATTAATCAGCCCCAGCAACCTTCTATTGCCCCTTCTATCCGTCACCACCGCCTCAGCCTTGCCCTCGATGACTATCCCCAGGAAACGGCCCGGTTGGCCGAATCTGATAATCTCTTCGCCCGGGCTATAGGTCTTTCGCTGGCTTTTTTCTACCAGTTTCCCTAAATCTGCCTGAGAGAAGGTCTTGAATAGCGGCAGTCCCCCCAGAAACTCGGCTAATTGCTCCATTGCTGCTCCTCCCCGGACCCATGGCCGTCCAGATTACCAATAGTCTCAAAACAAGATGGACTCATGTAAAGTCGTCAAATCCGAAGCACGAAACCCGAAATACGAAACAAATTCAAAGCACTAATGTTCAAGGTAAAGTATTTCATTCTTATTTTGATAATTGAATTTGCTTCGTGCTTCGATTCCTTCGACAAACTCAGGACAAGATTCGGATTTTCAAATTTTTCAACAATTCTGAGTCTAACTATTGTGAGTTTTTGTCCCTATAGCCAAAAGGCTTTTACTACCGCTCTTTACGGCGGTAGGTCCGCCGGTTGGGTGCCAGCCGCTGGTCACTGCGGTAGTCCGGGGCGATGATGCCCATGACCAGACCCAGCCGTCCATCGGCCAGGCGGGAGCTGACGCGGCTTTCGACCTCGTCCAGGGCGTAGCTCGTCGTAATCACTGTCGCCAGGCGGTTGTTGTAGCGGTAGTTGATGACCTGGTAGAGCTTCTCCTGGGCCCAGGATGTGGCTGACTGCTCGCCGAAATCGTCCAGCATCAGGAGTGGCACCTTCTTCACCATCTCGAAGAGCTGGTCATAGGTCACCTTGCTGTCAGGGCTGAAGGTGGAGCGGAGGTAGTCAAGGAAGTCCGGCACCTCGACAAACATGACCTGCCCGCCCGCCTTGAGGCACTCGTTGCCGATGGCGGCAGTCAGGTGCGTCTTGCCGCAGCCGTTGCCCCCCTGGAAGACCAGCCAGCCATCAAGCGTCTTGGCGAAGTCAAGGGCAGCCCGGTAAGCCCGCTCCAGGTTGTCCCGCTGCTCCGGCGTCAGGTTGGGACGCCGCCAATCGAAGTTCTCAAAGGTCATCCTTTTGAGAAAATCGGGCCAGGGATTGTAGTCCTGCAGGACGGCTTCTTTCTCCTCGATGACAAGGACACGGCACAGCCGGGGGTCCGCCAGGCGAGAGCCGATTCTCTCATCCAGCCGCTCCACAGGGGAAGAGCTAACAATGACCGTGGGCAACTCGTTATTGAAGCGGTAGTTCAGTAGCTGCTCTAGCTTCTCTTTGGCCCACGCCGTGGAAGTCTGAATATCGAAGTCATCCAAGACGAGCAGCGGCGTGCGTCGCACCCGCTCGAACATCTCGTCATAGGTCATCTCGCTGTCCGGGCTGAAGGCGGAGCGCAGGTGGTCGAGCAGGTCAGGTGTGGTGACGTAAAACCCGCCGTGACCCTGCCGGAGGCTCTCGTTCACAATAGCCGCCGCCATAGGGGTCTTGCCCGAGCCGGGCGGCCCAACGAGGACGAGCCAGCCCTTTGGCTGGGACGCAAAGGCTTTAGCTGCTTCATAAGCCTTACGAAAACGCTCCTGGTTATGGGGCTGGCTGCTCCTGCCCTGGGGTGGCAGCTTGTCAAAGGTGACCCTGGCCAGTGAGCCCAGGTTGCTGAACTCCTGGAGCTGCGCCTGCCGCGTCTTCTCCATCTCCTCCCGGGCACAGCGGCAGGGCACCACCCGGCTGAAGTCCGGCTGCCCGGAAGGCAGACGGGGATGGACAAAGCCGGCGCCGTAGCAGACAGGACAGCTTAGTTCCGGTGGTGCCTCTACTGTCTCTTCAGCGCTGGACGATGTGTCCGTATTTGCCCTTGAAATATTTATCTGGGTCCGTTCTCTGCGAAGGATGTCGCCGATGTGTTCCATCATCCCTTCCCTCTGCCGACCACCGCTCCAGGATGCGGGCGATGTAGCGCCAGCTACGCCGGTTCAGGGAGACCGCCTCCCTAATGGCATCCCGTATCCAGGTCTCCGGATAGAGCTTCTCCGCCTGGCGCAGCTCATCTGCAATCAGCGGCGTAATCACGCCCACATTCTCCTCGTAGAGTGTGAAAATATCCGGTATGGCTTCCGGCAGCGCCTGGACCTGCCCCTCGGCTCTCAGTCCCCCTACCTGGAGCTGTCCGCTCCGGATACGAGCGATAACCTCTCGGTTCGCCGCCGTGTTGATGAAATAGACGTCTTCCACTGCATCGTCTCTGTTCAATGCCAGGTGGAGGACCGTCCCCCTCTGGGCTGCCTTTTGCAGGGCTTCCCGCAGGACCGGCTCGACAGGCTGCCCTGCTTCCCCGATTCCGCTTACCAGGCTGGCATGGCCCAGAAGCTCGCGATAGGTCACAAAGCGGGGGTAACCCCGCTTGCGATAGACCGCCTCGAAAATATGCAGGGTAGTCTTCAGCTCTGCCATATCATCTATCTGCGGGAGCAAGGCGCTGAAGAACAGGTTGGGCAATGGCGTAAACTGCATTCTAAGCGGAAAACCGCCAAAGTGTTTCATGTTTCCAAACCACTCGAGGCGAAACTCAGATCATATCAATCTGTCATTCCCATTTCACGGGAATCCTCTATACCCACTTACAGCCGGCACAACGAAGGATGAAAATGTCTCATTTAATGACCTGTCATTCTGGCTCCTAGCCTGTCCTGGCGACAGGCTAGGAGCCAGAATCCAGACCCCGTCTCCCCGCCCTCTGGATTCCAGCTGGAGTTTATCCTGAGTGAAACCGAAGGGCTGGAATGACATTTTCGGAGCGGTTGAGCTTTGACTTAAGAAGTGTTCCATTTCTATTGGACTCCAGGCGGGGGCGTTTACAACAGGCTCGCTTCTTCCACGCCTACCTCGGCGGCGATGTTCTCGAAGGTGGCCAGGTTCGGCTTGAAACGGAGCTTGACCTCGCCTATGGGGCCATTCCGGTGCTTGGCGATGATTATCTCGGACGGCGGCGGGTAGGGTTCGCCCGGGTGGTCGCGCTGCCAATCTTCTTTGTTGGCATAGTATTCGTCACGGTAGATGAAGACCACCACATCCGCATCCTGCTCGATGCTGCCGCTATCGCGCAGGTCGGAAAGCTGCGGCTTATGGGAGAGCCTACCCTCCGGGGCGCGGCTTAGCTGCGAGACCGCTATCAGCGGCACGTTAATCTCACGGGCCAGCGCCTTCAGCGAGCGGGTGATATAGCTAATCTCCTGCACACGGTTCTCCATCCGCCCCTCGCCCTGGATGAGGCCGAGGTGGTCCACTATAATGAGATTAATGCCCCGTTCGAAGTGAAGCTGGCGCGCCTTGCTGCGCATCTCCACGATGCGCAGGCGGGGTGAATCATCAATATAGATGGGTGCTTCGGAAAGAATGCCGATGGCATCCATAATACGCTTTTCTTCCCCCTCCGTGCGCGGCCCTGAGCGGAGCTGTCTGGAGCCGACCTGCGACTCACTGGACAACAGCCGCAGCACCAGCGATTCCCGTGACATCTCCAGGCTGAAGACAGCCACGCAAGCCCCCTGCTCCACCGCCGCGTTCCGGGCGATATTCAGGGCCAGGCTGGTCTTGCCCATGCTCGGACGGCCGGCCACGATAATCAGGTCAGAGCGCTCAAACCCGTTGAAAAACTGGTCCAGCCCGGTAAAGCCGGACCGCACCTTGTCCAGGGCCTTAAAGCCCTCCGGCTCCTCGGGTGGTGCCTCAAGGTATTTGGCCAGCTCATGCTTGATGTGGACAAAATCAAGAGTACCCCGCTCCCGCCGCAGCCGGAAGAGGATGTCCTCGGCTTTGCCCAGGCTGCTACTGACATCCGGGTCGGCCTGATAGCCAATACGGGAGATATTATCCGCCGCACCGATGAGCTGGCGCATCATGGAGAGGCGATAGACAATTTGCGCGTAGTGCTCGATATCAAGAGAGGTTGGACACTCCGAGATGAGGTGGCTCAAATAGGCGGCACCACCACAGGTCTCCAGTATGGCCTGGCGGTCAAGCTCCTGGGCTACCGTAATCTGGTTGATGGCCTCATTACGCTCGTAGAGGGCAAGGCAAGCCCGGTAGATATGCCGGTTCGGCTCATGGTAGAAGTCTTCCGGGTGTAATTGCAGGGCTACCTCATAAATAGCCTTGCCATTTATGAGCAGGGAGCCGTTTACCGCCTCCTCGGCATCAATATCGTGGGGTGGGAGTCGCTCGGTGGTCACTACGCTGTCTCCGTCTTGGTCTCGCCTTCCGTCCCTGTCTTGGCTTTGCTTTCCGCAACCATCTGGCTTTCCGCTTCCTCTTCCTCCAATGGCGCCACGTCCACCCTTATCTTGGGCGCCAGGTCTTTGCCGAGCTTAATCACGACTTCATATATGCCCAGCTCGTGAATAGGCTCAGACATGTCTATCTTCCGCTTGTCCACAATGAGCTTCGCTTTTTCCAGCTCCGCGGCAATATCAGCCGCCGTAACCGAGCCGTAGAGCTTGCTCTTGGCGCCGGCCCGTGCCCTGATGGTAATCTCCTTACCCTCAAGCTCACCGGCCAGTTTCTCCATCTGGGTCTCGGTAATGGCCTGCTGGCGGGCCTTTATCTCCTTTTGGATTTCCAGCATCCGGGAGGCAGAAGTGCTGGCGAGCACAGCCAGCTTACGCGGCAGGAGATAGTGGCGAGCATAGCCATCAGACACGTCTTTCGTGTCGCCAGCTTTAGCTAGATTGGTCACGTCTTCCAGAAAAATAACCTTCATACCTCAAACCCTTTCTTAATGACGCAATTATTATACTTCACGCGGGGATTTTGGGAAAGCGCAGCTTCTGAGGCATAATCCGTGGATTTGTATCCAAATCAGTTACCCTGTGAGTGCAATGATGGGTTTCGTGAATCATTAAAGGCCATTGCTTCGTCCTTCATCACCAGTGGTGAAGGCCTCCTCACAATGACAGGGTAAGTGGGAATCCATGGTTCAGGGGTCAGGATATAGCGGGCGCACCCGCCTGCCTCACGCCGTTATCAGCTTCGCCCCCAGGACCTTCTCCATGTGCTCCATGGCAAAGCGGTGCGCCTGCTCATTGAAGGTGGAGACGCAGCTCACCGGCACCTCTACCGGGTAGTCCCGGTTGCGGGCATCAGCCACGGTGTGACAGACGCAGATATCGGTGCACACGCCGCAGATAATGAGCTTATCCGGCTTCAACGCCTTCAACCGGTCATCGAGGGCACTGTCATAGAAGGCACTGTAGCGCCGCTTGGGGATGTATTCGCCGGGGAAACGGGCCAGCTCCGGGATAACCTGCGTCTCGATAGTGCCGACAATACAGTGCGGGGCAAACATCTTGAACTCAAGGTCATCGGGCACGTGGTTATCGCACAGGTAGAGTATCTGCGAGCCTCTGGCCAGCTCCCGCTCCAGCAGGCGGGCCACGTTGGGTATGATAGCCCGCGAAGCATCCCCAACGTAGAGATTGTACCCCTTCTCCAGGAAACCCCTGGTCATGTCAATAACCAGGACTGCGTCTGACATAGTCCCACCCCCTCCATATTCAATACGGGTCTTCATAATAGTATAGCACCGGCTTTGTCATTACGAGACCATCCCGACGAGTCCGCCGAGGCGGATGAGTCGGGAGGCGTGGCAATCTCATTTGAACCCAAAGCGACTGAGGCTGCCCCATAAACGGGAATGAAATTGCTAATACGCTGGCAGAGATTGCCACGTCACCCGCCTGCGGCGGGCTCCTCGCAATGACATTCCGTTACTCAGTGCCGGAAGTGTCTCTCGCCGGTAAAGACCATCGCCATGTTGTGGGCGTCCGCCGCCTTGATGGAGTCCTCGTCCCGTATGGAGCCGCCGGGCTGGATAATGGCGGTAACACCGGCGGCAGCCGCCGCCTCCACCACGTCGGGGAAGGGGAACATGGCATCCGAGGCCAGGACACTGCCTCTGGCCCGCTCGCCGGCCCTCTCCCGGGCTATTTGGGTGCTGACAATCCGGCTGGGCTGGCCGGCGCCCATGCCCACCAGCACTTTGCCCTTCGCCAGCACAATAGCGTTGGACTTGATATGCTTGGCGGCCCGCCAGGCGAAAAGCAAATCAGCGACTTCTGCCGGGGTTGGCTCCCGTTTAGTCATCGTCTTCAGGTTGACCTTATTCTCCGGCAAGGAGTCTGAGTCCTGGACCAGGAAGCCGCCCTTAACACGGCGGAAATCGAGATAGCCCACCGGTGCCTGGCCATAGCCCAGCGGCAGCGCCGTCTTCAGAATACGGAGGTCCTTCTTGCGCTGCAATAACGCCAGTGCCTCCGGCTGGTACTCCGGTGCCACCACAATCTCGTAGAAGGTCTTGGCCATCTCCTGGGCCATGGCCGGGGTGACCGCCCTGTTAGCGGCCACAATGCCACCGAAGGCGGCTACCGGGTCGCCGGTCAGGGCACGGCGGTAGGCCTCGGCAATATCATCATGGCTGGCCAGCCCGCAGGCGTTGGTGTGCTTGATAATGGCCACGGTGGGGGCCGCGAAGTCGGTGACCACGCCCCAGGCAGCATCGGCATCAAGGATGTTGTTGAAGGAAAGCTCCTTGCCGCCGAGCTGCTCGGCCCAGGTTATACAGGTATCCACCTTGCCGCTACCAACGGCCTGCTCGGCGTAGAAGGCGGCTTGCTGGTGCGGGTTTTCCCCGTAGCGCAGCCCATAGCGCCTCTTGAGAGCCACCGTCATCTCCTCCGGGAAACCCGCTTCACCCTGCCGCAGATAGCGGGCAATGGCCGTATCATAGCTGGCCACGTGCTGGAAAGCCTTCTGGGCCAGCCTTTTGCGCTCGCCGAGCGCCAGCCCGCCCGTTTTGAGCTTATCGAGGATGAGCGCGTAATCCGCCGGGTCAACCACAACGATGACGGCGGGGAAATTCTTGGCCGCTGCCCGAATCATGCTCGGCCCGCCGATGTCAATATTCTCCAGGGCTTCATCAAGGCTGACGCCCTCTTTGGCCACCGTCCGGACAAAGGGATAGAGGTTGACGGCCACCAGGTCTATCGTCGTAATGTTATGCTGGACAAGCTGGGCCATGTGCTCCGGCATATCGCGGCGCGCCAGGATGCCGCCATAGACCCTTGGGTGCAGAGTCTTGACACGCCCGTCCAGGATTTCCGGAAAGCCCGTAATCTCCGAGATGCTTTTCACCGGCACCTTGGCCTCGGCCAAGGCCTTCTGCGTGCCGCCGGTGCTGAAGACCTCAAAGCCTAGCTGGCCCAGCCCCCTGGCAAAATCAATGACACCCGTTTTGTCGGAAACGCTGATGATGGCGCGCATGAGACCTCCATTTCGCTTTGTCCTTAGTGATAGCCGTTCTTATCAATCACTACCCGATATTCACTTGCCGCAAAAAGGCTATTCTTGTACTATATTGGTACTTTGTGACTAAATTCATATCTCAGTAGATCTAAAGCCAACTCTTTCTTGTCTCTATTTCCTGTTGATAAACCTCGCTCCTTGCACTTTTCTTTTAGTTTTTGCAGTGGTATGTTTAGTCCATCCAACTCTTCAGCAGCTTCTTTAGCCAATATGTATTGATTTTCTGGTTCCCTCTCAATTTCATCATCAATTAGAGTCCAGATTAACGCTTTCTTGGTTCCTTTGCTGCTCAAACCTCTGTCATAACACCTGATTTTGAATTCGCCCATTGGGATATGTTTTCCATCCAAGTTACAAAGCACATTCCAAATGAACTCAGGGATTTTGTAGTGGACTTCTTTCTCAGTTTGCTCTCTAGGATCTTCGGTCATAGCATCTCGCCTCCTCTCGGTGTGTTCTTCGAAAGCTTTCGGCTCCCTCAGAATACGCATTAACCTACGCGAAATCCTTATCTGTGGCGTCCTCTCAAGTTTATGCAACAATTCGGCCCGTTCGCTATCATTCTGCGCCATTCACTTTCTCCTTCGTGGCCACTTTGTCCTTCGGCATTATTTAGAAGATAGCCCTCCTGTCATTCCAGCGTAGGCTGGAATCTACATTCTGGATTCTGGCCTTCGCCAGAATGACAGAGAGGAGTTCGTTTTCATTGTCATCGGGTGGCGCCCATCGCTATCACAAATTGCCTTGTCTTATTTGATAGTCCGGTTTAGACGGCCCTGCACCGGCACACTGGTCAGCTCCCGCAGGGCGTCACTGGCAATCCAGCGGGCACTCCTTGAGTCTATCTTTTTAATTTCCTGTGCCGCCTGGACAGCCGCCCGGTTGAGGTTGGCGTTCCGCTTGCCGATTTGCCGCAGCGCCCAGTTGACGGCCTTCTTAACGTAGTTCCGCTCATCTACGGACTCAGTCTTGATGACGGGCAGAAAACTCAGGAATAGCTCATCGGGTGCTGCTTTGTCATGCACAGCGAGCGCGGCCATGAGAACAAAGCCGGCCCGCTTCACGAACTCGCTCTCGCGCTGGCCCCACTCCACAGCCTTCTGATGGGCAAACCGTGTCCTATCGAAAAGGTTCGAGCAGCACAGGTCACAGACATCCCAGGAGTCGAATACCTGCACCCAGTCCTCCATCTGCCTCTCGGTGACCAGTGAGAGGTCATCAACCAGGGCGGCCAGTATGCGGGCTTCATGAATGCCTGACGCCCACAGTCTCTGCGCCAGAGCATGGTCAGTGCCGGCTTCCTTCGCCATCTTCCGGAGAGCCGGAACAGAGACGCCATAGGTATTGGTGGTGGCAATGCCGAAACGGGCCATGCCCGCTATGGCTTCGGGGTTAGCCATCGCTTTCAGTCTGCGGAGAATCTCGCTGTATTCCATCCTCAGGCCACTTTGTCCCGGTGATAGCCCGTCCCGTCAATGATGACCCTGGCCTCACCGGTTTGCTTGATGATTTCGCCGATAGTCCTGGCCTCCGGCAGGGCCTGGCTGAGACCACCGACATTTTCCGAGGCACAGACCACGACCATGCCGATGCCCATATTGAACACATGGAACATCTCTGCCAGCTCAATATTGCCCTGCTTCTGGATAAGCCGGAAGACCGGCGACACTGTCCATTTGTCACTGTGGAGATGCGCCGCCATGCCTTGAGGTAAGATACGGGGTAGGTTACCTATCAGACCACCGCCGGTAATGTGGGCCAGGCCTTTAACAAAAGGCAGCAAGCCTCTTAGCTGGTTGAAGTAGCAGCGGTGCGGTTCAAGCAGTGCCTCACCCAGGCTCCGTCCCAGCTCGGGATAGTAGGTGTTCAGAGCGCCAGGCAACTCACCGAAGACACGCCGGGCCAGGGAGTAGCCGTTGGTATGCAGCCCGCTAGAGGGCAAGCCCAGGATAGCATCACCAGGGGCTATGGCCTTGCCCATGATAATCTTCTCTTTAGCCACGCGGCCCACGATGAACCCGACCAGGTCATAGTCGTTGCCGGTGTAGATGCCGGGCATCTCGGCGGTTTCCCCGCCGATGAGGGCACAGCCCACCTCCCGGCAGGCCCGGGCCAGCCCCTTGACAATGGCCTCCACCCGCTCCGGCACCAGCTTGCCCATGGCAATATAGTCCAGGAAGAAGAGCGGCTCGGCACCAGAGGTGAAAATGTCATTGACGCAGTGGTTGACCAGGTCAATACCCATCGTGTCATGCCTGTCCAGCGCGGCGGCAATCTTCAGTTTGGTGCCCACCCCGTCCACGCTGGAGACGAGCACTGTCCCCCCGTCCCCTTGAAGCTCAAACATACCCCCGAAAAAGCCGACGCCGCTCAAGACCTCCGGACGCGCCGTCGTCCGGGCATACCCGCCAATGAGCTGCTTCACTTTGGCGGCCATGTCCGTATTGACACCGGCCTGGGCATAGGTCTCTTTCATGGTCATACTGCGTGGGAAATAAACAGATTCAGGCAGGGAAACAAGATGAATTTCCCCAGTTGCTAATGATAGCATTAGGGGTAGTCAGATGCAATGAGACGTTATAGACCGTAATCCGCGGTTTCTTGGGAAATCCTCTTTTGATTTTCGGACAGTCACGATCTCGCCATGACGTTCTCGTAAGCCGCAGAATCCACAGACGAAAACTTCCATTCTGCCAGGCAACACGGTAAAATTATTATCTTAGAGGTCTTCATCTCTACAAAACTGACAAGCTGGGCCAAGGAAAGGAGATCAAGAATGGCTTTCGATGCACCAGGGACCGTCCTGACCGAGATTAATGTCGTTGTCAAGAACCTCGACCAGGCTGTGGAAGACTACCGCAAAATGGGATTCAGGGAGCTTCACCGTGGCGGGAGCACCATATCGCCGGTGCAGAGCCGCTACGCCAACCTGTCCTTCGGTGGCAATGTGCTGCTGACCATCATGGAGTCAACCGAGCCGGGTAGTCCCATTGACCGGTTTATCCAGAAGCGAGGCGAGGGCCTCTTCTCCATTTCTTTCAAGGTGCCGGACCTTGATAAGCTGACGAATGAGCTAAAGGACATGGGGGCCAAGCTTGTCCTTGAAGAGCCCCTCCAGATGGAAAACGGCACCGTCTTTGCCGAGAAATACAAGGGGCTGAGAGCGAACTACGTCCGTCCGGCGGGGCCAACGCACGGCGTTGTCTTCGAGCTGGACGAGCTCCAGCAGTAATTTGATGCTCGGTGGCGCTGAGTCATTATACGAAGGACGAAACCGCCGTGTTACTTGCTGAGCGTCTCACAACAGTGTTATCTCCGCGATACCCTGACATTTCCCAAGAATTATCCACGCCCGCCGTAAAGCGGACACTATGAAATATGAAAATAGTCTTTCATGTCATTACCCCGAAAATAGGACACAATCCGTCATTCCAGCCTACGCTGGAATCCAGGCTATGAATCTCACCGTTGTCTTCTGGATTCTGGCTCCTGGCCTGTCGCCAGGACAGGCTTCGCCAGAATGACAAAGGGGGAACTATTTTCATCCTTCGTGGTGCTGGCTGC
>JACQTX010000138.1 GCA_016210585.1 Chloroflexota bacterium
AGATGGATGTTGCCTGTCCCAATGATCAGACCAGGATTTTATTTGTTCGCTATGTCATAGAGCCGCGCGTTATGATATCGGGGCCGGGCTGCGTCTTTCGAGGGATTCTTTGCCCTGTTGAGACCGCAGGCGAAGGCAGGACACATACGCTGCCTGGCGTCACCGTGATAAGCTCAGTGCGGTATCGTCCAACGATAAAAATGGGAAATCGGGCGGAAAATAGCTCGATCGTGGATATGTGGGGGCCAGGCGCACAGGTATCACCATTCGGACGGACTATCAATATAGTCTTGATACTCGGACTCGTTGATGATTTGAGCGAACCGGATGTCCATACCGCGATTCAGCTAGCCACGTTCAAGGTGGCGACTCAGCTGGCTGAGACGACAAGAGACCTGACCCCTGGACGCTTAGAGGTCTTTGAGCTATCAGACGTTGACCCTTCCTTGCCGCGCGTGGTCTATATCCTTGGGGCCAGGACAGTAGTGCCGGCTCATCCCCATACCGATGTGGCCTGGTATGGCATGCTACTCACGGACTCCCTCCCGTCCTTTGTCCACCCGGCCGAGCTCCTTGATGGGGCAGCCACCAGGGACTCGCGGCGTGGCAGCGGCATGAGCCCAATAAACTGGGCATATATGAATAACCCCGTGATTCTCAAGCTGCTGAGGGAGCATGGGAAAAGAGTGAACTTCCTGGGCGTAATCCTGCAAAGGACACGTTTTACGGATGAGCACAGCAAGAGAGTTAGTGCGGCTACCACAGCCCAGATGGCGAAGCTACTGGACGCGGAAGGTGCTATCTGCACGCTTTCGACCCCATCGGGGAACAGCTACATGGATACGATGTTCACGGTAGAGGCCTGCGAAAAGAAGGGCGTGAAAACGGTCCTGATAACCCCTGAATGGGGCTCCAATGAGACGGAACGGGCCGAGGCTTTCTATGTTCCCGAGGCAGTCTCCATGGTAAGTGTTGGGACCATAAGCCGGCCACTGAAACTACCGGCACCAACCAAAGTCATCGGGGATGTCAAAAAAGGCGAACAAATAGAGCTAATGGCGGAGGAGCTTCTGCTTTCACCGTGGGAGGAGTCCTTAGTTGAGAATGAACTGGCCCTTACCTATGGCGTTGACTGGTTTGGCAACATGAACCACACTTGCCGGGAGTATTAAGGGTCTGTTTGTTACAAGGGCTATCCCATAAAGACGGTCTGAGAATTCGGTCGGCTAGCTCAGTGAATATTCGCACGCAGATACATCCCCTTCGACCGGAATAATACCCTGACCCACCCACGAGGCTCTTCGCGGAGTTTGTCCTGAACAAGGTGAGGGTCTCACACTGACAATTTTCATCTTTCGTAGTGCCCCGACAAGCGTGCCTGGAATATCTCCCTGAAATTTATCCGCCGGGCTAAACCTGCTATAATATAGCTATAATGTAAGGACTCGCCTACTTGATTTCCTTTGACGCTTCCTTCTGGTAGCCTTTATCGCGTCAGATTTTTCCCAAAGAGATAGCCAGAGATGGGTAAAACATTAGCTGAAAAGATATTAAGCGTTAAATCAAACACTGATGCCCGGTCGGGCGATATCGTCATCGCTCAGGTGGACCTGGTCTTCCTGCAGGATACCACCGGCCCGCTGACGGTGCGTCAGTTCCAGGCCGCCGGATTCAAGAAGCCGGCAGCATCTCTGAAGGCCGTGCTCTTCTTCGACCACGCCGCACCCAGCCCGGCACGGGAGATGGCTGATGACCACGCCTTCCTGCGCCAGTTCGCCGCGGAGAGCGGCAGCCAGGCAGTTGCCGTCGGGGAGGGGGTGTGCCACCAGATTGTGGCCGAGTCCCTGGCCCGGCCGGGTGACCTTGTTATCGGTGCGGACTCCCATACCGTGATGGCGGGCGGCCTGGGCGCCTTCGCCTGCGGCATGGGCTCCACTGATGTGGCCGTGGCCCTCGGCCTGGGCAAGACCTGGCTGCGGGTGCCGGAGAGCGTCAGGATTAAGCTATCCGGGAGATTTCCCGCCCAGGTCTACGCCAAGGACCTCATCCTGCACCTGATTGGTCACCTCGGTGCCGATGGTGCCACCTACAAGTCGCTTGAGTTCGGCGGGGACGGCCTGGCAGACATGGCCATCCCAGAACGGCTTACCGTGGCCAACATGGCCATCGAAGCCGGGGCTAAGGCCGGGCTTTTCCCGTCAGATGGGGCGACCGCAGACTATTTAGCCGCCAATGGCCGGGCCGATGACTATCAGCCTCTGGCACCAGATGCGGACGCTACCTATGAGCGGACCATACCTGTTGGCCTAGGCCAGCTTGAGCCGGTTGTGGCCAGGCCACACACGGTGGACAATATTGTCCCGGCCAGGGAGCTTAAGGGGATGAAGATACAGCAGGTCTTCATCGGCACCTGCACTAATGGGCGACTGGAGGACATCGCCATTGCCGCCGGTATCTTGAAGGGGAAAAGGGTCAACCACGGCACAAGGCTGCTGGTGGCGCCAGCATCACGCGGCATTCTTTTGTCGGCGCTGCGCGCCGGGCATATCCAGACTCTGGTCGAAGCCGGCGCCATCCTCCTGCCGCCGGGCTGTGGGCCTTGCCTGGGCCTGCACCAGGGCGTGCTGGGCGCTGGAGAAAGCTGCCTTTCCACCGCCAACCGGAACTTTAAGGGCCGGATGGGGCACCCCGATGCCTTTGTTTACCTGGGCAGCCCGGCCACAGCGGCAGCCACGGCGCTGACCGGGGAAATCACTGACCCGAGAGAGGTAATTTAGATGCTGCGGGGCAAGGTCTTCAAGTTCGGGGACAATATTTCCACCGACCATATCATACCGGGGAGATATGCTCACCTGCGGAGCAACCTGCCGGAGCTGGCCAAGCACGTTATGGAGGACGCTGACCCCACCTTCGCCGGCCGGGTGAGGCAGGGGGATTTCATCGTGGCCGGCAACAACTTCGGGCTGGGTTCCTCGCGGGAACATGCCCCGCTTGTCATCAAGATGGCCGGAGTGAGCGCCATTCTGGCCAAATCAGCCGCCCGTATCTTCTTCCGCAACGCCATCAACCTGGGCTTGCCAATACTCGTCTGTGATACGGACAAAATCAGCGATGGTGACGAGCTTGAGATAGACTTCCAGGCCGGCGCCATCCGGGATGTAACCAATGGCCGGATGCTTACCTTTGGTCGGATTCCGGAGATAATGCTGCGCATCCTCGATGAAGGCGGGCTGCTACCCTATTTGAAGAAATACGGCGACCTCAGCCTGTGAGAGAGCGTAAATAGTTGCGATGGGAGGGCAAGGCAAATTCTAAATACTAATCTCTAAGCCCTAAATAAAACCAAATGACCAAAAACTCAAAGAATTTTGATATTTTGATTTAAGTATTGTTTAGGATTTCGTGCTTAGAATTTAGAGTTTAATCCTTATCTATGTGCAAATTATTTGATGGTGATTAACATGGCTACGGACAGGATATAATATGGCCTATCGTGTAACGCTAATCCCCGGCGATGGCGTCGGCCCGGAGGTGACGGAAGCTGCCCGCCGGGTGCTGGAAGCCACCGGGGTAAGGTTTGACTGGGAGATATTGCAGGTCGGCGGCGTGGCCGAAAAGATGTCCGGCGCGCTCCTGCCTGACGCGGTGCTGACGTCAATCAGGCGCAACCGGGTGGCATTGAAGGGGCCGGTGACCACGCCGGTCGGCTCCGGCTTCCGCAGCGTCAATGTTGCCCTGCGCCAGGCGCTGGAGCTTTACGCCTGCCTGCGCCCGTGCCGGACGTATCCCGGTGTGCCGTCCCGCTATGAGAACGTGGACATCGTGGTAGTACGGGAGAACATGGAAGACCTTTACCGCGGCATCGAGTTTGAACGGGGCCATCCGGAAACGGTAAAGCTGGCACAGGTCATCGCCGAGACCAGAGGGCAAAGCATCAGCCCGGATACCGGCATAAGCATCAAGGCCATTTCCGAGGCGGGCAGCCGGCGCATTGTCCGTTTTGCCTTTGACTATGCCCGAGGCTACAAGCGCAAGAAGGTAACCGCTGTGCACAAGGCCAACATCATGAAGTTCTCCGATGGCCTGTTTCTGGCAGTGGCTCGTGAAGTGGCCCGAGAATATCCTGACATCCAGTTCGAAGACAGGTTAGTGGACAATATGTGTATGCAACTCGTGCAGAGGCCGCAGCAGTTTGATGTTATAGTGACTACCAACCTCTACGGGGACCTGCTCTCCGACCTGTGTGCCGGTCTGGTCGGCGGGCTGGGGCTAGCGCCGGGGGTCAACATCGGGAATGGTGTGGCCGTTTTCGAGGCGACCCACGGCAGCGCCCCGAAATACGCCGGGCAGAACAAGGTGAATCCGATGGCGCTGATGCTGTCTTGCGTGCTGATGCTGCGTCATCTCGGTGAAAGGGAAAACGCGGACAGACTGGAAAAGGCCATTGCCACGGTGATTGCCGAGGGCAAATGCGTTACCTATGACCTTAAGCCGGGGTCGCCGGAGACCGCGGTCGGCACGTCCCAGGTCGCTGACGCGGTGATTGAGAGGCTATTAGTAGGAATAGATTAGGAAATGATGCGCAGATGTCATTGCTAGACCATCCCGCCGCAGGCGGGAGGCGAAGCAATCTCACACACAACGAAGGAGATTGCTTCGTCGCCATGCTCCTCGCAATGACACTCCATTTATGACGTTGTGTTCAGAAGGTTCAATCCATGTCTAGGCAGGGAGGGGAATATGGGTAAAATATATATCATTGATGTGACCAACCGGGATGGCGTGCAGACCGCCAAGCTTGGTCTCTCCAAGCTGGAGAAGACCATGATAAATATTTACCTAAACGAGATGGGCGTCTTCCAATCTGAGTTCGGCTTTCCCACCACCCACCATGAGTCACTCTACCTCCAGGCGAACCTGGAGCTGGCGCAGATGGGTGTCCTGAAGCCCATCCGGCTGGGCGGGTGGATAAGAGCCATACCCCAGGACGTGGACACCACCTTCAAGCTCGTCCCGGGCATCAAGCACCTCAACCTCTCCATCTCGACCTCGGACCAGATGATTTACGGTAAGTTCCTCGGCAAGAAGAGCCGGGAAGACATCATTGCGGATATGGTGGAGGCAGTGAGGGTGGCCAAGCAGTATGGGGCGGAAACTATCGGTGTCAACGCCGAGGACGGCTCGCGCACTGACCTGGGCTATCTCATCAAGTTCGGTTTGGCCGCCAGGGAAAATGGCGCCCACCGGATGCGGTATTGCGATACGCTCGGCTATGATAACCCATTCACCATCTATAGCACAGCCAAGGCCCTGGCTGAAAACGTCGGACTGCCCGTAGAGCTGCACTGCCACGGCGACCTGGGTATGGCGGTGGCCAACTCCATCGCCGGGGCCAAGGGTGCCATAGACGGCGGGCAGGACGCCTACATCAACACCACCGTCAACGGCATCGGCGAACGGGCGGGTAATGCCGACCTGGTGGCCGTGCTTCTGGCAGCGACCAAGTCAAAGGGCTTCTGCCAGGAATACCAGTTGGCCAACCGCATAGACCTCTCCAAGGCTTGGAAGCTAGCCCGTTTTGCCAGCTACGCCTTCAAGGTGCCGATTCCCATCAACCAGCCCGGCGTGGGTGCCAATGCCTTTGCCCATGCCTCCGGTATCCATGCCGATGGTGTGCTCAAGGACTCCTGCAACTACGAGCTTTATGACTTCACCGAGCTTGGCCGCGGCGAAGCGGAGACGGTGGAGACGGGCCGGGAAATCTGCACCGGCGAGTATGGCGGTATCTCCGGCTTCCGCCACGTCATAGGCCGTATCATGGGTGATATGGCGATTGCCTTCCGTGACAGCAAGGAGGCTGAGGAGGTACTGGAGCTGGTGCGCTACGCCAATGTCGAAGCCCAGAAACCACTGGTCGAGGACGAGCTGGCATTTATCTACAAGTACCCGTCCATCGCCCGCAAGATTCTGACCTTGAAGCCGCTGGAATATTAGCGAGTGGCAATAGGAATACATGAG
>JACQTX010000015.1 GCA_016210585.1 Chloroflexota bacterium
CAGTTACCAAGACCACCGTAGGGCAGGTTTCCAACCTGCCCATTGGAACTGTGGTCGGGTTGGGAAACCCGACCTACCTCCTCTATTCTCATAACTATACGCAGCTTATTTTACTTTAATGTTGGAGTCAATAGCTTGCTTGTCATTCCAATTATTCCACAGAAGGAGAATCCAGCAGGCGGGATGGCGGTTTTATGATAAAATGGAGCGACTATGGATTTCAGGTTCACTGCTGAGCAGGAGCATTTTCGCCAGGAAGTCCGTGCTTTCCTGGAAGAGCAGCTAAAGGCAGGCATCTTCAAACCGCAGGTGAATGCCTGGACGCACGGCTACGGGCCGGAGCTGGCCCGGCGCACGGCAACACGGGGCTGGATTGGCCTGACCTGGCCGAAGGAGTACGGCGGTGGCGGCAAGGGCTACCTTGAACGGGTCATCTTCACCGAGGAGTTCCTGCGTTGCGGCGCCCCGATGGACTTCATGATAGGCGACCGCCAGGTAGGTCCCACCCTCCTCGCCTTCGGCACCGAGGCGCAGAAGCGTTTTTTCCTGCCCAGGATTGTCCGGGGCGAAATCCGCTTCTGCATCGGCATGAGCGAGCCCCAGGCCGGCTCTGACCTTTCGGCCGTCAAGACCAGAGCCGCTGCGGATGGTGATAGCTTCATTATCAACGGGCAGAAGCTATGGACCAGCGCCGCCCATGTCTCCGATTACGTTTACCTTCTGGCCAGGACTAACCCGGACACGGCCATCCCGGCAGCCCGGACACTGAGCGATTTCATTGTGGACCTCAAGCTGCCCGGCATCACTATTGTGCCGGTCGTTGATATGACCGGTGGGCATATGTGGAATGAGGTCTTCTTCGATAGTGTCCGTGTGCCCGGAAGCGCCCTGGTGGGACAGAAGGACCGCGGGTTCTACCAGCACATGGCCATCCTCGACCATGAGAGGTCCGGTATGGAGCGGCTCATGGGCAACTACCCTCTGCTGACCGCCATCAGCCGCTATGTCAGAGATACCCACGTTGCTGGTGCGCCACTGTGCCAAAAAGAATGGGTCCGCCATTTGCTCGCTGACCTGCTCGTCAAATACGAGGTGGGCAAATCGCTCATCTACCGGGTGGCCTGGCTCATTGACCAGAAGGACGATTCGGCGGCAGGCCGTATTGAACTTACCCGCTCAACCTGCATCGCCAAGGCCTTCGGCACCAGATACGAGCAGGCGCTGGACAAGGCCGCGGCGCGGATTCTTGGCCCCGGCACCCTGCTGGCAGAAGGCGCCGAGTGGGCGCCTCTCGCTGGCATGGCGAGCCTGGCCTACCTCTACTCGCCGGCGCACACTACCCAGGCCGGGACCCACGAGATTCTGCTGAATGTTATTGCCACGCGCGGCCTGGGACTGCCGGCGCGATAGGGAGATGCTCACAGACGTAAGTCACCGTAGGGCAGGTTTCCCAACCTGCCCGCCACTTCAAGTCGGGTTAGGAAACCCGACCTACAGAATGAATCGCTGATTTCGGGATAATCTGGGGCAAGACCCAACCCAGAGTATGCACCTATTGTGGTGCCGATAGAATCGGCATGGAGGACTGCGATGGACTTTAGCCTAGGTGAAGGACAGACCATGCTGCGCACGACCGCCCGTGATTTCCTGACGAGCGAATGTCCGAAGAAGCTTGTCCGGGAGATGGAGCAAGATGAAAAGGGCTATCCGCCTGCCCTTTGGCAGAAGATGGCCGAGATGGGCTGGCTGGGGCTGGTGGTCCCGGAGGCATACGGCGGCATGGGACTGGGCTACCTTGATCTGGCCGTGCTCTTACAGGAGGCGGGGCGCTTCTGCCTGCCCGCCCCCTTTTTCTCTTCGGTCGTCCTCGGCGGGCTGACCATCATGGCCGCCGGCAGTGCATCGCAGAAGCAGGAGCTCCTGCCGAAGCTGGCTGAGGGTAAGGCAATCCTTACCCTGTCCCTCAGCGAGCCGGAAGGCTACTACACCGCCGGTGTCAGGACCACCGCCACGCCGGCCACAGACGGCTGGTCACTAAGCGGTACCAAGCTTTTCGTCACCGATGCCCACATCGCTGACTATATCATCTGCCCGGCACAAACGCCCGAAGGTCTGGGCCTGTTTCTGGTTGACCGGAATGCTCCGGGAGTCACCTGCAGCCTTTTGAAAACCATCTCCGGCGACAAGCAATGCTCTGTAGTTCTCGACAAAGTCCAGGTGTCTTCTGCAGGAGCACTGGGGGAGCCAGGCAAGGGCAAAAACTACCTGGACAAGGTAATGCCTGCCGTCCTCATGGCGAAATGCGCGGAGATGCTGGGCGGCGCCGAGCAGGTGCTGGAGATGTCCTTGACCTATGCCAGAGAGAGGGTGCAGTTCGGCAGGCCGATTGGCAGCTTTCAGGCTGTGCAGCACCACTGTGCCAACATGGCCATCGCCCTGGAGGGGCTGCGCTACATCACCTACAAGGTAGCCTGGCTGCTGGATGAGGGCTTGCCCTGCGCCACCGAAGCCGCCATTGCCAAGGCCTATGCCAGTGACGCCTACCAGCAGATTGCCTGGCTGGGTGCCTCGGTGCATGCTTCCATCGGCTTCACCGTGGACCATGACCTGCCCTTATACTACCGCCGGGCCAAGGCGGCGGAGGTCGCTTTCGGTGACGCCTTCTACCACCAGGAGCTTGTGGCCCAGGCCGCCGGTTTTTAGTAAAGAGCCTGTCCTGGGCCTGCCGAAGGGGATGAGGTCATTCCCAGTACAAAGTTGCTTTGATTGAACTCCTTACGGTGTCGCACCAGCAAGTGGGATAGAGGCTCACATTATGCGAAGTGTGAGTGTAAAAATGTGCCTATTAACCAGACATGACACTAGCGGCGCGTCTTATAAATAAGTTGACTAATTCCTCTCCCTTTCGTAAAGGGAGATTGCTCCCCCTTTTCCAAAGGGGGAGACAACAAACTGCTTATTCAAGTTATTTCCGAGACAGGAAACTAGTACCAGGTTGCAAAATTAGCTGTCGAATGTTCCTCGCCCCTTGTGGGAGAGGATTAGCCTGTCCTGAGC
>JACQTX010000151.1 GCA_016210585.1 Chloroflexota bacterium
CCGATAAAAATGCAAGTGTGGGAGGGCAAACTAATAGTCTTCACCAGTACGGGAAGGCAGCCGATATTGCCAAGGTAAATGGCGTAGCGTGGTCTAATATGAGCCCTAGTGCAAAGCAACCCGTGTTAGATGCTGCAAGGCAACAATTTGGTGCTCCCAATGTCATCGATGAGAATGACCATCTCCACGTTGAGTTACAGTAAGGAGGGGTTTATGCGACAGAATTACTTTTTATTGATTTGCTTTAGCGTACTGGCAATCGTGGGTGGTCCCATTTTGCTCTCCCCTCAGCCCAGTTGGTCTGAGGGGAGGGGAAAGATAGGAGTATGGGGACAACCCCTTCCGCCTATCACCGACGAGGATCTACAGGTCATCGAGTTTGGCGATGTTAATTCTACCAGTTGGGCGGTGGAGCGGTTACATCAACTCTTTAGTCAACAAGGGAAAGAGGTAGTTGAAGCGGCAGTGCCCGCACTTGTGAATCGGGCCACCAAGCTTCGAGAGGAACGGCTGGACAGGATACAGCGGGGTATATCTGACCCCGGAGGCGAAGGCAAAGCCGAGCTTGAGCTGCACATCGTGCAGATATTGATCAAGATCGGCGATATCCGTGCCAAATCACTGCTACTTGCATCACCTCAAGGCATAGAGGGCCTTGCCTCTATGGGGCCCTCGGTCATTCCGGACCTGGTAAGCGCGCTGGACAGCCCGGATGCACTGATCAGGACGGGAGCTGCAGATACGCTACTGATTATGGCTAAGCAGGACCCATCGATTTTTCCTGAGGAGACGGTGGTTATAATCAGGACACGGATTGTCGCTCTCTTGAGAGATGAGGTTGGCTGGGTACGAAGACACGCGATTGAGGCATCAGGGATGTTTGGTGATGCATCGATTATCCCAGAACTGGAATGGATTGCGCAGCAAGATCCCTATCTCGTCGCGGGTAAACCCGAGAACAGAATAAAAGCGATAGAAGCATTGAAGAAATTGCGCGCCCGTTATCCATGAGAGCTGGGAAGGTTTAGGTGCAAACCTGAAGGCCACAGGTAAAGGCTTGGAGGGCGGGAGGAGGGAGGCGAATGGTTCGTGCGGACGGCAGGCCTGATCGCGGCAGTCTTGGTCCTGGCGGTGGTACTATTGGGTTGTAAAGGAACGACAAAGCCTCTGGGTAGGGAGACCGAGACCAACTCCCTCACATTCGTCCCCCCTGGTTCCCTGCGGGATGAGCGGGTCTTCCAGGACTATGTGATCCGGATCTATGAGAATTGGGAAGAGCGCCAGGGCGCCTTGGAAATCCTTCGGCAAAGTCGTCGCATCTATGTGCAGGAGGGCGTAATATTCGATGTCAGCCGATACGGAGGCGCACAGAAGGCCCGCCTCCCTCCGGTAGGCCAGGACGTCATGGGAGACGGAAAGCCCGACCTGGTTGTGTCAGAGTTTACTGCAGGGGCCCACTGTTGCTACACCGTCTACGTCTTTGAGATCGGCGAGGAATTCCGCAAAATTGCTACGATTCACGGGGAAGATGGCGCACCCGACTTTACTGACATGGATGGAGATGCGATCCCGGAGGTGGTCCTCCATGACTTTGCGTTTGCCTATTGGCGTACTGCCTTTGGCTTCTCCCCCGCGCCCCAGGTAATCCTCCGCTTCCGGGACGGGGCCTACCGGGTGGCGGGCGACCTGATGCGTAAGCCCGCCCCGGCCCCCACGGAATTGGAGACGCGCGCCCGAAAGGTCCGGGACGATTGGGCAGAGGAGTATCACCGTGGTTTCTGGGGCTTCGCGCTTGACCTGATCTACAGCGGCCACGCTGGCCTGGCCTGGCAATTCCTTGAGATGGCCTGGCCGCTGGGCTATCTGGGGAAGGGGCAGTTCCTCAGCGACTTTCGCGCCCGACTTTCTAAAAGCCCATATTGGCCAGAGATACAGGGGTTGAGTGCCGATTGAGCGAGGACCAAGGGGTAGACAGCAATGGTTGAGATGGAGGTCCCCATGC
>JACQTX010000135.1 GCA_016210585.1 Chloroflexota bacterium
CTTTGTCAAAGGGGGATATTTGCCTTCAAACAATTATGAAACGATTGGTAACCCTAAGACCGGCTCTCTCAGGAAGCAGCAGACTTCGCCTTCTCCTCTCCCTTGCTGAACTCCCGCAGCCGTTCCGCCAGGGCTATCAGGCGCCGCTGCACCTTATCGTTAATGGTGCCCGGCTCGAAGTTGCCGTCCGGCAAGCGCTGGCCGGCCTTCAGGCTGGTGAGCACCTCAATCCCCTCATCAATGGTGCGCACCGGATAGATGTGGAACTTCCCTGCCCGCACCGCTTCAACCACCTCTTCCTTGAGCATGAGGTGTCTCACGTTGCTGGCTGGGATGAGGACGCCCTGGCTGCCGTCCAGGTCTTTCGCCTTGCATATTTCGAAGAAGCCCTCGATTTTCTGGTTCAGCCCGCCGATAGCCTGCACCTCTCCCTTCTGGTTCACTGAGCCGGTGATGGCGATATTCTGCTTGATGGGCATCTCGGAAAGACGGGAGAGGATAGCGTAAAGCTCCGTGCTGGAGGCGCTGTCTCCTTCCACCCCCTCGTAGCTTTGCTCGAAGACGAGCCGGGTGGACAGGGAAAGCGGCACATTGGCGGCATACTTCTCGGTCAGGTAGCCGCTCAGGATAAGGACGCCCTTGGTATGGATTGGCCCGCCCAGCTTGGCTTCCCTTTCGATATCAATGACCCCTTCCCGGCCCACGCCGAGGCTGGCCGTAATGCGGGCCGGCTTGCCGAAGGCGAAATCACCCAGGTCAATGACCTCCAGCCCATTGACCTGCCCCACCACCTCACCCTTAGTCCCTATCATGAAGACGTCCTTGGCAATCAGCTCGTTGATGTGCTGCTGGATTAGGTTGGAGCGGTATACCTTCTGCTCTATGGCTTTCGCCACATGCGGGGCTTCAATGAGCGCGGCCTTTTCCTCATCCGCCCAGAAGTTCGCTTCCCGTAGGATGTCGGCGATATCGGCGAACAGGGTGGACAGCTTCTCCTGGTCGCCGGCCAGTCGGGAGCTGTGCTCGGCAATTTTGGCCAGCGCGTCTCGGCGGACGTGTTTCAGGCCCTCTTCCTGGCACATGCGGCAGATAACTGCCGCGTAGTCACGCAGAGCGGCATCCGTCCGGTCCATCACACTGTCAAAGTCGGCCTTGACCTTAAAGAGCTCCCGAAACTCCAGGTCTAACCGCAACAGCAGATAGTAGAACATCGGCTCGCCGATGACCACCACTTTAAGGTCAAGGGGAATCGGCTCCGGCCGCAGGCTCTTGGTGGCCAGGAAGCCAAAGCGCTCCCCGATTTCCTCGATAACCAGCTTGCCATCACGCAGCGTCCTTTTCAAGCCTTCCCAGGACTGGAAGTTGACCAGCAGGTCCTCGATGCGGACAACCAGATAGCCGCCATTGGCCCGGTGTATAGAGCCACTCTTTATCATGGTGAAGTCCGTATAGAGGGCTCCGAACTGGGCCTCTTTCTCAATGCGGCCAAACAGGTTATTGAAAGTGGGGTTCAGCTCGAGAATAACCGGGGCGCCCTTCAGCTCCGAGTTGTCCACCAGCACATTGACCTCGTAGGTGCGCAGCTTCTGCCCGCGGAGCATGTCCTGCATGGCGGCAAGGGGCTCGCCTTCCTCGGGTTTCGGCTCAGCATGGAACTGCTCATAGTTGTCAATAATGTCCTTCTCAACATCGTTCAGATAATCTGTCACCTGCGGAAGCTGGCCGTATTTCTTCCGCAACTCTTCGAAGAGATAGTTTATGGCATAGTGGGCCACCTGGTGGTCCATCTCCTCTAGCTGCTTTTGCAGGGCGCTTTCTTCAGAGCGCAGCCGGGCAATCTGCTCGTTTAGCTCCTTGGTCAGCTCCTCCTGTTTGCGTCTCAGGCTTTCTCTCGTCTCCGCGCTCAGTTTCTTGTAGTCTTCCTCAGTCATCGATTGGCCATTGACAATGGGTATGAAGAACAGGCCCACCTGTGTCTCGCGCAGTAGAAAACCCTTCTCTTCAGCCTTCTGACTGAGGACATTGAATACGGCCTCTCGCCGCCTGTGATAGGTCTCGGTAACTTCACCACGCCGGTCGGCATACTCCTTGCTGGTAAAAGCCTGGACAAGCGCCCGCTTGACGTCATCAATGAGGTCCTTCATGTCCTTTTGCAGCGTCAGCCCCATACCTGCCGGCAGCTTTATGGCCTTGGGATAGTAAGGGTCACGGAAGTTATGCACGTAGCACCAGTCTGGGGGCACCGGTTTCCGGGCGGCCATTGCCTCCAGGAAGGACTTGATAGCGGTAGTCCGGCCAGTCCCCGCTGAACCGAGCACAAAGATGTTAAAGCCCGGCTTGATGATATTCAGCCCGAACTTGAGAGCGCTCATGGCCCTCTCCTGTCCGATAATACCTTCGATTGGCTTCAGCGTTTCGGTGGAATCACACTGGAATACAGCTGCGTCGCATTTTAGTCTGGCCTGGTCGGCTGTCAGTTCCCTCGCCATGCAATCTCCTTTCTCGTCACGGCGATTTCAACGTCACTATAACTCTCTTGTTTTTCGTATCAACTTCAGCCACGCCCGGCAGAGTCCTCAGTATATCGGCCAAACGCATTGGTTTCTGTGCCGAGACAACGACCTCGACGCCTTCAGCAGGTGAGCCGCTGACGAAGACGAGCCGCAGGTCCGGTATGCGGCTCAACGACTCCTCAAAGCTGTTTACCTGAGTCCTCTCAATGGGTGGCACGACCATAACTTTTACCGCGCCTTCATATACGCCGGCCTCTTCAGCCTCTTTACGTCTCCTGGCTTCCTCCGCCTCACGCTTAGCCTTCTCCTCCGCCTCACGCTGGGCTTTCTCCTCATCTTCCTTCTGTTTCCTGGCTTCCTCAGCAGCTAGACGCTCGGCTTCTTTCCGGGCTTTTTCCTCGGCCTCTTTGCGCTTCTTGGCTTCTTCGGCCTCAAGGCGGGCCTTCTCTTTGGCGGCTAGCTCCGCTTCACGTTTAGCCTTGTCCTCAGCCTCCTTCTGTTTCTTGGCTTCTTCCGCTTCGAGGCGGGCTTTCTCTTTGGCGGCTAGCTCCGCTTCGCGCCTGGCTTTTTCTTCAGCTTCCTTACGC
>JACQTX010000136.1 GCA_016210585.1 Chloroflexota bacterium
AAGGATGACATGATAATCCGAGGTGGCGAGAACATCTCGCCGGAAGAGGTGGAGGACGTGGTCTGTGCCCATCCCAAGATAGAAGAGGCGGCAGTGGTCGGCGTGCCTGACTCCGAGTGGGGCTAGCAGCCGGTCGCCTTCGTGGTGCTGAAGAAGGGGGAGACGGCGACAGCCGATGAGATTATCGAGAGCTGCCGGGCCAAGCTAAGCTTCAAGCGACCCTGGGATGTCGTCTTTGTGGAATCGTTGCCCCGCAACCCCATGGGCAAAGTACTGAAAAGACAACTGCGTGAGCAGTACACCCAGATGTCACGGTAGGAACAGGAGGGGAGATGGCGAATCAGGTTGGCAAGAGGTACGTGTGCAAGAAGTGCGGCTCAGAATTCATCGTCACCCGTGGCGGCGACGGCACGATACACTGCTGCGGGCAGCCAATGGAATTGAAGAAGGGCTAGACAGAGGGTACGCTATGAGCCAGTTGGGGAAGAGATATCGTTGTGAGGTCTGCGGGACGGAGGCGCTCTGCACCAAGACCGGCGAAGGCACGCCAAACTGCTGTGACCAGCCGATGGTTGTTCAGGAGCCCAAGCCGATACCATCCTCGGACTAGCACCTGGTTGCTGAGAAGAAGCCTGCCGTTCTATATCTGTGACGAGCTTATCAGGCCACAAGGCTGTGCTTTAAGACAGTGCCTCAGGGTTTGTAAGTTCTGGGCACCGCTAAGCTCATAGTAGAACAATGCCCCGCAACATTTCTCCTTTGTCCAGCATCTGGTAAGCCTCGTTTATTTGTTCCAGTTTGAAGCGGTGGGAGACAATCTGGTCCAACTTGACGAAGCCTCTTTCTACAAGACTGATGACCTTGGGCAATTCGCGAACATTATAGTTCTTGGAGCCGATTACGTTGAGCTCAAGCCAGTTGAGGCGGTTGACACTAAGCTGAAACTTCTCGAAACTGAAGCCGACGACCACCACCTTGCCACCCGGTTTGGTCGCCCTAAATGCGTTTTCTATCATGGCAGGGACGCCGGTCACGTCAATGGCGATATCGGCACCTCCGCCTGTCAAATTCCGCACCGCTCGGTCCGCCTGCTCAATTTCTTGAAGGCCAAGCACCTCGGCAGCGCCCAGCTCCCTGGCTTTTTGCAGCTTCCATTTCTTTCTACCAACGCCGATGACTTTGGCACCAAAGGCCGTGGCAATTTGAACACAAATAAGGCCCAGGCCACCGGAAGCACCGAATATGGCTACCGTATCACCTCTCCTAACTCTGGCTCGATTGCAAAGGGCATGATAACAGGTTGCTACCGCATCGGTAATAACGGAACTCTCCTCAATAGGCAAGCTATCAGGGAGCGGGCAAACGCCCCAGTGTGGTGCGACCACATATTCAGCAAAAGCTCCATTGTGAGTAGCCCCCACCACCATCATGTTGGGGCATAGATTCTGCCGTCCACTCTGACAAAACGAACATGAAAGACAGGGAATTGGCGTGGCTACCAGAACTCTTTGCCCTGGCTTCACGTTAGTCACATTGGTGCCTATTTCAGCAACAATACCAGATGGCTCATGGCCAAAGATGATGGGTGGCTGTTTCGGAATAGGTGCGCCCTTCAGGTATTCCAGGTCGGTCCGGCATAGACCACAGGCGGCGATTCTTACGAGCACATCATCGGGCTCCAGTCTTGGTTCCGGCACCTCTGTGACAACCATCGGCTTCTGCGGCCAGGATCCAGCCGGCCCGTAATAGACTGCTGCTCTCATCTTGTCTCCGACTTAAGGATTTGTAGCTGGCGCAATCTCAGGGCAAATAGAATGAGAAACTGCGTCACTAATGCGAAGAGAGAAGTAAAGCTAAGCCCCATCGAGGACACCATGCAATACCTGCTCCGCTAACGCCGCAACGACCTGGCTATCGTTGCTCTTTTGCTTGCGATACCAGATGCAGATTGAGTCCATAGAAGCTAGTAAGCAGTTGGCGATCAGTCTTGGCGGGAGTCTGCTCTTGAGCTTTCCCGGTGGTATCTCGGCAATAAGGGCTGTAAATGCCTCAGCGTAATCTTTCCGTTTGCGATGAATATCCTGTTGCAGTTCTCTCGGTAGCGCCGCAAGCTCATTTAGCAGGCCACCCAGCAGCACCTTCGTCATGATGGGGTCTTCGCAGCACGCTTTGACGTGAGCGTTGACTGTTCGTTTGAGTTTCTCGGCAGGGTCAATGGCCTCGGTAACCCCCATCTCTTCCAGAGCATCCTGATAGCGCTGAAAGATTAGCTCGTGTAAGGCGTGGAGAATATGGGCCTTGCTCTTGAAATAATAGTAGATATTACCCTTTGTGACGTTCAGGGCAGAGGCTATATCATCAATGTGGGCCGCACTATAGCCGTGCTTGCTGAAAATCTCGCCAGCAACCTGCAGTATCTGAAGTTTCTTCTTGTCATACACCGCTCTCTGCATAGTGTTTCACCCTTTCGATAAGAGAATAGCAACCATTAATGTGGGTGTCAACCATGATCTCGCTTGAGTCACCAGTCGTTATTTGACAAATCCCTGCGAAAATGATAGTCTAGCTTTATTAAATACTAAGTATTTAATAATGTCAAGTGAGTCGTGAATGTAACAAGTAAGGAGCTTCAGATGGTGCCTGTAGCCGCGCTGACTGGACTACAAAAGGTGAAGTATATCTACAACAACCGGCTTGACCGGGTTAAAGAACTAAAGAGTGAAGGCAAACGAATAATCGGCTATCTTTGCTCTATGGCACCGCTTGAAATACTGGAAGCCGCCGGCCTTGTCCCCTTTCGTATTATGGGCAGCCCGCAGAAGGGCACCGCTAGCGCTGATGTTCATATTGAGACGAACATGTGCCCCTACGTGCGTAACTGCTTTGCTAGAGGTCTTGAAGGTGAGTTCGGGTTTCTTGATGGGTTGCTGTTGTCCCACACTTGTGATTCGGTACTGAGGCTGTATGGACTCTGGAAGTACCATCTGGATGCTCCTTTCACTCACTGCGTTAACGTTCCCCATACGATAAGCGAGCCGACCATCCGCTTTTTCAGAGAAGAAATCGAACTATTCAAAGAGAAGGTTGAACAATATGCGGGCCAGGAGATTTCCGGACCAGCACTAAGAGCGTCAATTGAGCTTTACAACGCGAACAAAGCACTGGTGAAAGAGCTATACGGCCTACGGAAGGAGGACCCACCGCTGATCTCCGGAACAGAGATGATGGAAACGCTAGTTGCCGGGTTGAGTATTCCGGCCAGGGAATTCAATCAACTGTTGAGAGAAGTCAAGGACGAGGTGATTACCCGCCCGCCAAAGCTGACCAAAAAGCCCAGACTCCTCTTACACGGCTGCATCATGGACAAGACAGGCTTTGTCAGTCTCATTGAAAAGTGTGGTGCTAAGGTGGTGATGGACGATACGTGCATCGGGACGAGGACCTTCTGGAATGAAGTAGCGACGGATGGTGACCTCCTTGATGGACTCATTGACAGCTATTTTAAGAAGTTCCAGTGCCCACGCACCTATCGTGGCCGGAGTCTTCATCGTTTTGACTACCTGCGGCAGTATGCAACAGACTACAATGCTCAGGGTATGATCTCCTATATCATGCGGTTTTGCGACTGCCATTCGCTCGACGCTCCCGATATGCGGGATTACCTCAGGGAGCTGAGGTTACCAGTGCTTATCGTGGAAGACGATTACACCGAGGGTGCCGTGCAATCGCTGCGAGTGAGAATCCAGGCCTTTATTGAGTCAGTAACCGAAATATCAGTCTAGTTCTGAGAGGGCGTAAATGGTGACTTCTTCAAGCGAGTTTGCAAAGCCGATAAGACACACCGATGCAGCTAAATCGGTAAACAGGGTATTGAAAGACTGGTATGCCCGCAGCCAGGAGGCGCGGGCCAAGGGGGCACCATCAGCCTGGGTGATGGCCAGCACACCGCCGGAAATCTTGGAGGCATTCGATATCCAGGCAGTGTTCCCGGAAAACTACGGTGCCGTGTCAGCATCCCGAGGACAGGCCGTGCATTACATCAATATCGCCGAAAGCGAGGGCTACTCCCCTTCAATATGCTCGTACTGCCGGAATACCCTGGGATACATTCAAGAGCGCCAGCAACTTAAGGCAGAGCCACCGGACGCACCTCTGGGCGGGATGGGAGACCCGTCCATGCTGCTCAGTGTGAGTCTCTGCTGCGATATCAGAATCAAATGGTTTCAGACTCTGGCCACTCGCTATTTGAAGGTGCCCATACACATTATGGAGTCGCTCAATCCACCCTACGGGTTGGACATGACAGATGAGCGGATTAAGAAACACTACATAGATGTAGCCCTGGCCGAGTTGCGCTCACTGGTCGCTTTCCTGGAAGAGCAGACAGGGAGGAAGCTGGACGAAAGAAGGCTGAAACAGGTGATTGCCAACTCGTTGGTGGCCCGGCGCCTTTTATACCAGACCTACCAGCTACGTAAAGCGGTGCCCTCACCAATGCCATCGGAAGACGCCTTTGCGTGCGTTGTCCCCTACCTCTATATGCGTGGCACCAGTTTCGCGGTGGATTTCTATCAAAAGCTGCATGAAGAGGTGAAGGAAAGGGTCGAAAAAAGGATAGCCGTTATCCCCGAGGAAAGATATCGCATCTTATGGGTGGGGATGCCACCGTGGTTCAACATGGGCATCTTTAACTACCTGGAAAGCCTGGGTACGGTATCAGCTATAGAGAGCCAGTATTACATGGGAACACCGATTGAGGTTGACCCGGAGAAAGGCCTGCAAGCCCTTGCTGAGATAGCTTGGCTGAGAAGTGTAGAACAGCATCGCCAGGGGGCCGAGATCGCGCCGGAGCAGTCAGGGCCGAGCGGCGACGTGGCTGGTCTGCCCGTCTCGCTTGTCGAGTCCTTCGCACGTGACTACAAGGTGCATGGCATAATAGTCCATCTTGTCCAGTCGTGCCGCATCATTTCTTTCGGGCAGGCGCACTATAAGAACGTGCTGCGGGAAAGACTCAACTTGCCCATGCTATCCCTTGAGAGCGATATGTCCGACCCACGCTTGTGGAATGACACCGAAATCAAGGGGCATATCAAGCTCTTCATTGATGTGTTGGGACAACGCAAGGGCACGACCGCTGTAAAGCAATAACTGTCGAACGCGGCAGAGCGGAGGAAGATACGCTATCATGATGCCACTGGAAGGAATCAGGATTGTTGACATGAGCCGAGCCCAGATGGGGCCGTCGGCGGCTACCATGCTCGCGGACCTGGGCGCTGACGTGATAAAAGTGGAGCCGCTGGAAGGTGAGTACTCCCGCAACGCCACCTGGGCACTCTACCCGCGGGGGACGGTGGACGCCTTCATACTGGCGCATAACCGTGGCAAGAGGAGTTTGGCCATTGACCACCGGCACGAAAAGGGCAAGGAAGTCATCTTCAAGTTGGTGGAAGCATCAGATGTCTTCATGCAGAATCTGCGCCCGGGGGCTATCGAGGCGCTGGGCTATGGCTATGACATGCTGAGCAAACTCAATTCCCGCCTTATCTATTTCAACGGCAGTGGCTTCGGACGGAAGGGACCGCTCGCCTCATGGCCAGCCTATGACATCATCGGGCAGGCGATGGGCGGCATCATTTCTGTCACCGGCGGGCCAGATGACCCGCCTACTCCGGTGGGAGTCGCTATTGGCGACCAGGTCGGTGCGATGATGGTGGCCTTCGGCATCGTGACCGCTCTTCTCATCCGTGAGCGCACTGGCATCGGCCAGGAAGTGGACGTAAGCATGCTGGATACTCAGCTCGCTTTGCAGAACTGGGAGATTACGCATTACCTGGTCACCGGCAAGCTGCCGACCAGGCGCCGGTCCTCACAGCCTCTCCCGGGCACGGCCTGGCCCATGTGGCGTGTCTATCGGGCAAAGGACGGTGACCTTGTCCTGGGCGGCGTTACCCAGGAGCGGTGGCCGTCCTTCTGCCGTCTGCTGGGACTGGAACATGTCATAGACGACCCACGTTTCAGAGACTGGGAAAGCCGGGTAAAGAACCGGGACGAATTGGTCGGCCTCCTCGAAAAGGCTTTCTCACAGAAAACAGTGGATGAGTGGATTGAGCTGATGCACCAGGCCGACCAGATGGTGGGGCCGGTTTACACCTATGCTGAGGTAGTGGAGAACCCACAGGTACTGGCCAACGAAATGGTTGTCTCCTTGCCGCACCGCTCCGGGCAGGAAGTCAAAACGGTGGGCGTCCCAATAAAATTCTCCAAGACACCGGCTAAGATTCGCTCGGCTGACCCCGAGGTGGGACAACACAATGAAGAAATACTGCTGGAACTGGGTTATACGTGGGATGATATTGCCCAGCTAAAGGAACAGAAGGTCGTGCTTTGATGTGCCATTCTCATATTCGAGGACAGAACAACAAGAAGAGGAGGGACTGGTGGAGCTTGTTGAAGCCATAAAGGCGCGGAAAAGCATCAGGGGTTTTAAACCTGTCCCTGTGCCCAGGGAAACTGTCACCCGTGTGCTTGACCTGGCGCGGCATGCACCATCCGTTGTTAATAACCAGCCATGGGAGTTCATCGTGCTTGGTGGCGAAGCTCTGTCCAAAGTCAAGAGCATCAATGAAACGCAGCTTAGAGCGGAGGTGCCACCGGCACCGGAACTGTCCATTTGCAGTTTCTCCGGGCTGCAAAGGGACCGGCAGGTCACTCTGGGGCGGGAGCTCTACCGGCTTATGGGTATCGGTCGTGAAGACAGGCTGAAGCGACTGGAGTGGGCGGCTAAGGGGAACCGTTTCTATGACGCACCGGCGGCTATCATTGTTTGTGTCGAGGACATCTCTTACAGACAGCCCATGTGCCTGGTTGATGTCGGTACGGTTATCTACGCTATCACCCTTGCGGCTGTGGAAGCCGGCCTAGGCACATGTGTCCAGCAGCAGGTGGTCTTCTACCCGGATGCCGTGCGGAAGGCACTTGATATTCCTGATTCCAAACGTATTATTGTGGGTATTGCCATCGGCTACCCGGACGAGGACTTCCCGGCCAACTCCATCCGGACGGAACGCGAAACACTAGACAAACTCATAACGTGGAGGGGACTATAGGTCAGCGGCAGGAGGCTAGCTGTGAGTGTAGAGAAAATTGACCACATCCATGTTTATGTGAAAGACCTGGCCGGTGCCCTGAGGTTCTTCTCTGAACTTCTCGGGACGAAGTTCTCCAGGGTCATCCACAATGAAGAGTTTGGTTTCGAGGCGGCAATGGAACCGCTTGGCATCAGTCTGATCGCGCCGATATCGCCCACGAGCCATGTTGCCCGCTTTATTGCCAAGCGGGGCGAGGGCATGTCCGCAATCTGCCTCAAAGTGAGCGACCTTGAAGAGACGGCGCGAAAGCTGGTGGCGCTGGGTTTGCAGGTGGTGGGGCGGACACAGGACGGCGGCGTGAGGCAGGTCCATTTCCACCCTAAAGACAGCTATGGGGTCCAAATAGAGTTATCCGAATATGACGATGTCCATGGTGCCATTATTGCTGCCGAAAGTCCCGGCCAGTATTAGTTCGTGAATAAGTCGAATAGAATAGCCCAATGAAAGCCATTGTTTTTCACGGCACGCGGAATATCCTTGCCGAGGAACTGCCAATACCCAGGCCTGGCAAAGGTGAGTTGCTCCTGCGTCCCATGGCGGCTGGCATTTGCTTTAGCGACAAGCTCATCTACGAATCAGACCGCCCTTACTACCGAAAGGGCATCATAATTGGGCACGAGGGCTGTGGCGAAGTCGCTGAAATCGGTGAAGGTGTGACCGGCTGGCAAATGGGTGAACGCGTGGTAGTGGACCCGTTCATCTACTGCGGCCAGTGCCTCGCCTGCCTCATGGGACAGCACGCCATCTGCGAGGAGCGGCTGGCCAGACGGCTGGGTCGGACACTCGGAGCCAATGCTCTGCGTGCCGAAGATGGTAGCCTTTACCACGGGCTATTAGCCGAGTATTGCACTGTGCCAGCCCAGAACTGCTACCGGCTGCCGGAGAATGTGGATGTTGTGGCCGGAGCAAGCGTGGAGCCAATGGCCCAGGCACTACACGCCGTGCGGCAGGCGAGCATGGCGGTCGGCGACAACGTGGTCATCATGGGACTGGAAGACTACAATGCCGCCGCCATAAAGCTCCTGCCGCCACTGGTAAATTGTGTTGTAGTCGAACCAGTCCAAGTGAGACAGGCATTAGCCAAACGCCTGGGTGCTGATAGAGTCCTTGACCCCACAAAAGTTGAGGTTAGACAGGAAATGCGTAAGCTGATGCCGTTTGGTGCCGATGTAGTCCTCGTGTCCGTTGAAGACTACATTGAGCCGTCGCTGCAATATCCGGACTGGGCGCACGAAATCGTCCGTAGCGGGGGCACCATAGTTATGATGCGCTTTTATCTGAAAGGCAACATCGGCGACCGGGCGGGTGTCCAGTATTCCTATGCCAAAGGGGTAACGTTGAAGCTGCCCGGGGCATTTTCAGAAGACACCACTAGAGGTGGCCGGGCGCGGAGCGATTACCAGACGGTTATTGACGGCATGGCGACTGGCAGACTGAACGGCACCTCTCATGTAAGCATGGTCATCCCCTTTCAGAGCATTTGCTCTAAGGCAGACATTGATGACCTGTTTGGCATGTTGCCTGAGAAGGAAACCAAAATCGTCATTAGCATGGAGAATAAGCAAAGGCAAAGACCATGAAGTTGGAGGATAAGGTAGCGGTAGTGACTGGCGCCGGCCAGGGAATCGGGCGGGCCATTGCCCTTGCCCTCGCCAGAGAAGGGGCTAGAGTCGTTACCACTGATATAGACTTGCCCTCAGCCCAGCAAACAGCCGATGAGATAAGAGCACTGGCGAGGCCGGCACTGGCCATAAAGGCTGATGTCTCTCGGAGTGCCGAGGTAAGCCAGCTTGTTAGACAGACGCTTGAAGCATTTGGTAAGGTGGACATCCTGGTCAACAATGCTGGGATTGACCAGATTGTATCCGTCCGAGATACGACTGAAGCGCAGTGGGACGCCCACATGGACGTCAATTTGAAGGGTCCGTTTCTATGCAGCCAGGCATTCGGCGAGCACATGATAAAGCAGAAGTATGGGCGCATTATCAACATTGCCTCGGTAGTCGTGCACCGGACGCCACCGGGCCAGGCGGCTTACGGCGCTAGCAAAGCCGGGGTCATCATTCTTACGAGGGTCCTCGCTATTGAGTGGGCGAGACATAATATCAATGTCAATTCCGTTAGCCCCGGCATGGTCCGGACACCCCTGATTGAAAAGGCCCAGCAAGAAAACCCGCGGCTTTTTGATAAGTGGTGGGAGAGCATCCCCCAAAGGCGGTTCATTGAACCGGGGGAGATAGGCAATGCCGTCCTGTTCCTGGCCTCCCCGGAAGCCGATGCGATTACCGGTGCCAACCTGGTCGTTGATGGCGGTGCCAGCGCCATCTGGTCCTACTAATGCCTGTGGTATGGAGAAAGACATTGCTTGACGAAACAATGGTAGCCAACATCCGCTCCTGCGGCATCATACAGGGTGAGGCCAAAAGCAAAGAGCGGTGGCGGCTCCTCACGGAGCAATTAGGCTTGCGGAGTGCTGGCAAAGCTGAATACGCATTGCTGGCCAGCTGCTACCTCCCCTTTCTGGTGCCGGAAGCTATGCGGTCGCTGGGTCGTCTCCTGGGATATTTCGAAGTGGACTACTCCCTGCTGCCACAGGAATATTGCTGTGGCGCGCCGCTTTTCCAGCAAGCTCTCCGGGACAAAGATGCTGCCGAGATGGTTGAAGTGGACGGACTGGCCAGGGCATTTCTGGAGAACAACCTGCATCAGGTGAGGGAGTTGGGTGCCCGCAAGATTATCACTTTCTGTCACGGCTGTAACATGGTTCATAACCGCTTCAAAGGCCTTATACCCTTCGATGTCGTGTGGTATCCCACTTTGTTGGCACAGCTCTGGCACAGTGGGAGATTGGAACTGCATGCTGATTACTATGCTGGCTGCTATGACTTCTACGGCAAAGTCAGTCACGGAACCCCCGATCTCGAATCTCCCCTGTCAGTGCTAAGTGGAATCGAAGGGCTTCATCTGCATCAGCTCAATCACCGGCTGTGCTGCTACCGGACACGGCAAAAAGAACAGCTCGTGGCTAGTATCGAAAGCCACACGGTGATAACTATCTGTGCCGGCTGTACGGTCAGAATCAGAGAGGCCCTGGGAAATCAGGCTGAGTGTAAGGTGCTCATGTTGCCGGAAGTTGCCTGGTCAGCGCTCGGCACTGTACGGGGGGAGGTGTAGACCACGGAAAACAGCCCTTGACAAAGTCACTACACGGTGCTAGAGTATCGCTATCACTCGTAAATTTGAACACCCAGTATTTAATAACATTGGCAATAAGCGCTATGATTTTCACAGGTTGCCGAAGGGGGGTGACACGGACGGATGAAATAGGGGCGGGTCTTATGGAACAGCATCATTGGTTCTGCTATTACCAGAGCATGGGATTCAAGCACTGCTGCACTTGATTGAAAGAAGACAAAGGAGGAAAGTATGACCCGGGGAAAATCGCTAGTCATTGTATCTCTACTTGCCACACTAATTATTGTGCTAGTTGGTTGCTCTCAGCCCGCATCATCGCCGGCGCCTGCCCCGACAGTAACTGCTACGGCAACTGTCACCACGACTATTACTACAACTGCCACACCCACTCCGCAGACGGCAACACCTTCTCCGACACCAACGACAGCGCCTCAGTTCTCGATGCGTCTAGCTTCAACCGTCCCAGCAACACATCCCCAGGGCAGGGAGTTCTCACGTTTCGCCGATAGGGTTAATGAGCGGGCCAAAGGGAAACTCAAGATAACCTTTATGACCTATGCCGAGCTTCCGGCATTCAAGTCCACTGAAGCGTTAACACTGCTGAAAGACGGTAGTCTTGATCTGTCCCTAGTGGCGAACATCCTCTTGGCTGGGAGTGACCCGCTTCTTTCTGCCAGTGAGTTGCCTTACATTACGCGTTCCCTCCCTGATGCTCAAAAAGCACTGGACATTGCCAAACCCTACTATGAACCAGTATTTGCGAAATACAATGCGGTGCCGCTCGCCTACACATGGCTACCGGGCCTGCACTTCTGGTTTACCAAGCCGGTTGAGTCTCTGGCTGACGTAAAAGGGCTAAAAGTCCGTGTCTTCAGCCCGGAAACCAGTGAACTGGTGACCGGCATGGGCGGCAGTCCAATAACGCTGGCCAGTGGGGAGGTTAGTGCCGCCTTGGACCGGGGAACCATCGAAGGCGTCATGACCCTGGCCAGTTCTTTGGGCACTATGGGCTGGGCAGCGTCCATAAAGAGCGGGATATGGATTAACTCACCATTCACCATATCTATGCTGATGATAGGCAAACAGCAGCTGGATAAGCTGCCTAAAGACCTTCAGGACATCGTCTGGCAGTCGGCCAAAGAGATGGAGACCGAACTCTATAAGTATCCGACTGTGTGGGAAGGCGAAGGAGTTATTGACGTATTGCAGAGGGGCATAGAGATTAATACCCTCCCGAAGGATGACCAGGCCAAGATGCTTGAATTAGCCCGTGCGGTGTGGGACAACTGGGCAAAACGAGCTGGTGGTCAAGCCAACGAGCTCCTCTCCGCCATAAGGAAAGCCCTGAATTATTAACTTGCTTGAAAGTAACGGCAGGTGGTGAGTTACTGCTGATTGGTTCTCGGTAATAGTTACCAGCGACAGCAGCCAGTTCTTTGCCAGCACCACCTGCCCCGTTGTCGACGGTCAAGACGCAGGTTTGGGGCGTGGCAAAAACAGTAACCCCTCGCGCTGCGAACGTAGACGGCAGGCCGTGACTGGAAGAATGAAAAAAAGAAGCGGGATGGTGCGGATGGACCATGCGATTAGGCGTATGGAAGACTGGAGTGGGCGAGCTTCTGCCTTCCTTATTTTTGTCATCATGATTCTGGTGACGGTAGACGTATTATCGAGAGGCATCTGGCGAAAGTCGTTGGTCTTCGCCGATGAGTACGCCGGATATCTCTTTGTAGGCGTCGTCTTTCTCGGTCTCGCTCACACGTCTCGGTCCGGGGCTCACATTGGCGTAGACCTTATCGTGGGCCGCCTGCAAGGGGTCCGGAAGGCTGTCATCGAGCTACTTGCTAATATGCTCGTCCTTACGTATGTTACTTTGTTGGTGTGGTTTTCAATACGTTTTCTCCTGAACACCATCGCAGTGGGCATGCGCTCGTCAACCGTAATGCACACCCCTATGTTCATTCCGCAACTACTGGTACCAGTTGGCCTGTGCATTTTTGGGCTACATCTTCTGGCGAGCTTGATAAGAAACATTAGTGCATTACTGGCTTGGGGAAAGGAGTCAAGAGCTTGATCCCGGGTGCCATTCTGCTTTTGGTACTTCTGTTCTCCGGTGTCTGGATCGGCGCCAGCCTGGGACTGGGAGGAATTGTCCAGTTGTTTTCGATAGGCGGCCTCGTGCAAATGCGTGCAGTAGGCAACCTGCTTTACAACTCCACAGACAACTTCCTTTTAGTAGCAGTCCCACTATTTATATTCATGGGCGAGGCGTTTCAGAGAAGCGGACTTTCTATCCGATTCTATGAAAGTGCCGCCAAGCTGTTCGGGCGTTTCCCTGGGGGTCTTCTGCAAACAAACATCATTGGTTGTGCCATTTTCTCGGCTGTAGCCGGGTCAAGTGCTGCCGTCGCGGCCACTATGTCTACCGTAGCTATACCGACCATGGAGAGGCAGGGCTACGATAAGGAGCTTACCTACGGGTCACTAGCGGCTGGCGGCACATTGGGTATTCTTATTCCACCAAGTCTTGCCTTGATTATTTATGGTGCTATGGTGTTACAGCCGGTGCCAGAGCTTTTTATGGCAGGGGTTATGCCTGGATTGATGCTGGCCGGTATTTTCTCACTCTACCTTGCCATCCGCGTGTTGCTTAAGCCAGGGCTGGCACCGCTTCCCCCCATGATTACATGGCGAGAAAGGGTGTCCTCTCTGCCTGGACTCATTCCAGTAATTCTGCTGGTATTCATATTGCTTGGTGGCATATACACAGGTATTGCTACCCCCACAGAGGTTGCCGCTCTGGGGTCGCTAGCCTGTATCGTGCTGGCAATTGCCTACCGTTGTTTTAGCTGGGCGGCTCTACGTGATTCCCTATTGGCTGCTACCAGGACAACATGTATGGTGATGTTTATTGTCCTGGGTGCGCTGACAGTAACCTTCGCCGTATCTCTTTCTGGAGTGGAAAGACAGATATTCGCCGCTGTGGGCGCTTACCATGGCCCGTCACTGGTTGTGCTTATTCTCATTCTACTTATGTATGGTATCCTGGGTATGTTTCTGGATGGGCTGTCAATGATGCTATTGAGCCTTCCGGTGGTCTACCCTGTTATTATTGCCCTCGGCTATGACCCCATCTGGTTCGCTGTAATCCTGGTAATCTGGATTGAGATTGGGCTGCTCACGCCACCAGTTGGCATCAATCTTTTCATTGTGAGAGGCATCGCACGCGGTGCTACTCTGGGTGAGGTGATTCGCGGGGCGACTCCCTTTGTCTTTCTCATGATACTTGGCACCGTACTGTTGATAGCGTTTCCAAGTATTGCTCTCTGGCTGCCGGGGCAGATGAAATGAGCGTTTGACATAGCAGCATGGAAATGCTAAGCTAAGAGCAAAATTAGATACTCGGTATTCAACAATCCAGTTTGACTCGCAACTTCTGTAAGATTATCGTTCCATCTTGCTTTCCTGAAGATTTGATGACTTTAGACAGCGATACGAAAATTGTCCGAACAGGGGCCTGCTACGATTGCGGTGGCCGGTGCGTCCACAAGCTCTATGTGCAGAACGGGAGAGTCGTGCGGATGGAGACGGACGACGGCGAAGAGCCTCAGCTAAGGTCCTGCGCCCGGGGACGGGCTTATCGCCAAATCGTCTATCATCCTGACCGCCTCAGGTACCCTATGAAACGGGCCGGGTCCCGCGGGGAAGGGAAGTTTGAACGCATTTCCTGGGACGAGGCGCTGGATACCATCGCCACCGAGTTTAAGCGAGTCAAAGAGAAATATGGCAATGCCGCCATTCTCGGTAGTGATTGGTCGGGACCAGCCGGTATTTTCCATGGCCAGAGACACTTGACCCGTATTCTCAACTTGTTCGGCGGCGGTACCATGACCTCAGGCGGCGCCTCTGGGGAGAATTCCACCTTTGCCGCGAGAGCAGTCTACGGCACGATGACCAACGGTAACACGCGTGATGACCACATGAACTCCAAGTTAATGATACTGTGGGGCTGGAACCCGGCCAACAGCATATGGAGCACAGGCACCACCCTTCATCTCGTCCGAGCCAGGGAGACGGGTGCCAGAGTGATTTATATTGACCCCCGGTTTACTGATAGTGCCGCTACCCTCGCTGACCAGTGGATACCCATCAGACCCGGGACAGATGCCGCCCTCTTACTGGCTATGGCTAATGTGATAATAACCGAGAACCTCCAAGAGCAGAGCTTTCTCAATAAATACACGGTGGGCTTTGACATATTCAGGAATTATGTGACCGGCACCGGAGATGGTGTGCCCAAGACATCACACTGGGCAGAGAACGTTACTGGCATCCCGGCGACGATCATCGAGCAATTGGCTAGGGAATATGCCACGCTGAAACCAGCGGCACTAATTCCCGGATACGCACCGGGACGGACGGCATATGGCACCGAGTTCCATCGGCTCACCGCAACGCTAGCGGCAATGACCGGGAATATCGGCATCCACGGTGGTGGTGCCGCCGGTTTCGAGCGCGGGCCGGTAGGCATAATGATTGGACCGGTAATCCCGCAGGGTAGGAATCCTCTTGAGGAAGGCACACCTTCACTGCGGGGCAGTCTTGATACCGACCTGCGCCGCCGCTTCCGTCCGCACCACTGCGAGGTATGGGATCTTATTTTGCGAGGCAAAGCAGGCGGCTATCCAACTGATATCAAGCTCCTATATGTGGTTGGCTCCGACGTCCTCAATCAGTTTCCAAACGTGAACAAGGGCGTCCAGGCCTTGCAAAAGCTGGAATTCATCGTCATGCATGAGCAGTTCATAACGCCTACAGCCAAGTTTGCGGATATCCTGTTGCCGGCGAATACTAACTGGGAAAGGAATGACATTGCCCGGCCGTGGCTCTCCGGGCCTTACTATATCTTCATGAACCAGGCAATCGATTCCATGTATGAGACCAAGTCCGACTTTGAGATTTTTTGCGCGTTGGGGAAACGGCTAGGTATCACTTACAGCGATAAGACAGAAGAGGAATGGCTGGAAAAGCTGGTGCGGACCTCGGCTGATTTGGCGGAGGACATCCCCGACTACGAGAAGTTCAAGAAGGATGGCGTTCAGAAACTCAAACTGACAGGGCCACAAATCAGCTTCGAAAAGGAAATCAATGACCCGGGGCATAACCCATTCCCCACCCCCTCGGGCAAGATAGAAATATACTCCGACCGGCTGGCAAAGTTGAATAATCCCAGCATGCCTGCTGTCCCCAAGTATATTGAGACGTGGGAGAGCGTAAATGACCCGATGGCCGAGAAGTATCCCCTGCAGCTGGTTACCACACATCACAAGACCCGGGCCCATTCCTGCTTCGATAACGTTAGCTGGCTCAAAGAACTTGAGCCGCAGGTAGTCTGGATTAACCGCATCGACTCTGAATCCAGAGGCATCCGTGATGGCCAGCAGGTGCTGGTGTTTAATGAGCGGGGTAAGACCGTGACCAGGGCTAAGGTGACCGAGAGAATAATGCCCGGCGTGGTCTCTATGGGTGAAGGCGCCTGGTACACTCCGGATAAGAACGGCATAGACTGGGGTGGCAATCCCAATGTCCTGACAAGAGACTCGTATTGTGCTGGTGGTGGTTGGCCCACCAATACTTGCCTGGTTGAGGTGCTGCCCTTGCAGGAGGAACTCGCTGGAGGTAACGTGTAATGGGAGTAGAGCGATTGGACCATATCCATATCTATGTGAAAGACCTGCCGGGTGCGATGAAGCTGTTTTCGGCCATACTGGGCACCAAGTTCAGCAAGGTAATTAACAATCCGGAGCCGCTCGCCTTTGACGGCACTTTAGACCCACTGGGCGTAGAGCTTATTGCAGCGACTTCGCCTACAAGTCATATAGCGAAGTCAATAGAAAAGCGCGGTGAGGGGCTGTCCGCCATCTCGCTGAAAGTCACCGACATTGAAGAGACCACCCGGAAGCTGGAAGGACTTGGACTGCGTGTGGTTGGCCGGCTAGAAAAGGGTGGCCTGAAAGAGGTGCATTTCCATCCCAAGGATGCCTATGGTGTCCAGATAGAGCTTTGCCAGTATGATGATGTGCACGGGGCTATCGTTGTCGCTGAAAGCGGCGCCGACAGACTCACGACTGAGTGATTCGGGGGGTTAGCATGCGGAGTTCAAGCGAATACATCGAAAATCTAAGGAGGATGAGGCCCAATCTCTACATTGGCGGCGAAAAGGTTGGGCGGGATGACCCAAGAATAAAACCGGGTATCAATGCTGTTTCGCTAAGTTTCGACCTGGCGCAAAAGCCAGAGTGGGATGGACTGCTTACAGCAATATCCTCTCTAACGGGCAAAAAAGTAAACCGCTTTACCCATCTACCTCAGCATCCTTTCGACCTGATGCAAAAACAGAAAATGATACGTCTGCTCTGTCACAGGACTGGTGGTTGTATCCAGAGATGCATGGGAATGGATGCTATTATCGGCCTATCCATAGTCACCAAAGAGATTGACGAAAAATACGCTACGAGTTACCATTCTCGCTTCATGGAATACCTAAAGTGGTATCAAGAAAATGACCTGGCCGGGACATGTGCCCAGACCGATATGAAAGGCGACCGAATGAAGCGGCCCGCCGAACAGGTTGACCCTGACGCCTATGTCCATGTGGTTGAAGTTAGAGATGACGGCATCGTGGTAAAGGGTGCCAAGCACTGTATTACCATGGCCGCCTATGCCGAGGAATTGCTCGTCATTCCCACTCGTGCCCTGACCGAAGCAGACAAAGACTACGCTGTTGCTTTCGCTCTTCCGGCGGACTGGGAAGGCGTTCATCTCATTACCCACCCGGTGTCAGTGCGGCCGCGGCGGAAACTGGAGTGCCCTTATGCCAGCTACGGCGTTTCCGACTCCATGATAGTTTTCGATAATGTTTTTGTTCCCAAAGAGCGCGTCTTCATGTGCCGGGAGTGGGAATTTGCGCGGAGGCTCGCTTTGCTCTTTGCCGATTCACATCGGCATAGCTACTCCGGCTGTAAGCCGGCCGTGTCCGATGTTCTTGGCGGTGCCGCGGCCCTCGTTGCTGAAGCCAATAACATTGCCAAGGTTTCTCACGTTAGAGAGAAGCTCTCCGAGTTTGCCAGCGCTGCCGAGCTAGCCTATGCCGCGGGAGTAGCTTCCGCCATCTACGGTGAGAAGACCTCCTCGGGCACTTTCTTTCCGAATACCATTTACGCTAATGTTGGGCGGCGGCTTACTGGTGAGAACATTTTCCATGAATTCAATCTGCTCGTCGAAGTAGCCGGCGGGATAGCGGTGACCCTGCCTTACGAGGATGATTTCAATGTTGAACCGACAAAGGCCTGGCTGGAAAAATACATCATAAGAAACCCGAGTTTGTCGGCGGAGGACTCGCACCGCATCTGGAGACTAGTAGAGAATCTGACGGCCTCATCCATGGCGTGCTGGTATGAGATTGCGGGTGTGCATGGTGGCGGCTCACCGGTTATGGAAACCATTGCACTGAACCAGGAGTATGATTACGCAGCCCGTCAGAGAATAGCACGCTACCTGGCTGGTATTGACAAGGAACTGGACCAGTCCGGGCAACTGAAGGAAGAACCAAACTCGCTTTTCTGAATTGTGGAGTCGAGAATATGGAAATCAAGAAAGTCGGGGTTGTCGGCTGCGGCCTTATGGGACAGGGCATTACCGAGGTAGCGGCCCGTTCTGGCTATGATGTTGTGGTCTGTGAGGTGAAACGGGAGCTTCTGGACAAAGGACTGGAAGCTGTCAAAGGCTCTCTCAGCCAGGCAGAAGCCAGAAATAAAATCACTCCAGAGGAAGCAAGAGCTACTTTAAGCAGAATTAGCGGCGCCACCTCGCCTGATGCTTTCGGAGAGTGCGACATAGTTGTGGAAGCAGTGGTGGAGAACCTGGGCGTCAAAAAGGATGTGTTCCAGTCTCTCGATAAGTGCTGCCCGCCACATGCCATACTGGCCAGTAACACTTCAGCCATCTCCATCATAGACATGGCCAGGGTTACCCGGCGGCCGGACAAAGTCATCGGGCTGCACTTTATGAATCCGGTGCCGGTGATGAAGCTGTGCGAGATGGTCGTCAGTATCATAACCAGTCAGGAGACGGCGAGAGACGCGAGGCACTTTGTCGAGTCGCTAGGCAAAATGGTGGTGACGGCCAAGGACACGCCTGGATTCATCATCAACCGGCTGCTTGTCCCTTACATCTTCGATGCCATCCGCATGTTGGAGTCAGGCCTGGCCAGCAAAGAAGATATTGATAAGAGCATGCAGTTCGGCCTGAACCACCCGATGGGACCGCTCACCCTGGTGGACCTGACCGGCCTTGATACCGCCCGCAATATCGGCGAGGCGATGTATAGAGAGACCAGAGACGCAAGGTATTACCCACCAGTCCTGTTGCAGAAAATGGTCGCCGCCGGTTGGCTGGGACGGAAGACGGGCAAAGGCTTTTATGATTACCGCTAGCTCAGCCTCGAGGGAGGTAACTTAGATGGGCAGCAGCATAGCGCACAAGATACTCGTGAAAAAATCAGGCAATAAGCCAATAGATGAAGGCGATGTCATCTACGCGGAGCCTGACCTGGTATTGCTGTATGACTGGCCGGGCTTCGATGGTTTCATGCGCAACATCAGGATAAACCCGGACAAGATAGTCCTGAATATTGACCACTTCTTTCTGCCCAACACTGAACTGGCCGCGAAGACCCACCGTAACTATCGGGAGACGGCTAAGAAATACGGCATCAAACACTTCTACGATATCGGCAATAACGGCATCGGTTTTCATCTGGCCGCTGAAAAGGGACATATCAAGCCGGGGATGCTGATTGTCCATGCCGACCCGCACGTCAGCACCTTCGGTGCCTTTGGCGCCTACTGTGTCGGTGTGGGGGGCGACCTCATGTCCGCTTTCCTGATGGATGAAGTGTGGCTGCGAGTGCCCCAAGTCATCAAAGTAAACCTGAGCGGCAATTTTGCCGCTGGCGTTACCAGCCGGGACCTCTTCGAGCATATCCTGGCTGACCTTGGCCCTGACGGAGCGGTTGGTCAAGTGCTGGAGTTCACCGGCCCGGCACTGGCCGCAATGAGCATGGACAGTCGCATGGGCTTGTGTAGCTCCATGCAATACCTTTCCGCCGAAACGGCCATTATAAACCCTGATGAAACAACCTACCAGTATGTCAGGTCAAGGACGGAAGAGCCTTTTGAGGCTGTCCTGAGTGACCCGGACGCAGCCTATGCCAGGGTGCTCAACTACGATGTGTCCGGGCTTGAGCCAATGGTAGTTACCCCTCCCGACGTCTATTACGTTAAAAGGGTTGGGGAGGTGGCGGGCATTGACATAGACCAGGCGTTCATTGGCACCTGTGCCAACGGGCGGCTCGATGACCTCCGGCTGGCTGCCCGCATACTAAAGGGAAGGAAAGTTCACCCGCGGGTCAGGTTCCTGGTAACGCCGGTCACGCAGCAGACCATGCTCGATGCCGTAAAGGAGGGTATCATAGATACATTTCTGCAGGCGGGTGTGCTTGTGGGGCCGCCCACCTGCGGGCCATGCTATGGCGGTTTCGGCTATCTTCTGCCCGGCGAGACGTGTTTGTCCACCGGCACGCTGAACATTCCCGGACGCATGGGTAGCACGGAGGCGAAGATATACATGGCCAACCCGGCTACGGTGGCCGCCTCGGCCATTGAAGGGAAGATCACCGACCCCAGAAAGTACTTCTAGCATGGCAGGCATATTGTCTTACGGCGCCTATGTCCCGGTCTGGCGGATAAGCCGGGATGAAATTGCCCGCAATTCCGGCGGCGGGTCCATGGCCGGTGAGAGAGCGGTGGCTTCACGGGACGAAGATAGCTTGACCATGGCGGTAGAGGCCGGCCTTGACTGCCTGGGTAGTTTAGACTCCCAGGAGATAGACGAGCTGTACTTTGCCACAACCTCTTCTCCCTTTGTTGAGAAACAGGGTGCCGCTATTATTGCCTCCGCCCTGGACTTGCGCCGGGACGTTACTACTTGCGACATGACGGGCTCGTTGAGGGCCAGCGTTCTGGCGGTCAAAGCGGCTGCCGATGCCGTCCAAGCAGGCAGGGCCAGGAAAGTCCTGGTTCTTGCAGCTGACGCAAGGAAGGCCCGGCCACGCTCTGATTTGGAGCAAAGTTCCGGTGACGGCGCCGCTGCCCTGCTGATTGGTGCCGGAGACGGTATAGCCCGCTTGGAAGGCTTTGCCAGCGCAGTTAACGCCATACCAGGGCCATGGAAACGGACGGAGGACGATTACCCTAATGTCTTTGACGCCAGATTCGACACCAGATACGGTTTCCTGAATGATATGCCCCAGGCAATGGCCAGCGTAATGGCGAAATGCGAGGTGGGTGCTGACACAATATCACGGTTTGCCCTTTACGCACCCGACCCGAGAAGTCATATGGCCCTGGCCAGGGCAATGAAACTTGACCTAAAGACTCAGCTACAGGACATCATGTTCAGCAGCGTCGGCGTAACCGGCACAGCTCACAGCCTGCTGCTCCTTGTGGCCGCGCTGGAGAGAGCCACGGCGGGGCAATGGTTGCTGTGCGCCGGCTACGGGGAAGGTAGTACGGCCTTGCTGTCCAGAGCCACAGGAAAAATCGAGCAAGAACAAGGAAAGCACCGTGGGACAAAGTATGCCTTATCAGGGCGGCTTTTGCCCTCCTACGGGCATTTTCTTGACTTCAAGAATGAAATTGACACGGGCTGGCCGGAGTGGCAAAAGAGCTCTGTCGTGAGATACTGGCGCGACGAGAATTCGGCGTTACGTCTTCACGGGATGAAGTGCCGCGCCTGCGGCGGCTTGCAGTACCCGGTGAGCCGGGTCTGCGCATTGTGTGGCGCAAAGGATAGCTACGAGGATGTGAGGCTCACCAGAAAGGGAAAGGTCTTTTCCTACACCCACGATTACCTCTTAGGCCCGGGCAACGTGCCGCCGGATGGCATCAGTCCCACGACGCGCGTTGTCGTTGACCTAGAGGACGGTTGCCGGTTATGGCTGGAGATGACCGACCCTGACACGAGCGAAATCGGGGTGGGAACGCCGGTCGAACTCACCTTCCGGCTAGTAAACGAGAAGAGTAATTACCGCTTCTACGGCTGGAAAGCCCGGCCCGTGAGATAGCGGATGGTCTCGGATGAGAATGAGAGAAGGCATAAGAGACAAAGTAGCCATTATCGGCACCGGCGTAACTAAGTTCGGCGAACACTGGGATAAATCAGCCGGTGATTTGATTGTTGACGCGGTGCACGCGGCCTGTGGCGAGGCCAATGTTGACCTGAAGAGAGATGTAGAGGCCATCTGGGCCAGCACTCTATATTACTGGTCAGGGATGTCTGGCTGGATTGCCGCTGACCCGCTGCGGTTCTACGGGAAGCCAGTGACCAGGGTGGAGAACCAGTGCGCCTCAGGAATGGATGCCGTCAGGAATGCCGCTTATGCCGTTGCTGCCGGTGCCTACGACATAGTAGTCGCCTGCGGGGTAGAGAAACTGCTCGACCAGGGCGGCCGGGGGCTTTCCCAGGAAATAGTCCACACACACCCCGTGCTGGCCTGGCAGTCCGCCCCGGCCTATTTTGCCCCGTGTGCCGTCAGTGCCTTCAAGGAATGGGGCTGGTCAAGGGAAGACCTGGCCAGGGTTGCCGTTAAGAACCATCATAACGGGGCGAAACATCCAAAGGCTCATTTCCAGATGGAGATAACCGCCGAAATGGTGCTGAAAGCACCGATGGTCGCTTATCCGCTCGGTCTCTTTGATTGCTGCGGCTTGTCCGAAGGCGCTGCGGCTGTTGTTCTTACGAGGCCGGATATAGCCCGGAGTCTTGTTGGCGATAGTTACGCCTCGATCAAAGCCTTGGCCCTGGCGGTGGAGACGCAGTGGCCCTATTTCCGTCCAGACTGGACAGGGCTAGCACTGCCAGCGAATGTCAAGGCGGCGCAAATGGCCTACAGGGAAGCCGGTATTACAAATCCGCGGCGAGAGCTGGACTTCGCCGTTGTGCATGATTGTTTCACCATCACTGAGTTACTCATCTATCAGGATTTAGGACTGTGCCCACCCGGCGAGGCGACCGAGTTGGTCAAGAGTGGCGTCACCGCCATTGATGGCGAGTTCCCGGTAAATCCTGATGGCGGACTGAAGTGCTTCGGGCACCCGGTTGGTGCCACCGGTGTCAGGATGGTTGCCGAGCTCACTAAACAGGTGCTGGGCAAAGCAGAGGGTTACCAGGTAAAGGATGCCAACATCGGGTTAGCCCACAACCTGGGTGGTCCACAAGCTATCGCTTCGGTGGCTATTGTTGGTAAACCGGATTAGCGAATCATCTCGGGGGAATGGATATGGAAGATATCATAAGGGGCAAAGTAGTATGGCAGTTCGGCGATAACTTTAATGCGGACCTGATAGTCGGTTCCCGATATATCGAAGAACGCGATCCCGAGGTGCTGGGGAAGGTGTGTTTGGCTGACCTTGATGCTGGGTTCTCGCAACGCGTCAAGCCGGGCGACATGGTAATCGCCGGACGCAACTTCGGCTACGGGCATCCCCACTACCAGGGGCTAATATCCCTGCAGAGAGCCGGGGTATCCGTATTGATTGCCGAGTCCCTCTATCCGGTGTGGTACCGGATGGCAGTCTTCTATGCTTTCCCAGCCCTGGAATGTCCGGGTATCAGCCAGAAGGCAAAACCAAATGACCAGTTGGAAGTAGCCGTCAGCACGGGTCTAGTCAAGAACTTGACCACGGGAGAAGTGCTACAGGCTGAACCGATGCCGCAGTTCCTGCTCGATATCGTAAAGGAGGGCGGCATGGTGGCACACCTTAAGAAGAAGCTGGCTGCTGCCCAGACACCAAAGTAATCACGCTTCTCGGCAGTTGAAGGAATAGATATGCCACCAGAAGAAGTAAAGGAACAGGCTGCCTCTGAGACGCTCCTGGATAACTACCGCGTCCTGGACCTGACGGAAGGGTTCTGCCAGATTGCCGGCAAGCTGTTGGGAGACCTGGGTGCTGATGTGATAAAGGTTGAGCCGCCCGGTGGTAGCCCTTCCCGGGATATTGGCCCCTTCTATAAAGATATACCCCATCGGGAAAGAAGTCTGTCCTGGTTTGCCTACAACGTAAATAAGCGGAGTATGACACTTAACCTGGAGACGGCCACAGGTAAAAAGTTATTTTGTCGGCTGGCTGAGAGGGCAGATGTTGTCCTGGAGTCATTTCCACCGGGTTACGTGCCGGGACTAGGGTTAGGCTATGAGAAACTCAGCCAGATTAACCGCGGTCTGATAATGGTTTCCATTACTCCCTTCGGGCAGGATGGCGCCAAAGCACACTACAAAGGCAGCGACCTGACTAGCTGGGCTAGCGGCGGCGCGCTATATGTAGCCGGAGTTCCGGAGTGTCCTCCCGTCTGGGTCAGTTTTCCGCAAGCATCACTACACGCCGGCATTGATGCAGTTACCGGCGCTCTTATTGCTCTAAACGAGCGCTCATTTAGCGGCGAAGGCCAATACATAGATGTCTCCACGCAGGAAGCCGTTATTGCCGTTGACCAATTTGTGCCGCAGATGTGGGACATGGCCAGATATATTCCTAAACGGACAGGCGCCGCCTATTCATTTCCACCGGGGACTATCATGCGCATGGGTCTTCCTTGTAAGGACGGCCATGTCGCCGCCATCCTGTTTGGCGGCGGTGGCCTGGCCTTCTCACAAGGAATGCAGAGGCTGGCGAATTGGATTGATGAAGAGGGGATGGCACCCGAATGGTTCCGCAACTTCGACTGGGTCAATGACTATTCACTCGGTGGCGCATCACAAGAAACGGTCAACCGCGTGGAGAGAGTCATCGGTGATTTTCTGAAGACCAAGACGAAGGCAGAGTTGTTCGCTGAGGCTCTGAAAAGGGATATCCTGATTGCTCCGGTCAACGACCCGAAGGACGTGCTGGAATACGAACACCTTCAGGTCCGGGACTACTGGACAAAAATCCTTCACCCGGAGCTTGATGATACGTTGACGTATTGCGGGCCTTTCGTGAAAAGCAGCGTCGCTCCAGTAACCATTCGGCGACGTCCGCCATTGGTCGGAGAGCACAACCGAGAGATTTACGAGGGTGAACTCGGGTTGACCACTGGAGAGCTTATTTCGCTTAAGGCCGCCGGCGTTATCTGAGAGGTAGAAGCAAGAGATGGAATTAGAAAAGGCGCTTCCGCTCAAAGGCATCAAGATAGCTGATTTTACCTGGTATCAGGTGGGACCGCAGGGCATCCGCTACCTCGCTGTTCACGGAGCCACGGTGGTTCTGGTGGAAACGCACACCCGCCCTCAGGGGTTGAGGGCCTCATCACCATACAAAAAGAACATCCCCTCACTGGACGGTAGTGGGGCTTTTGCTAACTGCAATGCCAGCAAGTATGGTATTAGCCTAGACTTGAACAAACGGCGTGGGCAAGATGTTGCCAAACGGCTCATTGAATGGGCGGACATTGTGGTGGAGGCTTACACACCAGGCATGATGAAAAGATGGGGGCTGGACTATGACTCGGTAAAGAGCATCAATCCAGACATAATATACCTGAGCACGTCACAGCAGGGACAATACGGACCATGTGCCCGTTTCAAGGGCTTCGGCAACCTCGCCTCAGCACTGGCGGGCTTCAGCCATATCAGTGGCTGGCCTGACCAAGAGCCATCGCCGCCTTATGGGGCGTATAGTGACGCCATAGGGACACGTTTTGTTGCTATTGCATTACTGTCAGCGCTGGACTACCGGCGGCGCACCGGGAAAGGCCTCCATCTGGACCTATCACAGTTAGAAGCCACCATTCATTTCCTGGCTCCGCTGATTATGGACTATTCGGTAAACGGCAGGATAGCCCAGCGAAACGGGAACCACCTTGACCGGGCCGCTCCACACGGAGTCTATCCCTGTTCCGGAGATGACCGTTGGATTGCCATTGCCGTCTTCAATGATAGCGAATGGCAGGCTCTCTGCCGAACGTTGGGCGATCCTCCGTGTTGCCGAGATGCCAGATTTGCCACCTTTCTCGCCAGAAAACAGAATGAAGACGAGCTTGACAGAGCATTGAGCGAGTTGACCGAAGGCTTGGAGGCCGAATGGCTGGAGAAAGCGTTGCAGGCTGCCGGACTAGCAGCCCATGTGGTAGAGACGGCTAGAGACCTCTTCGAGGACCCACAAATAAGACACCGCGGCTACTTTCATTGGCTTAATCACACCAAGATCGGGGCTCACGCCTACGATGGCACAGCCTTCAAACTATCAAGGAGTCCTGACAACTACTTTGCCGCTCCATGTCTGGGTGAGCATAATGAGCTCGTTTTCAAGGAGCTCCTGGGCATGTCCGATGATGAGATTGGTGACCTGCTTGTCGAGAGGGTTATTACCACCGATGCCGATCTGCCTTCCGCATTGCAGAAGTAGGTAATCGCGATGGACCTCAGCATACTGCCACAGACGCTATTAAATGGTGTTATTCTAGCCGGAATTTATGTCTTGGTCGCCATGGGCATAACCCTCGTATTCGCCATAATGCAAATACCCAACTTTGTCCACGGCGAATTTCTCATGATAGGAGCCGTTGCGACCTATTTCCTCGTTACTTTCGGATTAAGCTATCCCTTTGCCATTCTGGTGGCAATGGTGTTCGTAGCTTTACTGGGGGTGATGGTTGAGCGAATTTTCTTCAAACCGTTCCGCGGCGACCATTTGCCGGTGATAATTATCTGCCTCGGTCTGATTGCCATAATTCAGAGTAGTGCATTTATGGTCTTTGGTACTGAAGTGCGTATGGTCCCCGTGTATTTCCAGGGCGTAGTGAGCCTGGGTAACGTAGCCACGTCAGTGGAGAGGCTGGTAATAGTCATAGCTGCGGTAATACTTATCACAGTTCTGTACTATTTTGTACGCTACATGAAAATCGGCCGGGCCATGCGAGCTGTCCAGCAAAATCCGGAAGGGGCGGCTCTGCAAGGCATAAACATAAACGCGGTATCGAGCACAGCAATGGCGATTGGTTCCGGGCTAGCTGGTGCTGCCGGCGCATTGCTGGCACCGGTGTTCTTTGTAACACCGACGATGGGCTCTGACTATCTCCTTAAGGGCTTCATCGTAGTGATTATTGGCGGGATGGGCAGCATTTCCGGTGTCATCCTTGGCGGGATAGCTCTGGGCTTAATAGATGCCATAGCGGTAGCTTACCTGGGCAGCTCTCTGGGCAACATCATCGGATTTGTCCTTCTCATAGTGATAATAATGGTCAAACCTAAAGGAATACTCGGTCGTGACTAAAGGGACTACCAGGAATTTGTCAGCCGTGATAGCAGGGGGCATCTTCCTGCTAGCTCTTCCTCTGTTTCTGAAGAGTCCGTACTTTTTACACATGCTGATTATGACCATGCTCGCCATAATTTACGCCGTTACGCTGCGTCCCCTAGTGATAACCGGACAGCTCAGTCTGGCACACGCCGCCTTCGTTGGTATTGGCGCGTATGCCTCAGCTCTCCTGGTGACGCGCCTGGGCATCTCCTTCTGGCTGGCACTACCCATGAGCGGTCTCATTGCCGCGCTTATTGCCGTGATTATTGGCTTTCCTGCCTTGCGGGCAAAAGGGCTCTTCTTCGCTATCGTTACCTTTGGCTTCACCGAGGTCGCCCGTTACACTTACATGGGCGTGACCAGCCTGTTTGGTGGGCCGGCTGGCTTCAGGGGTATTACTCCGCCGGTGCTTGCGGGAATCCAGTTTGGGGGCAACAAGGTGGCTTACTATTATCTAATGGCCTTCCTCCTCACAATTACTCTTTTGGCCTGGTACAGCTTGGAGAAGTCGCGCTTCATGCTCACGGTGAGAGCTATCGGCAAGGCAGAGAACCTGGCCGAGGCGGTCGGTGTTAACCTGACCAAATATAAGATGGTAACATTTGTTTTCGCGGCTTTCTTCACTGGCATTGCCGGTAGCTTTTATGCCCACTATAATCTATATATTGCTCCGATAAATTTCTCGGTCTGGCAATCTATAGCCTTCCTGACGTTAGTGGTGGTGGGCGGCAAGGAAAGGTTTATTGGGCCAATAGTAGGTGCTATTTTTCTCACCTTCATACCCGAGTTTCTGCACGGGACGGGGTATTTCCAGGCCATGCTGTACGGTGGCCTGATGGTGTTGACAGTCCTGTTTATGCCCAACGGCCTTATTGGCATACCGGGACAGATTGCGGCATTGACGTCAAGGCTAAGAAAAGTGAGGAAAGCGGGATGGCCTTTCTCGAAACCAGCAAGCTAACCAAGCGCTTTGCCGGACTACTGGCGGTAAACCATCTGGACCTGACAGTCAATGATGGCGAGGTCCTAGGCCTGATTGGCCCGAACGGCGCCGGCAAAACCACGGTCTTCAATTTGATAGCGGGTACCATCCCGGCTACAGGTGGCAAGGTTATCTTCAGAGGCGAGGATATTTCGCGCTTGCCGCCATATCAGGTCGCTAGGCGAGGCATAATTCGCACCTTTCAGCTCAACACTGTCTTTCCGGACCTCTCCGTCACCGAGAACGTTGTCCTGGGCAGTCATTTGCAAGCGCGGACGGGTTTCTGGGGCGAACTCTTCAAAATGCCCGCGACGCGTCGCAGCGACCGCGAGATTGCTGGGAGGGCAGAGCAGCTAGTGGCTTCGGTCGGACTGCTGCGTCAGGATATGGACAAGCGACAAGCCCTCGCTAGCAATCTGTCTTACGGGCAGGTAAAGGCCCTGACGCTGGCAATAGCCTTGGCCGCCGACCCCAAGCTCCTGCTGCTGGATGAGCCGATGACCGGCGTCGGCGTTCGCGACGTTCCCAGACTGCTGAACCTAATCAGGGAGATTAATGGCCGCGGCATTGCTATTTTGCTGATTGAGCATAATATGAAGGCAGCCTTCGAGGTCTGCCACCGCATTGTGGTCATGAACCACGGCGATAAGATTGCGGAAGGCACACCCGCTGAAGTCAAAGACAACCCAGATGTAATCGAAGCCTACCTGACTAAGGATGGCCATGGGGCATAGCATGTCTATCTGTCTTAAGAATGTATCTATCCACTATGGTGTCGTCGAGGCGGTAGCTGACGTCTGTCTCGAGGAAGAGCACCGGCAAATAATCAGTCTCCTCGGTGGTAATGGCTGCGGCAAAACATCGGTCATGAAGGCCATTTCCGGGTTGATAAGGCCGTCCTCCGGCGAGATATGGTTTGATGGCAAACGGATAGACCGGCTATCTACCGGGGAAATTATCCGCCTCGGCATAGTACAGGTGCCACAGGGACGGCAGCTTTTTCCAGACATGACAGTCCATGAGAACTTAATCATGGGCGCCTATACTCGCAAGAGTAAGAAGGAGATACAGGCGGACATGGAGATGGTCATTGCCCATTTTCCGGTATTGATGAAGAAGCGCAAACAAAAGGCGGGGACACTCAGCGGCGGACAGCAGGAGGCTCTCGCTTTCGGCCGGGCGCTCATGGCCAAACCCAGGCTACTGCTGATGGACGAACCGTCGCAGGGTCTGGCACCGGCTGTCGTCCAGGAAGTTAATCAGATTATCAAGGAGGTTAACCAGAAAGGCATCGGTGTTATTCTAGTCGAGCATAACCTGAGGCTGGCGCTCGACCTGGCAGATAAGGTCTACGTTCTGGAGGCAGGCCGCAAGATTTTTCAAGGCACGCCCAAAGACCTGTCACAGGATGACTACGTGAGGAAAATCTACCTCGGCACGTGAGTCCGGGCTGTGGGCCAAGCAAAAAAGCAGCGAAGGGGCTCATTAGCGGGCCCCTTCGCTCTTGTTATGGGATTCTGGGCAACCCCAATCCTAAAGTCTCACTAGAAGTCTTCTGGCGGCGGGATGAAGAAGGCATGCTTGTTGACGCCGCCTTTGACAATGGCCACGGGCAGCGGGCCCTGCGATACGTGGTTCACACCGTAAGTCTTCTTGCCAACATGCTTTAGCGGCCCGTAGGGACCTTCAAATACCATGCCATCTTCCAACACCTTAGCAACATCCTTCGGTTCGATGCTCTGCGCTTTTTCCATGGCCGTCTGGAGCATTATGGGCATGGGCGCGCTCATAATGCCAATCTGGTTCCACTCACCGTATTTGGTTACATTCTGGTTATAGAACCATTTCTGATAATCGGTTACCGGTTCAGCCAGGGTAAACCAGTTGTAAGCCCCCTCCACCGCAGCAGCACCGGCGGCCTGTACTAGCTTGGCACTGTCAGCGGAAAACAGAACGAAGGTGCCTTTATAGCCGAGCTCTCTCGCCTGCTTTATTATTTGAGTCTGGTGCGAAAGCTGGGTATAGCTGAGGTCGATGACGTCGGGTTTCTTGGCGATAAGACGTGTCAATACTGGATAGAAGTCAGAAGTCTCGATGTTAAAGAATTCCTGGGCCAGCAGAGTTATGCCAGCAGCTTCTGCACCGGCTTTGACACCCCTGCCGCCAATATAACCGGTGTCGGTGTCAGGCATCAGAGAAGCGACACTCTTGACGTTGGGATTGACCTTCACGAGCTCTTTGTACAAGTAGGTCAATATCTTCTCAGGAGGTATGCGGTTCCACATGAAAGTAAGCGGATATTTAGGGTTCATGTAATCCCAGATATCGCCGAACACTAGGTAGAACACATCCCCCGCCTGTTGGACGACCGGGGCAACCGCAAGGCCGAGGACGCTGGCGTTCTGAATAAAGTATTTGACCTTGTCCTGGTAAATCAGCTTGTTAGCTACTTTCACTGACAGGTCGGTATTATAAGCATTGTCCTCAACAACGAGCTGCCATTTGTAGTTCTGGTCACCAATCCAGAAGCCACCTCGTTCGTTAAGTTCATCTACCTGGAGCTGCAGGCCACGATTAACCGGAATACCAGACACAGCTGCCGCCCCGGTGAGATAGACTGAGTGTCCTACTTTGATGAACTTGGTAGGCTTCGGAGTCGCCGTGATTGTCACAGGGGCGGGCGGTGATGCTGTCACCGTAGTTGTTGCTGTTGTAGTGACCGTGGGCGCAGGAGCGGGTGAAGCCGTAACGGTAGTTGTGGCTGTTGCCGTGACTGTGGGTGCGGGTGTTGCTGTCGGTTTGGGTGTGGCGCAGGCGCCGACCAACATGGTAACCAGAACCAGCATGGCACAGGAAATAAGCAGTAATCTCTTTCTGCTCATTCGTCCTCCTTCTACTGCATGATTTTGAATACTGAGTATCCAAATGATGCGCCATAATAACATCTACAGATGTTCTTGTCAAGGGGTTCTTCCCGCCGCTAAGGACTATGACCTTGCGGCACCGCGCTAGCGCTTCTTTAGCGCGAGAAGTGCTGCTATGGCGACCTCAACACCCGCAGACCTCTCTACAGGCTTGAACAATATCCCTGGCCCCGGGTAGCACGGCGTTTTCTAGGGAAGGGGCAAAGGGAATGGGCACGGAAGGCGCCCCAATTCGCTTGACGGGCGCATCCAGGTAATCGAAGGCCATTTCGGTAACAGTGGCCGCAATCTCCGCCCCCAAGCCACAAAAGCGCACCGCCTCATGAGCGACCACGAGCCGGCTCGTCTTCTTCACCGAGGCGATAATAGGCTCAATATCAAGCGGATAAATGGTGCGAGGGTCAACCACTTCCACATCAATGCCCGCCTTCTCCAGGTCCTGAGCTGCCGTGAGCGCCTGTGACACCATCTCGGCAGTGGCCACAACAGTCACGTCCTTGCCGGCGCGTTTTGTCTCGGCAACACCCAGTGGAACGGTATACTCTCCCTCCGGAACCTCACCTGGAGCACGCAACAACCCCTTGTGGTAGAGATACATCACAGGGTTATTGTCCCGGACAGCTGCTTTTAGCAGTCCCTTGGCATCATAAGAAGTGGAAGGCATGACCACCTTGATGCCTGGCGTATGGGCAAACCAGGCTTCCAGAGACTGGGAATGTTGCGGCCCGGCGCCCACCCGTCCACCGCAGCTTGCCATAATAACCAGCGGCACGCCTTGATGTTGCCCAGGGAACATATACTGCAGCTTCGCCATGTGGTTCACCAATGGGTCCATGCAAACCGTGACGAAGTCCATTATGGTCAGCTCTACGATGGGTCTGAGTCCGTTGAGGGCCGCACCAACGGCAAGCCCTACTATGCCTGATTCGGAAATAGGCGTGTCAATTATGCGGTCAGTGCCGAAACGCTCAACCAGTCCACGTGTGCTGGCGAAGGCAGTGCCCATTCCGACGTCCTCACCGAGAATCAATACCCGGCTATCTCGCTCCAACTCCTCGGCTAAAGCTTCGGTGATAGCTTTATGATAGCGGATGCTCTTCATTCAGTCCCTTCAGTGAAGACGCCGCGCAGCGCATCTGCCGGGTCGGGTGCCGGACTAGCGGTAGCGAATTCAAAGGCTGCGGTTACCTGCCTCTCTACTTCAGCCTTGACCTTCTCCAATTCCGCTGGCGTAAATACCTTTTCCATTAGTAAATAGTCTTCAAACCGGGGGATTGGGTCACTGCGTTTGCACGCCTCAAGCTCATCTTTAGGTCGATACGCCTGGGGGTCACCGACGAAATGTCCCAGCCAGCGGTGCGTGCAGCATTCCAGCAGTGTAGGACCCTCCCCTCTCCTGGCCCGGGCGACAGCCCTTCCCGCGGCGCGATGGACAGCGATAACGTCATCGCCATCAATTGTTTCTCCTGGCATACCATAGGACGCGGCGCGGACGGAAACGTCACCGATTTTCATAGCTTTACGTTGGGGCACCGAGACTCCATAACCATTGTTTTCACAGACATAGAGGATGGGCAAGTCCCACACTGCTGCCAGGTTAAGACTCTCGTGGAAGGCCCCTTGATTGGTAGCACTTTCGCCCAAAAAAGCCACTACCACTTGTCCTGTTTTGCGATATCGTGAGGCGAAAGCAACGCCAGTGGCCAGTGAAAGGCCACCGGCAACTACACCGCTCGAACCGATGACACCTTTTGACCAGTCGGCCATGTGCATCTCACCGCCTCTGCCGCCACAGATGCCGTCTCGTTTCCCCATAACTTCCGCCATCAGCGGGCCTGGTGCCATTCCCTTTGCCAGGAAATGGCCGCGGCAGCGGTGGGTGGACGCCACGAAATCATCCTCATTCAAGTGGGCACAGACACCGACAGCTATGGCTTCCTGACCCAGATAGGAGTGGAGCCAGCCGGGTAGCTTTCCTGACAGGAACATCTCCACTGTCCGCTCTTCCATCCGGCGCAGCAGGACCAGCATGCGGAACATCCAATCCAAGGTCTCAGTCGCCACATCGGATTGTAAGTCCTCTGAACTTTGCGGCTCTGTCTTGGCCATCAAATCCTTACCTGTCATCGTCCTGGTTACCGCCGCATCTTGGCGCGTCACGACTTGGACTGGGGCTGTTCCGCATAGTATTTCTCCTCATAATCAATAACTTCGCGCAGGTTCATGAACTTGAAAAAGCCCCGGTAGTCCGGAGCACCGAGGCGTCCGAGGGTTTCCTTGACGGTTCCCTTCTCTTTGATTTCCTGCATCACATCGGCAACTGCCTTCTGAGCCGCAAACAATGCCTCCACCGCGTATGTCACCAGCCCTCTTGCCCCCGTTTGCCGAAGTTCGTTGACGGTAACATCAGTATGACAACCGAGAAGCAACCATAATGGTGCCCGTATGCCTCTTACGAGCGCCCCAAACTCCTCCCGCTTGGCAGTTAACGGCATCACGAGGTCAGCACCGGCTTTTGCATAAGCATTACAACGGTCAATCTGCTCCTGCAAGGAGACAATGTCAGAATCGGTCCTGGCAGCAATGATGAAATCCGGGTCTTCCCGCGCTTCTAGGGCGGCCCTTATCTTGATGACCATTTCATCTCTGGGGACTATCTTCTTGTATTTGCCAAGGGCACCACACCTGACCGGATGTTGCTGGTCTTCCAGGAAGATACCGGCGATGCCCGCCCTCTCCATCTCCCTCACCGTGCGCTGTATGTTAGTCAAGCTACCGTAGCCATCCTCGGCGTCAGCGAGTACGGGTATGTTTACCAGATTGGCAATGTTTCGGGTTTGGTTTACCACCTCGCTCATGGTCAGCAGACCAACATCGGGCTTGCCTAGGAGGCTAGCCGAAAGACCAAACCCACCGACAAAAACTGCCTTAAAACCTGCCTGCTCAATCACCCGGGCACTGACTCCATCGTATGCCCCCGGTGCTTCGACGATTTGGTCTTCGGACAAGTACTTCCTCAATAGAGCGGTTTTCTTCATTTCACCCTCCATAAATTACTCCAATGAGAACAGCAAAAAGGGGACCGCTTCGAAGAGTAGCACTTCATTGGACTAAAGCCAGGCCTCAATTAGCTCACCTACCGGAAACCGAGTGAGCAACTCATAGCCGTCTTTAGTCACGAGCACCATCTCTTCGAGGCGCACGCCCTCCCTTTCCCCTTTCTTCCCGGTCCAAGTTTCCAGAGCCAAGACCATGTTCTCCTTCAGCGGAATAGGATTATTTCGGGATAAGGCGTGCATTATTATCGGTTTATCATACAGGCTTAGTCCAACTCCATGTCCCATCGCCAGGTCGGCTATATCGCGGCGGAACTCGTGTCCCCAGTAAGCGGGGTCAGTAGGCCAGGACTTGGTGATATCCAGAGTGGTGGCGCCAGCTTTTGCCTTGCTAATGCCCTTATATAGCATTTCATAGCATTCCTGATAAAGTTCCTTCTGCCGGGATGAAGCTTTCCCCACCGAAAAAGTGCGGTAGACACATGTCTTGTAACCATTGAACGCTTGTCCGGCAATGTCAACGAAGACTAACTCACCCGGTCTTATCTGACGGTCGGACATCTGATGCGTATTGGGGTTGGTATGCTCACCCGAGCAGACGACGAGGTCTTCATACTCGTCGCAACCCAACGAATATAGCTTCTTAGCGACAACGCCGCACAGTTCCATTTCCGTAACGCCGGGCCTGATGGCGTCGCGCACATCCGCCATGGCCGCCTCTGCATTGGCACACGCCTGCCGGATACATTCAATCTCATCCCTTGTTTTTATTTTGCGGGCTTCCATCATGGCAGGATGTCCATCAACAAGTTTCAGCCCGGCCTTGCCGAAATTCTCAATGAGCCAGAAATAGGGAACACCTGACGCCTGGTCCACGCCAATTGGCTCTTTCTCCAGACCGTGCTGTGCCAGGATCTTCCCTATCTCGTTGACCATGACATCGGCGCGGACACCGGGTTCCAGATAGGCAAAGTGCGAGCCCGTGCTAGCCCGGACATTGCCTTTTAGCCATGGGGTCCAGGCGTCTCGCACTTGAGTTGAAATAGCCCCCTCTATCCACAACACGGGATCGCCATTTCTTGGCAGCAACACATAACGCTGGGAAGATAGCCGAAAACAGCCCGGCGTGTAGAAACCAGTAATATAGCGCACATTGCAGTAATCGAAGCACAGTATGGAGCCAAGCCCATCTTTTTCCAACTGGCTTTTTGCTCTTTCAAGCCTCTCCCGGCGCAGGCGGTCATAGTTGATGCGCTCCTGCCAGTCAACGGCCATTCTGCCGAACGTCATGTCATGCCTCCGTTTGTCTTACTTATCTTGCCGCTATATGCCGGCCCAGTTTGATTTGAGACATATATTTGAATACCGAGTATTTTACATTATTCAATCACTGTTAGAGCGAATTGTCAAGCCCCACTGAAAAGGTGGTCTGGCAGTATATAACACATCCTGATTGGCTGAGAAAGAAGGACAAAGTGATAGAAGAGACTCTACTACATACGGTCGTGATGACCGCCATCGCAGCAGATAACCTGCCCGGTTATGTAATCCGAATCGTCGGAAGCCAGAAATAGTGCCAAACTGGCAATATCCTCGGCCTTGCCTGCCCTCTTGAGTGCCGCTTGTTTAGCCCATTCCTTGATAAAGCGTTTCACTTCTGCTTTTGTTCGTTCCTGCAAAAGCATGGGTGTGATAATCAGGCCCGGGGCGATGGCGTTTACATTTATACCAAACGGACCTGCCTCACGAGCTGTTGCTTTGGTCAACTGGATGACACCAGCTTTGGAAGAGGCGTAATTTGCCCGGGTTTCACTAAGGGCACCCAGAGCAACGATAGAGGAAACGTTTACTATTTTGCCGTAATGCTGCTTCATCATATGAGATAGAACGGCTTGTGTGCACAGGAACGTGCCTTTGAGATTTACTTCATGCACCGCATCCCAGTCGGCCTCGGCCATCTG
>JACQTX010000141.1 GCA_016210585.1 Chloroflexota bacterium
CTTTTATATCACTACCGTCCCTTTTGGGGCAAGCGTATTTCGTTCTTTTCGCCTGTCGGCGAAGCCCGCTTTCCTCCCGCCAGCAAGCTGGCGGGTATCCAGCGGGCGTTTTTATGACAGAGGCGAGACGGTTGTCCGGGCGCAAGTAACGGAGAGGATTATGCCCGGAGTCGTCGACCTACCCCACGGTGCCTGGTACCGGCCCGATGAAAAGGGGATAGATAGAGGCGGCTGCCCGAATGTCCTCACGAGCGAAGTCTATTCTCCCGCTGGTGCCTATGCATACAATACGTGCCTGGTGCAGGTGGCGAAGGCACAGACCCAATAACAAAGTATTGGACAAAAGGAGGGAATTCTTGGTTGGCTACCGGCCATGAATCGCCACGACGAACTGAATGCTCGCAGCTCAGCGCCGATTGTCAGATTTGGCTCTGGCTTGTTCGAGTGCGGGTGAGTAGTCCGCGAATAATATGTGGGTGACAAATGAAGACTTAAAGGAGGACAGAAGCAATGAGAATCAAAACAATCCGGCCAATGTCGAAAGCAGACTCGCCGCCCGATTTCCAGGAGTACACGGCAAAGAAATTGCAGAGCTATGCTTCCTCCGGCACGGAAGTGACTGCGGTATTTCCTGACGTGGGGCCCAACAAGGGCGGCTGGCTAGGCCACATTACGGAGGGGCGGCTCGCCTTATGGCTCCCTTTGTGGCTCAGGAAGCTGTCAAAGCCGAGCAGGAGGGCTATGATGCCGTTAATACCACCGGCGAATCGGATGTGGGTGCCTCCATCGCTCGCCACCTGGTCAACATCCCTGTCGTTGATATTGATCCGGTGGCCCTGTACACGGCGGCACTCCTGGGGGAGCGTATTTGTATTCTGATTATCGAGGACTCGGCCAAATCCTTTGCCCACCGTCTGCTGCGGCGCTGGAACATGAGCAATTTCGTCACGTCCATTGTGCCTTGGAATATCCCGGTGCATGAATCTTGGAAAAGAAAGGATGAGATAAAGACCTTACGGTCGAGCTGTTCCGCAAAGCTGTCGAGGAAGAAGACGCCCAGGTCATCGTGTCCTTCTGTGCCGTCTTCGTTCCTTTCATCGTCCCGCCGGAGGAGGTCAAAGCCAAGGTCGGTGTACCCGTTCTTAACACCATGGCCATTGGCATCAGGACAACCGAGATGTTCATCAATCTCGGGATCCATAAGAGCCTGAAGGCTTATCCTTCGGAGATGTAAGCGCAGTGTACAGCAAAGACTAAAAGCCGGGCTGCAGTTTCTATGGCGTCGTCAGCGCAGAGTTCGCGAATGGCGAGTTCCCCGCGGGGTTTAACCTCATCACTGACCTTTTCTGAAAGCCGGAATCCCACGTACTTACAGTGGATAAAAGAGAACCCCACCGAAAGGCATCGCGCGAAGCTTGAATCCCAAAGTGTGGCGGGCTTGATCGTGAGTGCAACCGACACTCAGTTCGTGCCTCAACGAAATGACGATTTGTTGCCCAGGTCGACACCGAAGGCCTATGGCGCTTGGCCTAGTAGTCGTTCATAGAGTTCCTCTGCGGTGACTCCCAGAAACTTGATTCTATTTGCCCTTACCTTGTATTGCAGTGTTAAATGGTTTATACTCTGTTAAAACGATAGGTCAGGAACAACCTTGGTGACATTGAAATTCAATACAGGGGACTGGGTTCGCACACTCAGAAGGCAGCTCGGCATGACGCAGAGCCAACTCGCTGAAAGCCTAGGGGTTACCTTTGTCACTGTCAGCAGATGGGAGACCGGCCAGGCTCGACCAAACCGCCTTGCACTCAAAGCTCTTTCCTCTCTTGCTAAAACCGTGCCGGAAATCGGCCCTCCTGGCGGGGCGACGGCTGGACGATTCGAAATCCGTGAGCCGCAAGCACCTTATGAGCCTTTCTCCGCAGTCCCAATCCCGGACTTCCGCACCGAAAGTGAAACGGTGCGGCTTTTTGTTGAAGGGGAAAGGTTATGTTATGGACACATCTTCAGCCCTACTTTTGGTGTTGAGACTGCCCTAATTGACCCCGTTCCGCACCAGATCATTGCCGTTTATCACCATATGCTGTCTCAACCGAGGCTGCGCTTTCTATTGGCAGATGATGCCGGCGCCGGCAAGACCATTATGACAGGCCTTTATGTTCGCGAGATGTTGAGTCGGCGACTTATCAGACGGGTATTGATCGTACCACCCGCCGGTTTGGTTGGTAACTGGAAAAGAGAGCTACACACTTTGTTCTCTCTCCAACTCCGAGAGGTGACAGGTCCTGATTGCCGTGTAGACAATCCCTTCAGCGGCATTGGCAGCGACCTGGCC
>JACQTX010000149.1 GCA_016210585.1 Chloroflexota bacterium
TATGCTCAAGCCGGCCCTGGCCCACGGCGAGCTACAGTGCATCGGTGCGACAACCCTGGACGAGTACCGGAAGTTCATCGAGAAAGACAAGGCCCTGGAGCGCCGCCTGCAGCCCGTCTTCCTCAACGAGCCGAGTGCTGAGATAACCATCGAGATGCTGCGTGGCCTGCGTCCCCGCTACGAGGCACACCACAAGGTGAAGATCACCGATGCCGCTCTGGAGGCCGCAGCCAGGCTGAGCCAGCGCTACATCTCAGATAGGCACCTGCCGGACAAGGCCATTGACCTGATTGATGAGGCGGCCAGCAAGCTGCGCATCGACGCGGAGAGCGCCCCACCTGAGGTGAAAACCCTGGAGCAGCGGGTGCAGCAGCTCACCAACGAGGAGGAAGCTGCTTCGCAGAGGCAGGACTATCAGCGTGCCGCCCAGATTAAGGTGGAGCGGATGAAGCTGGAAAAGGAGTATAACCAGGCCAAGAGCCAGTGGCTCCAGAAACAGAAGATTGATGAGGTTGTGGATGAAGAGGCCATTGCTGAGTTGATCGCCAAATGGACGGGAATCCCGGTTTCCCAGATGCTGGAAGGGGAAGCTCAGAAATTGCTGCATATGGAGGAGCGCATCCACGAGCGCATTGTCAACCAAGAAGAAGCGGTGCGCGCTATCTCCGATGCGGTGCGCCGCAGCCGGGCCGGGCTGAAAGACCCCCGCCGGCCTACCGGCAGCTTTGCCTTCCTCGGTCCTACCGGTGTGGGTAAGACGGAGCTGGCCCGCACGCTGGCGTGGTTCCTCTTTGACGATGAGAATGCCATGGTGCGCCTGGACATGTCCGAGTACCAGGAAAAGCATACTGTATCCCGCCTCATTGGGGCGCCTCCCGGCTATGTAGGCTTCGAGGAGGGCGGCCAGCTTACTGAAGCGGTGAGACGGCGCCCTTACCGGGTTATCCTGCTCGATGAGATTGAGAAGGCCCACCCGGAGGTTTTCAATGCCCTGCTGCAAATCCTCGATGACGGGCGGCTGACGGATGGCCACGGGCGGACCGTTGACTTTAAGAACACCGTGGTCATCATGACCAGCAATGTCGGTGCTGAGCTAATCCAGCGGGACATGACCATGGGCTTTGTCACCCGGCGGGATGAGGCCAAGACGAGAAAGCAAGCATACGAGGCCATGAAAGAAAAGGTGCTTGGCGAGATGAAGCGCACCTTCCGCCCGGAGTTCATCAACCGCCTGGACGAGATTATCGTCTTCCATGAGCTGAATGAAGAGCAGATCCGGAGCATCGTTGACCTGCTGGTCAAGGACGTGAAGGCACGGGTGGCCGAGCGCAAGATCGAGATAGAGCTGACGGAAGCCGCCAAGTCATGGCTGGCCAAAAAAGGCTACGACCCGACCTATGGTGCCCGGCCGCTGCGGCGGGCCATCGAGCAATACCTAGAGAACCCCCTGGCCATGAAGCTCCTGCGTGGCGAGTTCCCTGAAGGCGAAACTGTCCTGGTGGACGTGGCTGAAGACGCCCTGACCTTTAGCAGCAAAGTAGCCAAGACGGTGGCGTAAATGCTAGAATAAGGGACGGATGGGGCCGTAGTTCAGTTGGGAGAACGTTTGACTGGCAGTCAAAAGGTAAGGGGTTCGAATCCCCTCGGCTCCACTTAGGGGGACGATACCTAGAACTCCCCGGCCTATAACGGGTCAGGATTTAGCCGCAAGAGTCTTTTCTATAACGTTTGCTTGGCCGAGTCCTTCAGGCAAAGACAAATCCACAGGATGAAACCGGTCTTAGAGTCACAATAAGATGGTTTGTTCAACAGTTCAGGGGCAGCTTGCTGAGAAATGACAATCCCAAAGATGGGATTGGGCTGACCCGGAAGTGCGTTATCGAGCGGGAATACCAAGAAGCTTCAAGGGGGCCCCATGCACGCTCAGTTCGGTCACCTGCTATCTGGATTTTGTGTGTTTGAACTCAAGTCCGTCCGCCGTCACGCGGTCGCTTTGTAGACTTGGCAAGGAATACCCCTTCAATGGATGCCCAGTCCCCCTCCGCTATGCCTAGTGTCCTGACAGTAGAACATATTGCAATACAGAACTACATCTGTTATGCTTATCGGCATGAGACATGCCATTAAAGTTATACTGACAAACGAGGAAATCAGGTTGCTTAATCAGACGGTGAAGGCTAAGACGGCCACA
>JACQTX010000145.1 GCA_016210585.1 Chloroflexota bacterium
ATTTCGGATTTCGTGCTTCGTATTTAGAAATACCAGTATGCGCATCTACTCAGGACGTTTCATATAATTTCGGGGTGCCCTGTAAGTTAGGGGTTTTGTCACCCTGAAATTCCGTAAGGTTACGGATAGAGACACCCGCGGGAAGCGCCTAATATCTTCTTTAGACTGTCAAAAGGAAAGGGAGGAACTGCAATGCATGCCATAACAGCAGCCAACTTGCGCAACGCCCATGGTGGCGAGTCCATGGCCCATATGCGTTACCTGGTATGGGGCGCGGAAGCGGAGAAGGAAGGCTTCCATAATGTAGCCCGCCTTTTCAAAGCCATCTCCGCCGCCGAAAAGGTCCACGCCACCAGCCACTTCCGCGAGCTGAAGGACGGTATCTATGATGCCCTCTGCGCCTCCACGGCCGTCTTTGGCCTGGGCAAGACCTCGCTGAACCTGCAAGGCGGCATCATGGGGGAGACCTACGAAATCACGGAGATGTACCCCACCTACCTGGAGACCGCCAAGTTCCAGGGCGAAAAGGGTGCCGAGCAGAGCTTCCACTACGCTCTTGCCGCCGAGAGGACGCACGCTGCCCTTTTCCAGAAGGCCAAAAGGGCCATTGATACAACGGGCAAAGACCCGGACCTGGGGCCAATCCAGATTTGCAAGGTCTGCGGCTGGACCTATGAGGGCGAAGTCCCGGACAAGTGTCCCATCTGTAGCGCCACCCGCGAGGAGTTCGATACCTTCGCGCCGCTAGTTTATGTCAAGTAGTATAGCCAAAGACCGCCGTTTTGGAGGCCGCTCATGGATTCGACAAGGCTCACCATGAGCGGCCTGGTAAAAGCCTTAAGGGCCAGTATCAAGTCCCTGCTTCCATAGCGGTCTCTCTCCCATTGTGGGAGAGGAAATACGTATAGACAATTACACAACCAAGCATTAGTGTGGCCAGTGCGGACCGGATAGCGGTATAATGAGCATAGGGGCTGAGTTCTCTGGCAAACAACCCGTCAGTCCTTGATGGCTCTTATGCAAGCAAGCTATATCGCTCTCTACCGCTCCGGTGAGCTAGCACGACGCGTCGCAAGGCTTGAAGCGCGGCTGGCCTCCTGCGACCTTTGTCCACGGGAGTGCCGGGTAAACCGCCTCGAAAACGAGACGGGCTATTGCCATTCGGGCCGCCTGCCCATTGTCTCATCCTACTGTGCCCACCATGGTGAAGAGCCGGTCCTCTCCGGCAGCAGGGGTTCCGGGACAATCTTTTTCGGCAACTGCAACATGCGCTGTGTCTATTGCCAGAACTACCAGATAAGCCAGGACTGGCAGAGACAGCGCGCCAAAGAGGTCACTTGCCGCACCCTGTCCCATCAGATGCTCCACCTTCAGGACTTAGGCTGCCACAATATCAACTTCGTCTCCCCATCCCACTTTATCCCCCAGATAGTCCGGGCCATCCTGGATGCGGTGCCCCTGGGCCTTAACGTGCCGCTCGTCTATAACACCGGCGGCTATGATACCATCAGTGCCATGGCCGAGCTTGAGGGCATCATAGATATCTACCTGCCCGACCTCAGATACGCCTCGGAGGAGTGGGCGAAGAGGTTCTCGCACGCCCCAGACTACGTGGCCAATGCCCGCCAGTCTATCAAAGAGATGTACCGCCAGGTCGGCGACCTTGTGGTTGATGAAGCCGGCGTAGCCGAGCGGGGACTGATTGTCCGCCATCTTGTCCTCCCCCATGAGATTGCCGGTAGCCGGGAATCGCTGACCTGGCTGGCCCATGACGTATCGCCTGCCATCACTTTGAGCATCATGGCACAGTATATGCCCCTGCACCGCGCCCGCCAGTTCCCTGAGCTTGCCCGGACGATTACGAAGGGGGAGTATCAAACTGTAGTGCAGCTACTTGATGACCTGGGGCTGGAAAACGGCTGGGTCCAGGAGCTGGGTGCGGAGGCCAACTACCTTCCCGATTTCCACCGGGAAGGTCACCCCTTTGCCCCACCCCGGGTCCCCGCCCCAAACTCTAATATCTAAATTCCAGGCTCTAAACATGCCTGAAAGGGTAGCGAGCATTTAAGGCAAGCAGCTACAGGGACGCAGGGATATCTGAAATGCTCCCGGGGACTGAACTCGATGGGGGTTGCCGTAACCCGGCTATTAGATATTGTCACCTTCCTGTCACCATTTCCCCAGCAAAAATCCGTAGATTTACGGATGACATACGCTTGACAGCTTCGCTAAAATATGGCTTAAATGTATCTTAGAGATACCTTACACATCATATTTTACTTGGAGACCTTTGCGAAATTAGTCGCCCCAAATACGAGGGAAAGAGAGGAATCAAGACCTTGGGTGCTCATACACATAGTGCCATGGCTGGATTTACCTCTTCGGAAGAGTGTCTGCCAGGAGCAAGCCATTCGACAAATGGCCAGGAAGGGAAAAGGATGCCCATAAAGATTGTTCTGGCGGACGACCATAAAATCGTGCGGCAAGGCATCAGGTCCCTCCTGGAGACCGACGCCAAATTCCAGGTAGTGGGTGAGTCTGCGGATGGAGTCGAGGCTGTTAAGCTGGCAGAAACACTCAAGCCGGACGTCCTCATCACGGATCTGCTCATGAGCGGCATGAACGGCATCGAGGTAGCCCGCCAGGTGCACCAGCGTTTCCCACAAACGAAGGTCATCGTCCTTTCCATGTACGGCAGCGAGGCTTATGTGCTTGAAGCGCTGCGGGCCGGGGCCAGCGGCTATGTGCTCAAGGGAAGCGGCCTTGACGACCTGGAGCAGGCCATTACCGGGGTTGTGGCCGGGCGGCGCTACCTGAGCCCGCCATTAACTGAGGAAAGCATCGAAGCCTACCGGCAGCGCACAGAGACCACCCGCATGAAGCCGCAGTAAAAG
>JACQTX010000139.1 GCA_016210585.1 Chloroflexota bacterium
GTAATGGCCCAGGCGGACCCTCCGCCTCCCTATGCCGGCATGAAGAATCCCTTTCCCTGGGGGGGCCAGGCAGCCGTGGATGCCGGTAAGAAGATATACCAGCAGTCCTGCCAGGGCTGCCACGGGGCCAAAGGCGAGAGCCTGCCTGCTTTCAACTTTGGCTCTCCTGCGTATCATGAGCTGATTGAGAGCAAGCCGGACTTCATCTACTGGGTTACAAGTGAAGGCCGGCTGAGTAAGGGCATGCCGCCTTTTAAGTCTAGCCTTACCGAGGAGAAGCGCTGGCAACTCCTGACCTACATGTGGTCACTGGGCAAAGCGGCACCGCCGGCACTGACCCCTACGCCCATCCCGACACTGACAACACCACCTGCGCCGGAGGAAATCACGCTGACCGTCAGCGCCCCAGCCAGGGCCCAATCCGGCCAGCCGCTGGTCCTCACGGCCACCCTGCTGGACAAGCAGCAGCCCGTCAAAGACGCCGTGGTGAAGTTCTTCATCCAGATGGACTTCTTCACCAGCGGGTTGATGGAGATTGGCGAGGCGACCACTAACGAGCAGGGCATGGCCACATTGGAATACGAGCCACGCGAAGCTGGCACAGTTGAGGTTGTGGCCCGCTATAAGAACAACGAGTCCCGGACAACGTCTAATCTAACACCGGCCACCAGGCCTTTCTACGGACCTGAAGTCGGTGTCAAGCTGCCGACCCTCGGTGAAGAGGTCTTCATCGGCCCCCGGATATCCATGGAGCTGGGCGAGGTAGGGCAAGCGCCGGTTAGTGCTTTCCGGATACCCGGTGGCCTGTTCTCCTGGCTGCTGTTCCCTGTTTTAGGCATTATACTAATCTGGTTTACCTACCTGCGTGCCATGTTCCAGGTCTGGCGGGTTGCCCCGGCCAGGCTGATTGATAACACCAATCCCAAAGCAGTACCCCTGCTCGGCATGCTGCTTGTCCTGGGCACGGGGACGTTGCTGGTCCTAATGATAGTCACCGGACCCTATAGCCATTTCCATCTGTTTCCCTGACCGTACAGACGCCAAAATATAAGAATAAGGGTGAGCGCGGCATGAAACACTTATTCAGGGCGGGGGTCTTACTTCTTGGATTGTTTGCTATCATGTTCATCTTACCCAGGGTGATGCCTATACCAGGGTCGCTTCTCGACTTTGGTTTCCACAAGCCGAACGCGGCCAAGGATGAGCAACTGTGGGCTAGCCTGCCCATCAGCTATGCCCAGTCAACAGCTTGCTCCAGTTGTCATCAGGACAACTACCGTGCCTGGCAGCAGTCCAACCATAAAACAGTTGCCTGCGAGAACTGTCACGGCGCGGCCAATGCTCACCTGAACGGTCAGGGTCTGCCGGAGATCAATGACTCGCGTGAGCTGTGTGGCACCTGCCACGCCCGTGTCACCGGGCGCCCGGTCAGCTTCCCGCAGGTGGACATGAATGAGATGGGCGGGCAGGCCGCTTGCAGCACCTGCCATAACCCGCATGACCCGCGCGCCGGTATGCCACCCAGGGTGCCGCACGAGCTGGAGGACCGCACCAATTGCCAGTCCTGTCACGCCCCGCACGAGCCTATTGTGACACCGCCCCCGGTGGTGCCGCATTCCCTGGAAGGGCGCACCAACTGCCTGGCCTGTCACGGCCAGCAGCAGGTGTCCAGACCGGTGGCACCACCTAAAGTCCCGCACTCTCTGGACGGACGCAGTGACTGTCTGGTATGCCATAATGCGGGTGGCATAAAGCCCTTCCCAAAGGACCATGCCGGACGGGCTAGCGGCACATGCCTGAGCTGCCATGGGGGTAAATAGATGAAAAATATGATTTCGCGGCGTGATTTCTTGAAGACTATCGGGGGTGGGGTGGTTGGCGGGCTGGTTATCTATGGTGCGCCTGAAGTTGTGCGTGCCATAACGCGGCAAGGCAACAGTTCACCATTGAACGCGGCACCCGTTGCTCTGGACAAGCGCGACCTGGAGAAGCATTACTGGGGCTTTATTGTGGACACGGAGCGGTGCATCGGCTGCGGCAAGTGCGTGGTGGCCTGCAAGAAGGAAAACAATGTCCCCTGGGAGCCGGAGTTCAACCGCACCTGGGTGGAGCGGTATGTCATCACCGAAGACCGGGAGGTCTTTGTGGACTCACCCAATGCCGGTAGAGACGGCTTCACTGCCGAGCCGATGAACGTCAAGTACCGCAATGTAGCCGTGTGGAAGAGCTTCTTTGTGCCCAAGCTCTGCAACCAGTGTGAAAACCCGCCCTGTGTGGCCGTTTGCCCGGTGAACGCTACCTATATGACCGAAGAGGGTATCGTCCTGGTTGACCAAAAGCACTGCATCGGCTGTCGTTACTGCATCCAGGCCTGCCCCTACGGGGCAAGGTATGTGCTGCCAGATTTTGCCGAGACGCACTTCGGCCAGGTGAGGGTCATTGACAAGTGCACCTGGTGCTACCACCGCATAACTAAAGGGCTGCTGCCCGCCTGCGTGGAAATGTGCCCGGTGGGTGCACGGGTCTTCGGCGACCTGCGCGACCCGCTAAGCCCGGTGAGCAAGCTGCTTAAGGAGAAGCGTTTCTATGTCCTGAAACCGGACCTGGGCACCGAGCCTAAAGTCTATTACCTGGGCTTCGAGAAGGGGGTGCTATAGAGATGGAGGGCTTCGTCTATCCCAACGAAGGCGTTATCGAGTGGGACCTGCTCATTACCATTTACCCCTTTATTACGGGCCTGGTGGCCGGTGCCTTCATCGTGTCCTCGCTCTACCACGTCTTTGGACTCAAGAAGCTTAAGCCGGTCGCCCGCTTCTCGTTGGTGACGGCTCTCGCTTTTCTCATCGTAGCGCCAATGCCGCTGACCGTTCACCTGGGCCGTCCGGAGCGGGCTGCCGAGATGTTTCTTTCGCCCAATCTCACCTCGGCCATGTCCGGTTTCGGTTACATCTGGATGTTCTACCTGCTTATTGTCCTGGGCGAGATCTGGCTGGTCTTCCGGCCCGATATTGTCCGCTATGCCTACAAGAGCGAGGGCATCAAGAAGACCATCTATACCATCCTCGCCCTGGGCGTGCTGGACATCACGGATGAGTCCCTGGCCATTGACAAAAAGCTGATAAAAATACTGGCCTTCATCGGCATACCCTCGGCTTTCCTGCTTCATGGCTATGTTGGCTTTATTTTCGGTGCGGTGAAAGCCAACCCCTGGTGGTCAACACCGCTTATGCCCATTATCTTCCTGATGTCTGCCATAGTCTCGGGCATTGCTCTATTAATCGTTATGTATATTGTGGTGACCAAAATCAGAAAAGCACCGCTCGACTATGCCTGCATTCACACGATGGCCCTCTGGCTGGGCGGCTTTCTTGTTCTGGATGTTGTCCTGGAGGGTCTTGAGGTCTTCAC
>JACQTX010000143.1 GCA_016210585.1 Chloroflexota bacterium
ACAATATCAAAATTCAAATACATAATGTTCAAAAGCTTTTGACATTGTGCTTTGGGTCATTCGTATTTGTTTAGGATTCAGAGTTTAGTGCTTAGGATTTGGCGATATAGCGTGAGCAGACGTTAGCACGTTCTACACAGAAACATGATGGGGTTTTCCGAAATCTCACTTTTGGTTACCAGAACATGGACTTCTTCCAGTCAGCCTTCGGGCAGTACCTAGTCCAGACTGTCTTTCACGCCGCGGTCATCGCTATCAGTGTGGAAGCCATGCTCGGCCTGTGGCACATCCAGAAGCCACTTCTCCAAATGAAGTTCCGCATGCTCGCTTTGTGGCTGCCTGTCCTGTCTCTCCCCCTTTACTATGCTTTTTACCCAGCGCGGACGGGGCCGCACTTCCACAGCCAGATAGCCCTTATTGACGCTAACCGGTGGCTGGGACTGAGGCTGTTTGGTCCTGTATACCTCTGGCATTTCTTTGCGGCCGCCCTTATAGCGACCATGGTCTATTTCGTGCTCCGTGAAGCTGTGCCGGGCCTGCGGTATTACCTCTGGCACCGCCATACCCTGCCATCAATCACCATGGGAGAGTTTCCTAAGCTCGATACCGTGCTGGCAAAACTGGGACAGGCAGACCTCCCCATGCCGGGACTGTTCCTCTCGCCGGGGCCAGGGCCCGCCATCTATACCATAGGTCGTCGGGCACTGGTCCTGTCACCAGCGACCATAAATACCCTGGACAATGAAGAACTGGAAGCGGCCCTCGCCCACGAGATGGCCCACCTGACGGGGCAGGCCTATGTTATGGGCCAGCTAGCGCTGGTGTTACGGTGCGTGATGTTCTATAACCCGGTAGCGCTGCTGGTCTTCCGCCGTCTGGCCAATGATAATGAGCAGATGTGCGATGATATCGCTGTCCGGGCAACCGGCAAGCCGCTGGCCCTGGCCTCGGCCCTGCTGAAGGTAACCCGCCACGCCCCACCAAGCCGGGCGGTGCCGGACATCAGGCGGAGCAGGTGGCTGCCGTCACCGGTCAGAGCGCTGCCGGATGACGCCCACGAGGCGCTAACCAGGCGGCGTCTGGAGCGGCTGGCCTATCCAGAGAGAGCGTGGCCGGTCCTCGCCGAAGACCTTCGCCTGGGGATTACCGCCGCCCTTTTGGCTGGTATGCTTTTCTTTATAGTCTGATGATGACTATTTGTATTAAGGACTGGCTCAGGGAGACCGGGCAGATTCTGCTGGCACCGGTGGTCACCGGCATAGTGGCACTGGTCCTGTTCCTGCTAGGGCTGGTGCCGGCCCACCTAGAAAAGCCTGTAGGCCTGAGGGAATATGATAGTGTTGAAGAAGCCCAGGCAGCGGTCGGTTTCAAGGTCGCTGTGCCTGCCTATTTCCCCAGCTACTTAGCGTGGCCACCGGCCAGAATCGAAGCCCAGCTTGAGCCTGTGCCGCTCGTGAAGATGCTTTTTCTTTCCGCTGTTGACCGCGAGGCGATTCTTCTCATACATCAGATTCAAGCAGATAGCCCGGACCTCCCTATCCCCATCCCCTGGATAGAGACAGTCCGGCAGCGAATGATTGTCGCTGTTAATACCGTCTCCGGGGAGCTGGTGATCGGCAAGCGGGCTAATGGGGAAATTGTCAACGCCTTGCACTGGAGAGCAGGCGGTCAGCACTTCATCGTCGTGACCATAAAACCCGTGAATGAGCTATTGCGGCTGGCCCAGAGCATGCACTCGCCAGATTAGGTCAAAGCTTAAAGGTCAGAACTCAAAATCGCAACGGACATGGGCCGATTCGTAGTTGACAAGCCTCAAACTCGAATTCTAAGCTTGATTAAAGAACGCGCGACGGAGGTAAAGTGCCAGTCCACGTAATAATTGATATTAAAGTTCTGGATGAAGATATGTATGGTGAGTATGTCAAGAAGGTGCCGCCCATTGTGAAAAAATTCGGTGGACGCTATCTTGCCCGGGGAAGAAGGATAACTACGATATTCGGTAGTTGGCATCCGGAGAGGATGATTCTGCTTGAGTTCGATAGCATGGAGCAAGTGAACAATTGGCTAAACTCTCGCGAATATGCCCTTGGTTCCCCTTTGAGAGAGAATTCTACTGTCACCAGCGCAATTCTTATTGAAAGTGGCCCAGGTTATCGTCTCCTTCTGTGCCGTCTTCGTGCCCTTCATTGTCCCGCCGGAAGAGGTCGAGGCGGAGGTCGGTGTGCCTGTCCTCAATACCATGGCCATTGGCATCCGGACGACCGAGACATTTGTCAACCTGAAGATTCATAAGAGCCTGAAAGCCTACCCTTCACAGTAGAACGGCTATTTGGAGGCTTAATCGTTATCTTTCAGAGTGTCTTTTAAGAGGTGTGGGCAATTCCTGACACCGTGTAAGACCCTGTAGATGAAGACCTTGTTGTCAATAACGCGGTAAAAGGCGATGTATGGGGAAATGATGACCATCCTGAAATGAAACTTGTTGAGGGAACGTTCACGTAGCGGTGAACCTGAATGTGGATGGTCACGGAGACGGCTCAGCGATTGCATAATATTTTCAAGTATGCCGCTGGCCGCCTGCGGATTTTCGGCAAGTACATAGTCGAATATTTCATCCAAATCCGCAAAGGCGGCCGGAAGCAATACGACATCATACTCTGCCATCAATTTTTGCCTTCAACCGTTGGTGTGCCTCAACCAGCGGGACTGTTGTTTCCCCGGCGAGACGCTGTTGCTCGGCAAATAACAGCTTTTCACGCAGGTCGAGCATGGCTTCCCGGCGCTCAAATGCCTCAATGCTCATCACCACAAGGTCCCCCTCGCCATTGCGTGTAATATATACCGGTTCGGCTTTTTCACGGGCAAGCCGGGCAACGGCATTATAATTGTTTCTCAGTGCCGTTGACGACTTAATAATCATTATGCATCCCCCTGACATACTATTTTTATGCCTTTATAATAGCATAATTTCGTCAGGATATAAACAGGGAACATTTGGGGGATGGTTCCCGAAATGCTATCTGCGAAGAAGAGGATGATTCCAGCCATGCCACAGCTTCTGGTTTCCGGCAAGTAATAAGGGCGGCTATGTTTCCATGCCAAGAGCAAAGTGGAGAGCAACCTCAACAGCCTTTTGTTTTTCGGCATTGAGAGCGGTCAGCCTTTCACGCAGGCTTACCTTAGCAATCGTGGTAATGGTATCGAGGTTTACAACACAGGGCTTGGGTAGACCGTCTTCAAGACTTAAAGGGACCTCAGAGGGAATGTGCCGCACTCTAGTAGTCACCGGCGCAACGGTTATCAGCTCCCTGACGGAATAAGCCTCAGCGCGCGATAAAAGGAGTACCGGACGCCTCCCCGCGGGCGGCTCCAGCTCTGCCCACCATATTTCGCCACGCTTCATTGCCAGGGCTCCTCAGCCAGCACGTTAACTCCCGCCCGATGTACCCCCTCAACTTCCTCGGCTGACTCTGGCATAGTGCAGTAGCCCCGAACATACGCTTCTACGGCTTTAGATTCCTGCTCTTGTTTGAGAAGTTTCTCAGCCGCACGGCGAAAGAACGCGCTCCGGCTTTCTCCCCTGGCTTTTCGCTCTTTCTCGATAGCGCTCAAAACACGCTCAGGTAGACTTATAGCTACCTTTGTACTCTTATCCATCAACACACCTCCATGATTGTTCATACTACTATCATACCCAAGTATGAATTATCTTACTGGTTTTGTCAACAATGGCCACCATCGCCCGCTGAAAGATGGCGGCATCACTAATGAGTAATTGTTCCGGGATAGTGCGGCCTATATGCAGCAATTAGTTTGAGGTTTCTGAAGAAGCAGAGCCAACTTCCGCCATATTTTTGCGAGCAGTTGGTGAGCCATTCGGAACAGTTCCCGAAATATTGTTTGAGAAGAAGGGGCTGATACAGGCAGTGCAATAGTTGCTGGTTAACTACCCAGGTCAGCAGCCCCGTTAGACTAACAATTGATAAGGCCGATTATTTATGCTAATTTATTGGTAGAAAAGTCTTGAGCGTCTTACCAGCAAGGACGGGTTTAGTTTGATGCAGGTATATACCATGGGACATAGCAACCACACCCAAGAACAATTCTTGAATTTGCTATCTGACGCAAGAATCCAAGTCCTTGTGGACGTGCGGAGTAACCCCAATAGTCGCTGGGCTATGTTTGCAAACAGAGATAATCTAAAGAAGATTTTGGAATCAATTAGAATTCAATATGTTTATCTTGGCGATGTGCTAGGTGGTCGCCCATCCGATTCAGATAGTTACGACTGTCAAACCGGTAAAGTAGATTACCAAACGATTCGAGAAAAAGAATACTTCAAACACGGAATTAGTCGGCTTTTGGATGGGCTGAAAAGATATCGGGTATGTATTATGTGTGCGGAGGAAGACCCAACTTCTTGCCATCGTAACCTTCTGGTTGCTGAGAATTTACGCCAAGTAGGTGTGAAAGTATTTCATATTCGTGGTGACGGCCGCATACAGACAGATGAAGAATTATGGAAAGAAAAGGTTGGAGTAGCGGCTAATCAATATCAACTTCCACTGTGAGGATTCAGTGACTCTTTATACCATTGGTTTTACCAAAAAGACCGCGGAAAATTTTTTTGACGCTCTGCGAAGTAGTGGTGCTAAGCATTTGCTGGATATTCGCCTTAGTAATAATTCCCAGCTGGCAGGATTCACAAAAAGAGACGATTTGCGTTATTTCCTTAAACGTCTCGTCAATATGGAATATCACAAGGTGCCGATGTTAGCACCTGAAGAATCGATATTAAATGAATATCGCAAAACTGGTGATTGGGCAAAATATGAGAAAAGATACTTAGAACTCGTCCGACAGCGTGGTGCAGAAAAGCACATTGCTTCAGTTCTATTCGAAGAAGGTGTAGTATTACTTTGTAGCGAGGCCGAACCTACCCATTGTCACCGTCGGTTGGCGGCAGAATACCTAGCTCAGACTGTACTATCAAAAAGTAAAGCTGAGATTGTACACCTATAAAGCGAGTTTACAAATGCGCCAGACCATTGTAATAACCGACTTAACACAGATGCCAGTGGGTAACCAAGTATGTGTAGTCGGGATTGGTGAACGCGGAGAGTGTTTACGTCCTGTATGTGATGGCGGCTTCCTAAAGAAATACCTTTATATCAACAATAAAATATCAGTGAGACCAAGGGCCAGAATTGGTTTTGATTTTTCGCCAGCAAAAATTGAACCTCCTCACATTGAAGATAAGAAATTTGACCCAAATTCAATCGTTAGTTATGGGATTTGCAGTACCACCGAATGGGAATACATCCTGAAGAGCAGTTCGTATGCCAGCGTGAAGGATATATATGATGGATTCCTTCAAGATTCTAGCTGGGTAAGGCCGGGCTCTCAAACTAGGTCAATAGCCACATTATCAACAGCTACTGCTCTAAATATCCAACTGTCAGAATGGGAAGGAAGGTTAAGATATAATCTATCCTTCAAAGATAGCGAGGGCATTATGTTTGACCGTCCTGTAAGCGACTTAACCTTCAGAGAACTATGCTACAAGAGAGTCAAGAGAGATGGGAATCCTTGTTTAACCGTCTCTACGGAGCTTACTGACTTATTGAAGCGGGCTGACCGAGCATACATTCGTTTAGGATTAGCTCGTCCCTGGATTCAGCCCGGGTCAAGTGAGGCGAAGTGTTATCTTCAAGTGACCGGTATCTATACTCTTCCCGATTACCTTGAAGGAAGAACATTCGCTGATTTTTTGGCTTAGTCGCTATCAGGTTCCTCCGACTCAAGGTAATATCATTAACAATAGTTGAATTCAAAATTTGCAATCCTCTTTGGATAAGTGGATTTTTTCAAGCTAGATAGTGGTCATCATATTACCTTTATGGTGGCCCTTGCCGGACTCGAACCGATGGGGAGACGAGTCTTATTTAAGTAGCCGCCGGCTCATGGCCGGCAAAGCGGCCAGGAAGAAGACGGCTGTCAGCCCCAGGACCAGAAAGAAGGCACCGATTAGCCCCGGATAGAACTGCCCGCTGACCAGGGCCCTGGTCAGATACACCAGCGGGGTGAGCGGTGCAATCCAGCTCAGCCTCTGCACCAGCTCCGGGAAGGAAGTGAGCGGGAAAAATACCCCGCTGAAATAGAACATGGGCGTGACAAAGATAGTAAAGAAGTAGTTGAAGGTATAGATAGAGGGCACTACCGCCGTAAATAGCATCGCGATAGAGCCAAACATCAGCCCTTCCAGGAAGGCCAGCGGCAGTATTAAGACCGCCCATGGGGAATGGATTAACTGGAAAGCGCTGGCTACAATCAGGATGGCGGTGCCTGTCATGAGCGAGCGCGTGGCGCCCCAGAAGATTTCACCGGCGACAACGTCCTCCACGCTAAGCGGGGTGCTGATGATGGCGTCATAGGTCCGCTGGTATTCCATCCGCACGAAGCTGCCGTAGGTGCATTCGAAGCTAGCGCTGAACATGGCGTAGCTGGCAATAATCCCCGGGGCGATGAACTCGATGTATTTCTGCCCGTTAACCAGGCCAACGTAGGCACCCAGGCCGGTGCCCATGGCCAGCAGGATAAGGATTGGCTCGGCGAAAAAGCCCGGCGCCTCGGGACGCCACAGACGGAGGAAAACATCCCGGTTGCGCTGCCAGACACGGATGAAACGCCAGGAAAAGAGCCTCATTCGAGCAACGACCTTCCCGTAAGCCGGAAAAAGATGTCTTCAAGGGTCGCCTGGCGGCGTCTCAGTCTAAGCGGAGAGGTGACCAGGCCCTGCAAGGCTGCGTCGCTATCGGCAGTGAAGACGTGGACATGGTTGGCAATCTCGGTATACTCATAGCCACGCTCTTTGAGCTGCCGGATAAGGCCGGCGCGGCTCGCAGGGTCCACCTCAATCTCAACGACGCCGCTGTCCCCGTAACGCTCGACCAGCTTTTGCGGCGTGTCTATGTTTAGAATCTTACCCAGATGCATAATGGCCACGCGGTCGCAGAGGAGGGCTGCCTCATCCATGTTCTGAGTACAAAGGAGACGCGTAACGCCCTGCGACTTCAGCTCCGTCAGCTTTTGCCAGACCAGGTACCTGGCCTGCGGGTCAAGGCCGATGCTCGGCTCATCCAGAACAATGACCTTCGGCTGGTTGAGCAGCCCCCGCGCCAGCAACAGGCGCCGCCGCATGCCCCCGGAAAGCTCCCGTATCTGGCTGCTCATACGGTTTTGCAGCTCAAAAAGGGTAAGGACTTCCAGGCTGCGGCGGTGGGCCTCTTTCCGGGGAATATCAAAATAGCGGGCGAAGGCCAGCAGGTTCTGCAGGACGCTGAGGTCAGGGTCGAGGTTATCCATCTGCGGGACTACCCCGATAACCGCCTTAATCTCTCTGGCGTGCTTCTGCAGGTCTTTGCCGAGTATCCACACGTGACCTTCGGTGGGCGGCGAAGCCGCGATCAGCATCCGGATAAGCGTGGTCTTGCCGGCCCCGTTGGGACCCAGCAGCCCAAAGCATTCCCCCTCTTCTATCTCCAGGTTCACGTGGTCCACCGCGACCAGGTCCCTATATTTCTTCGTTAAGCCTTCAGTCTTAACTATTGCCATGGGAACCCCGTCTTGATAGGCTACTTACCGGGCGCGCCAGATGGCCGGAAACAGATGAGGGCGATACTGCTCGGCGATAGTCACCGGACACATGAGTAGTCAGAAAACTACATTGAATAGAACAGCGGCAGAATAGCCCGTCACTGGCAGACCACAGCTGACTGTTTTTAGCTATGAAATCGGGATGTGTGGGACCTCGCAAAAAAAGAGTCCCGCTGTTGGTCATATGCCAACTTTGCCGCTTATTGACTGGTGTAGCTAAAGACCGGTGCTATCTGGGGGTCCGGACTTTATTGTAGCAATCGCTACAGTAAACTGGCCTCCCCTCGCGTGGCTCAAAGGGCACGGCCGCTTCTTTGCCACATTGCGCGCACACCGCAGTAAACATCTGGCGTGGCGCCCTGTAGGGTGAGCCTTCGACTCCGGAACGCTGTGACCGTCTTGCCTGGCGGCAGGTCGGGCAGCGTTTGGGGTCGTTCATGTAACCTTTAGTCTGGAAGAACTCCTGCTCTCCAGCACTAAAGGTGAACGCCGTCCCGCAGTCAACACACTGCAGGGGCTTGTCCTGGAAGGTCATTGGACGACCTCCTCCCTAATAGTATTTTGCTGCTTAGAGTTGGTCGCCCGGGGTCCGGGATGCCTGGGTATAGGGGTCCGGAACAACTAGGTATTCCTGAAACAACCAAACTAAAACCAGCGTTTGTTAGTATACACGAAAAATCTCCCTTTTGCAAAGGCTTGCAGAAGGCAAAGACACGGGAAAGAGCTGATTTCAGGCATCTAGCATGCTTTGCAAACAAATCGCTATCGGGTGCGATAGCGTAGCCCTGTTTTGGTCTCTGCTTTGCAATTTTGCTCCATGCAGCACTCGCTGTGCGCGGTAAGCCACCGTTCCTTTTGCCCCCCGTATCCCGAAATCAGCGATTCATTCTGTAGGTCGGGTTTCCTAACCCGGCTTGAAGTGGCGGGCAGGTTGGGAAACCTGCCCTACGGTGACCAATCGCTGATTTTGGGCCGTATCTCGCTGGTTGACCTGCGGTAGCAATGCCTCTACAATTATTGATGTTGCGCGAAGAGTCCCGCCTTTAACCAGAACGCGGTTAATCGCCACGAGGAGTTAGAGCTTGTATCAGAAGACAGTATTGCCCAACGGAGTGCGAGTTGTCACGGCGACTATGCCGCATACCTATTCCGTGTCGGTCAGTATTTTTCTGGGTGTCGGCTCGCGCTACGAGCCGGAAGCCCAGTCCGGCATATCGCACTTCATCGAGCACATGTGCTTCAAAGGCACCACAAAACGGCCCACCTCGCAGGATATCTCGGAGGCCATCGAAGGCGTAGGTGGTATTCTCAACGGTGGCACCGATAAGGAGTTTACGCTTTACTGGTGCAAGGTGACCCGTCCCCATTTCCGCCTGGCGCTGGACGTCCTTACCGATATGTTCCGGCACTCCACGTTTGACGCTGCCGAGCTGGAAAAGGAACGGCAGGTGATTATCGAGGAGATCCACCGCTGCAAAGATTCCCCCTCCCAGCTTGTTGGCCTTTTCCTTGATGAGCTACTGTGGCCCGGGCATCCCCTGGGACGGGATGTCGCTGGCAAAGAAGATTCCGTGAGCGCCGTTGACCGCGCCACTATGCTCAGCTACGTATCAGACCACTACCTGCCCAACAACACCGTGGTGGCGATTGCCGGCAATGTAACTCACGAAGAGTCCGTGTTGACGGTCAGCCAAGTCATGGGTAGCTGGGCTGAGCAACGCCGGTGCCCGGAGTACGTCCCTTTCCAGGAGCGAGCGAACAGCCGCTTGCATATCGAGCCGAAGGACACCGAGCAGGCCCATCTCTGCCTGGCTTTACCCGGCTTGTCCATCCTGCACCCAAAGCGGTTTGTCCTTGATCTCATGAATGTCATCCTGGGCGAGGGCATGAGCAGCCGCCTTTTCGTGGAAATCCGTGACCGGCTGGGGCTGGCCTACAACATCGGTAGCTATATTGACCATCTTCTCGATACCGGGTCACTGACGGTCTGCGCCGGTGTGGACCCGCAGAAGCTGGCGGTGGCGGTTGAGGCCATTGTTCAGCAGTTGCACCGGCTTCAGGAACACATCCCGGAAGCTGAGCTACTCAAAGCCAAAGAGCAGTCAAAGGGGCGCCTGCTGTTGGGCATGGAAGACAGCCGCAATGTAGCCAACTGGCTGGGCGGGCAGGAGATTCTCACCGGACGCATCCTGACTGTTGATGACGTCACTGCTATTATTGACGCCATTACCGCTGACCAGATAACACGGCTAGCGGAGGAGATGGTGGTCAACAGCAAGCTGCGCCTGGCGGTAGTGGGGCCGGTTACCGAAGAGGGTGCGCTGCGGGACTTATTGGCCTAGGGCCTGGTTGTGAAAAAAGCAGAATGGCTATCCGCTCGTGGTGAGCCTGTCGAACCACGAGCGGAAGAACTCACTACAATCATTACCGTAAGCAGGCACTGAATAGCGACAGATGAAGTGTCATCGCGCGTGCTTCCCCTACAGGCCAGGGCCGACACAATAACGCACGCAATTAGATAGGAAATGCATTCGCCTCGGGTGGATGCGAAGTAATGACGCAGATGTGAAGGAACGCCCTCTATTTGGCCAGGTCACGGAAGGCGGCGACCATGCCGTCAAGCTCCTCCGGCGTCAGCAGACTTTGCGCTAGCGGCAGCAGCGTCTCGTTCTCTTTCCTGATGTGTTTGCGTAGCAAGTTGACCACCAGGCGGCTGGCCTCCTGGACAGCCTCGGGGACTTCATCCGCCTTGATGGTGCCTTCCGGCTGGAGCTCAAACAGTTTTTCTTTTAGCCGGGCATAGCCTTCCCAGACTTCAGCGTGCTCGGCCAGGAGAAGCTGGGTAGGACTACGGTCTTTGCCGATGTGCTTTTCGATGAGCGGGAAGAGCACCTCTTCCTCGCGACGGAAGTGCAGTCTCAATTTAGTGTCAAAGAAGTCCAGGACCTTGCCCACATTGACGACGCCCTTCTCCTGGATGGGTGCCTGCGGTGTTGAGGCCCATAGCCTGATGCACAGCGTGGCCCCCCACAGCATATTGAGCTGCTCGGTAGCCTGGTCGTGTTCCCTCTTCAGCAAGTCGAGGGCGGTGCCGGCAGCCGTCTCGGCTGTCGCCGTAGCGGCAGCCTCCTGTCTTAATCTCTGGTAAACATCCGGCCCCACGCACTCCTTGGCATAGGCACACCAGTCAATACAGGAGGGCCTTTGCTCCCGGAAGACCTTGGTGCCGCATTTGCAGGTGGCCCGCACCTCATCCGTCCAGATTTCCACTTCCGCGCCACAGTTAGGGCAGGTCATATATTCCGGGACCGGCTCACGGATCTTCAGAGAACCGGGACATGATTTAGTGAAGGTCATATTCCCACCTTCTTCCTAGTTTACATCTTATCATATTTTAATCTAGCATTGCCCTGCCGGAGTGCATACGACTTTTGTCGTAAACCACTGTGCACAAGGATGGCCAAATATGGTAAGATTTTTCAGGGAGCTAACGCAGCATTGACGTGAGTATGCGCATGGCAGTAAGCACTGATTTCCTCCGTTCCCTACCCTACCTAGCCAACCTTGCGGCTGACGATGTAGAGCGGGTCAGACGGGACATCCTTGAGCTTTCTTTTGACAAGGACGAGTTTGTCCTGCTCGAGGGCGAGCCGTGCCGGGGCCTCTATGTTGTCAAATCGGGACGCATCCGCATCTTCAAGAGCTCGCCGGAGGGCCGGGAGCATGTGCTGCTGGTGGCCGGCGCCGGGGAAAGCTTCAACGATGTGCCCGTTTTTGATGATGGTCCTAACCCGGCCAGCGGCACAGCCCTTGAGCCTTCTGTGGTCTATCTCATCCCTAAAAAGACAGCCCTTGCCCTGGTAGCGGACTGCCCGGCGGCCCTTGGCATCATCCGGGTCTTTGCGGCGCGGCTACGCCGCCTGGCTACCGTGGTCAGCGACCTTTCCTTCCGCAGTGTGGTCAGCCGCATCGCCAAGCTCTTGCTGGAGATGGCCGTGGCAGAGCAAGCCGGGACGCCCATCCCGCGCCTCACTCAGGATGAGATGGCGGCAAGGGTCGGCTCGGTGAGAGATGTAGTCGGGCGAGCGCTGCGGACACTGGAGAAGGCCGGTGCCATTGAGATTAGAGGGCAGCGTCTTGTCGTGACGCAGCCCCAGAAGCTGCTAATGCTTGTCGAGGACTACGACAAAAGTCGTATGCCTTAAATCACCTGTCCCCTAGAATGGTTATGAAAGCGTCCGGTGGGGAGCACCGGGCGAGGTGTTGCGTGGCGATACCAGAGATAGATACCAGCAAATGCATAAGCTGTGGCAACTGCGTTGAGGAGTGCCCGGTGGGCATTGTTACTTTAGTTGATGGCAAAGCGGTCATAACAAACCCGGAAGCATGCAGCTATTGCACGGAATGTGAGTCCTTTTGTCCCTCGGCGGCGATCCGTTGTCCGATAGAGATAGTCCTCGGTGCCCCGGAAAGCTAAATATCCTGTGCAGGAGACTTGATGACAGAAGAGAAGGATACCCCGGGCGGTGAAAAGAAATGCCTCATTTGCCAGAAGACCAGCCAGGAGCGGGTCCTGCTGCACGGGCTTGAGGAGGGGCGCGAGATATGGGTCTGCGTCCGCTGCCTGCCCGTGCTGATTCATGGCGCCCATTAACCTGATGACAACATGAGCAAGACGACGCTGGGCTTTATCTTCAGCGGCATGGCCTACCTGCTCATCGGGGTGGTCATGGGTGTTCTTTTCCTGTTTCTTCCCGGGACACAGAGGCTGGCCAACGTGCATGCCCACCTCAACCTGGTCGGCTTCGTCATTTTCCTGATTTTCGGCATCGGCTATCACATTCTACCCCGCTTCAAGGGCCGGCCCCTTTTCAGCGAGCGGCTGGCGTGGTGGCAGTTCTGGGTGTCAAATATCGGGCTAATCGGCCTGGTCATCTTCATGGGCATCGGGGCTTTTCAGCCATCAAATGGCTTGAGATATGTCGCGGCGACATTCGGCGCTCTCCTGATGCTGGGCGTAGTCCTTTTCGTGTATAATATGCTCAGGACTTTAGTACCGCCAGCAAGGAGGTAGCGCCATGGCAGAGGTAACAGCCGATGTTGCCAGGATGGTCGAAGATGAAATAAAGGCATCTCTCGTTGAAGGCAAACTGCCCTGTGCGGTAGCTTTCAAGATAGCCAAGAAATGCAAGGTGGCCCCGAGAGATGTCGGCAACGCCGCCAACCGGCTCAGAGTAAAAGTCGCGAACTGTCAGCTAGGCTGTTTCCCGTAGTAGCAAGGAGTTGATTCAGATGGACAAAACAAAGGCCAGGTTTCACCAGGATATGTTAATTGGCGATGTCATCGCCATGCATCCCGGTGCCGAAAGGATAATCGAAAAATATTTCGGCGGGGGCTGTTTCACCTGTCCCGGCATGAAGATGGAGTCCGTCTCCTTCGGGGCGATGATGCACAACCTTGACCCTGAAGTGGTCATCAAAGAGCTGAACGAGCTGGAGTAGCCCAACCGTATGTCATTGCTACGGCCTCATCGGGCTACTATAGCCCACCATTTCAGGTCGGATTGGGAAACCCGACCTACGGATTGAACCACTGATTTTGGGCACAACATCCGCCTTGCTAATGACCTCGTCTGCCAACTATAATGAAGATGAAGGGGAGGGCTTCGCCCTCCCTTGAGTTCTTTCCCCTTTGCAGTAACTCCCCGAAGAATCCAAGAACAGGAATACGTTTGTGAGCACCGAAGCTAAAACTGAAGTCCTGGGCCTGCGCGCCCTGCCCCGCCGGCAGATACAACTTACCATGCTCGGCGTCATGCTGGCCATGTTCCTCGGCTCCCTTGACCAGACCGTGGTCGGCACCGCCATGCCGCGCATCATCAGCGACCTGGGTGGCTTCAGCCACTACACCTGGGTGACTACTGCTTACATCATTACCTCTGCCATTACCATACCCATTACCGGCAAGCTGACCGATATGTATGGCCGCAAGTATTTCTATATTGCTGGCCTGGTCATCTTTACCATCGCTTCACTGTTGTCCGGACTCAGCTCATCCATGACGCAGCTTATCATTTTTCGCGGCATTCAGGGTCTCGGTGCCGGGGTAATGATGGTCAATGCCTTTATCGTCATCGGCGACCTTTTTCCGCCAGCGGAGCGCGGCAAATACCAGGGCCTTATCGCCGGGACATTCGGGCTTTCTTCTGTCATCGGCCCAGCCCTGGGCGGTTTCATCACTGATACCGTCTCCTGGCACTGGGTCTTC
>JACQTX010000144.1 GCA_016210585.1 Chloroflexota bacterium
CCCTGATCTTCCCACCTGGCAGGAATTGGAATGCCCCCAAGGGAATTCGAATCCCTGTTGACGGCTTGAAAGGCCGCTGTCCTAGGCCTCTAGACGATGGGGGCACAGTCCTCAGTATAGCAAAGACACCGCTTGACGGACAACCCGTCAGGGTATCAGATTGCTGTGTGCCGGCGGGAGCGAATCGCAGGTTGCCATGTTATATAATGATATTCATGGAGCGTAAGCGGACGAGGCTTCGCATTGACAACCTGCTGGTGCAGAAAGGGCTGGTGGAGAGCCGGGCGAAGGCGCAGGCCCTCATCATGGCCGGTGAGGTCACGGTTGACGGCAAGACAGTGGTCAAACCGGGCACATTGATAGCTGGCGAGGCGGAAATCGCTATCCTCCAGCCGCCGCCTTTCGTCAGCCGGGGCGGCCTCAAGCTCTGCGCCGCCCTCAATGAGTTCCGGCTCGATGTCTCCGGAAAGGTCGCCGCAGACATCGGTGCCTCTACTGGCGGCTTCACCGATTGCCTGCTGCAACGCGGGGCCAGCCGGGTCTACGCCGTTGATGTGGGCTACGGGCAGCTAGACTACCGCCTGCGCCGGGACCCGCGCGTTGTTGTCATGGAAGGCGTGAATGCCCGCTATCCCTTTGCATTGCCGGACAAGGTGGACCTGGCCACTCTTGACCTGTCCTTTATATCCGTGACGAAGGTGATACCCACTGTAGCCGCCCTGCTGAAGGACGAAGGTTACCTCATCGTCCTCGTCAAGCCCCAGTTCGAGGCCAGGCGTGATGAGGTCGGCAAGGGGGGCATCATCAAGGACCCGCTCGTTCATGCCCGTGTGCTGGGGCGCTTCATTGCCTGGCTGATAGCCGATAAGTTCCGGCTGAGAGGGCTGACCACTTCGCCGATACTTGGTACTTCCGGCAACAGGGAGTTCTTTGTCCTGCTGAAGCGATCGCCGGGGTGAAAAACATGCCTGGAGATTCCGGGAAGAGACACAACTCCGGCACTGCCTTTGACACTGCACAGCTTCTTGCCTATAATGGGGCTGAACTAGAGAGGGAGGGCAGGCGTTGGCAGACAAAGATGCACTGGACAGCCGAGATGAGGTAAACCGCATCAAGCGCCGGATAGATATCCTTGACCAGCGCCTGGACAATATTGACTCCATGGTGACCGCGGTGGCGGAGCGTGTCCTGAAACAGTCCGTTGTGTTGAACGTAACCTGTCCCCACTGCGGCAAGAATATCGAAGTGTCCCTCATTGGCAGTGGCAAGCTGAGCAAGTAGGCCTGCTGCTCTTTTCTGATAGTCGTTGCTCGCGCGATCCATGAAGAGTTTTGTGCGCGCCGGGTCTGCGAAACCGTAGAGAATGGAAAATAGCCAGATGGACAAGAACAGGGTATTCTACTACGGCTGGTTTTTGCTGGTCTCCTCTCTTATTATTGCCACCATGGGCTACTCCATAAGGTACTCTTTCCCGCTGTTCTACGCTGAGATTCTGAGGGAGTTCGGCAAGACCAGGGCGGAAACGGCCATGGCCTTCTCCATCAGTATACTTGTTTACGGGATAAGCTCACCCGTCATCGGGACGATGACGGACCGCTTCGGCCCGCGGAAGGTCCTGGTCACGGGTGCCTTCATCCTGGTTGCGGGGCTTCTGGTGGTAAGCCAGATGCAGAGCCTCTGGCCCCTCTACGTCTTTTTTGGGGTGGTCAGCTCGGTCGGCGTCAACTCGCTCGGCTATGCGGTCCATACCGTCTATCTCACCAACTGGTTCGTGACCCGCCGCGGCCTGGCTTTCGGCGTAATCTCGGCCAGTGCCGGGGCCGCCATGCTTGTCGGGGCCCTCTACTCCGGCCTCATCGTTGGCCTGGGCTGGCGTATGGCCTATGTTGTGCTGGCGGCAATGGCTTTCATCATTATAGTGCCGCTCGCCATCCTGGTTATCCGCAGGACGCCACAAGAGAAAGGGCTGCTGCCTGATGGGGCACTTGCCGAGCAAAGGGCAGTGGCGACCAGGAAAGCAGAGTCACTGGTGCTGGACCGGGAGTGGGCCTCCACCGACTGGACACTGGCCCGGGCCATGAAAAGACGACAATTCTGGTTCCTGCTACTCAATAATGTGGGCTCGGGTATTACCTTAAACCTGGTACTGGCGCACCAGCCTATCCATACCCAGGACATCGGCTTCAGCTCCATCATTGCTGCCTCAGTCTATGGTATAGTCGGGGCTACCATCATTGCAGGTAACCTGTCCGGGTTTATATCTGACCGCCTGGGACGGGAAGCCAGCTACGCCCTGGGGGCAGTGGCCTGCATTATCGGCGTTGCGGCCCTTATCCTGGCAAGCGTCTCCCAGCCCTGGCTGCTTTATGTGTTCGCCGTCATCTTCGGGTGGGGCTACGGCATGGCCATGCCCAGCTATTTCTCGGCAGCAGCCGACCTCTTCGGCGGGAAGCATTTCGGTGCTATTAATGGCATGTCCATAGTGGGGTTTGGCATCGGCGGTTTCCTCGGGCCGTGGGTCGGCGGGCTCATTTTTGACACCGTGCAGGACTATACGCTCGCCTTCATCGTAGCCGGACTGGGTATAAGCATGGGGAGCCTGAGCATCTGGCTAGCCGCGCCCAGAAAGGTCAGGCTGGTGCCAGGCAAGGTATCCAGAGCACCTCTGAAGCCGGCCAGCCTGGCCAGAGAATAAGCCCGTTTGTCCCCCGGCGGGCAGGTCGGGAAACCTGCCCTACGGGGGCCAATCACTGATTTTGGGTGCAATGCGCCATCCGCGAAACTCTTTATTGAATAACTGAATAGGGCAAAGTAAAGGGGGTATTTACCCCAGCTTTTCTGGTAAAATAGCTTTGGGAAGCAAACAAAGTCCCAGGAAAGAAGGAATAAATACCCCATGCATATTATACAG
>JACQTX010000142.1 GCA_016210585.1 Chloroflexota bacterium
ATTTGAGCTAAGAGGCGGGTAAACCAATACTAAAACTGCTCACAGCGTAACAAATGGGGGAGGGATCGCATACTGGTATAGTGCGGCCGCCTGCTAAGCGGATGCCCTGGGAAACCGGGTTCGTGGGTTCAAATCCCACTCCCTCCGCCATGTCACTTTATATCAAGCGCTTGCCAATAATGTTCAAAACGTTTTGGTCATTTTAGATTTAGAATTTCGGCATTGTTTGGATTTAGTGCTTAGGATTTACTGCCCGGCGTCGGTAATAAGCCCCTGTTAAGGTAGGCACATGCCCCAATACCATATTTGGACCATTGGTTGCCAGATGAATAAGGCCGAATCAGAGCGCCTGGGTAGCTACCTGGAGCGCTTGGGCTACGTGCCTACGGACAGCGCGGAGGCAGCGGACTTCATTGTGCTCAATAGCTGTGTCGTCCGCCAGAGCGCCGAAAGCCGCGTGGTCAACAAGCTCAAGGCACTCAAAGCATTCAAAAGGCTTCACCCGGAGACTACCGTGGCCGTTACCGGCTGCCTGGTGAACTCCAACATTAACCAGCTCAGGCAGCAGTTCCCGCACGTGGACGACTTCTTCCGGCCGGGCACCTACCCCGACCGCCTCGGCGGAACCGCCGGGCAAGACGTCCTGCCGCAGCAGCCGTCCCCGTGCACCTTTGTGCCCATCACCCAGGGGTGCGATAACTTCTGCACCTACTGCATCGTCCCTTACCGGCGCGGCCGGCAGAAAAGTCGCCCGCCCGGTGAGATAGCCTGCGAGGTCAGTGAGCTGGTACGCCGCGGTGTTAAAGAGGCCACCCTGCTCGGTCAAAATGTGGACTCCTATGGCTGTGACCTGCCGGAAAAGCCGGACCTGGCCGGCCTGCTCTACGAGCTAAACAGCATAGAAGGCCTGGCACGTATCCGGTTTCTGACCGATCATCCCAAGGACATGAGCACCAGGCTGATCGAGGCCGTGGCCAGCTTGGACAAGGTCTGCCCGCTCATCAACCTGCCCGTCCAGGCAGGGAGCGATGAAGTCCTTAAGGCGATGCGGCGCGGCTATACGGCGGCGCACTACCGGGAGCTTATCGGCCAGATACGCGCAAAGGTACCTGACGTGGCCCTGAGCACAGACGTCATCGTGGGCTTCCCCGGCGAGAGCGAGACCCAGTTTGAGCAAACGGCAGACCTGCTGGCGAAGCTGAAATTCGACACCATCCACGTGGCCGCTTACTCGGTAAGACCGGGGACAGTGGCGGCTCGGGAGCTTGCGGACGATATTCCGCCGGCCGAGAAGAAGAGACGACTGGATAAAATTGAGCGCCTCCAGGAGAGAATAGCGGCGGAGATAAATGCCGGGCTGTTGGGCCAGACGGTGGAGGTGTTGGTTGAAAACCGGAAAGGGGACAAATGGCAGGGCCGGACACGGACCGGCAAGCTGGTGTTCTTTAGCGGTACCGGTGATTACCCAGGACAGTTGGTTAATATCAAGATCGAGAAAACAAGCCCCTGGTCACTCCAGGGGAGAGTTGAGCACAAGGAGGCGAAGTGAGCAAACATAAAACAGGTGGTCTCGTTCTGGTAGCAGGGCTGCTACTCACCCTGCTTCTCGTGGCCAGCGGCTGTGTCCCCCAGACGGCACCGCCCGGAGGTCAACAGGAGACCTCAATCTGGCCCATGATTATCTTCCTGGTAGTCATTTTTGCCCTGATGTATTTCATCATGGTGCGGCCACAGCGCAAACGGCAGAAGGAACACCAGAAGATGGTCGCCACTATGCAAAAGGGTGACAAGGTAATCACGGCTGGGGGCATCTTCGGCACGGTGGAAAGCATCAATGAAGACACCGTAATCATGCGGGTGGAGTCTGGCGCCACCATGAAGGTAGCCAAGGGCAGCGTCAACGTCATACGGCAATAGGCCAATCCGCCATCAAGCTACCGGTAAGAGCAGACCACTGGCAAATCCGGTCTCCCAGAGGATGAAAAGGCCCAGGGCTATACTGGCGAGGCCGGCGATTCCCTGAATCCATAGATTGAAACGTGGGGATACCCTTGCTGTGAGCTTGAAAGGAAAGCTGATAACGCCGCTGAAGATGACCATCCCCAGTATGGAGCCGATGCCGAACAGCAGGAGAAAGAAGACCCCGTAGGCAACGGAAGGCATAGTGCCCAGCACGAGCACGGTAAGCGCCCCGCTCCCGGCCAGGCCGTGGGCCATGCCGATCAGCAACGGACGTCTGATATGCTGATGCCTATGGTTCGGGGCTGCCTCGTGAGAGTGGGGATGCAAGTGCTGCTTGGCCTCATGCTCGTGCAAGTGGATATGCGCCTTCTTCGATACAAGCTGTTTCACGAGAGGGACACCCAGCAGGACCAGGATCAGCCCGATAGCAAACTCGGCGGACAGTACCAGCTTGTCCGGGATGGTGAGGTTGAAGACCAGCACGATAGTCCCGGCGGCGAGAATCGTGAAGGTATGGCCCATACCCCAGCTCAAGCCAGCCACCAGGGCACGCAGGATACTCCGGCTGCGGCTGACAATGGTGGTCACTGCCACCACATGGTCGGCATCAAGGGCGTGCCTGACACCCAGCAGGAATCCCAGAAAGAGCCCGGTCAGCAGGGTCATTTCGGTCATGCTACCACCTTCGCGGCAATTTTACGGGCTTTAACACACCCATCTCCATTGTCCAATCTGGATAGTCCCGATCCAATCCAGCCATCAGCTTTCAGCAATCGGCAATGAGCTATTAAGCACACGCTGAAAGCTAACTGCTGAGCGCTGACTGCTAAACAACGTTTCATTCTTCCCTGTCAGGCCAACAATAGAAGGACTCACCAACGTTACTTGGTTATCCTATCCTTATTTATTTCCTTTCGGCACTTCTCGCAGAGGCCGAAAATCGCCAGGTGCTTCAGGTCGGCGGCGAACCCATATTCCCGCAGCAAAGTATCTCTCAGCATGGCCAGCACCGACTCATCAAGGTCAGTCACGTTACCACATTTCTGGCAGATAAGATGATGGTGGCGGCCCCGGCCAGCAGGATGATACCTCAGCTCGCCCCCGCCGAGGTCGGTTTCCGTTACCAGACCCAGCCTCTTAAGCAGCTCTAGGGTGCGATAGACCGTCGAAATGTTGACGCGCGGGTATTTGGCTACGACCTGGCTATAGATTTCCTCGGCGCTGATATGGTTCACGCTTGTTTCGATGACGTCTAGTATCATCATCCGCTGGGGCGTCAGGCGGTAGCCCTGCTCACTCAGCCTGTCAAGTGTATTGTTTCTCAACAGAACCCCGGAAATAGTTATTAGGACTCCTGATAATTATTAACCAGGACAATAGTTTACCATGAAACAGAAATAATTGCAACTATTTGCAAGAGCGAATGGTTGCCGTAAGCTAGTGTCCTGAGTTATTAGACCCTTTCATAAGTCAGGCTCGGAAGATGGCTTATCTGAGAGCGCGACTTATGTAACGAACTTCTAATACGGGACACTAG
>JACQTX010000147.1 GCA_016210585.1 Chloroflexota bacterium
AAGGCACAGCAACAAGCGGCATGGCAAGAGGCACGAAGGCAGATGCACCGCCTTGCCGATAGACACTATCCTTTGCATGGCCAGTTTAGCGCCGTTGCCAAAGACATCTTCTATGAGGCACAGCCGCAATACTACCTGGAAGGGTTAGGCATAAGCGGGCTGACCTTCCAAGCCTTTGTCAAAGTCCGTGTTGCCTCTAGCTTTGTTCACCTTCATGTGAACTTGGGCAGCGCTTTGAAGACGGTAAGCAAGGCCAAGAGACGTAAGGCCATACGCTACGGGAAAGAGCTACCCGAAGACACACAGAGAGCGATAGACAGGCTGGTTAGCTTGGCGGTGAAGGATTACTTAGACCACTAAGGGCGAAAAAAGAAAGGGACGCCTCGATACTGGGGCGTCTTTTTCTTTTTGACCGGCCAGGTTAGGCTCACCTTTCACGGGTGACCCTTTCTATCTGCGATTGAGAACTTTTGAGCGGCCTCTCCGATAAGGAGAGGCCGCTTCTGTTTAAGGAGACATACTATGCCCTGGCTTTATGAGCATCGGGAACAGCTTGATGAGGAACTGGCCTATTTTGTCGAGATAGCCCACCACTTTACCGGCAAAGTGCCACCCCACGACAGGGATGACGTGGAACAGGAAATAGTCATCACATTGAAGCGTGTTACCCAGAGGCGTGGTGACATGGGGCATGACTATCTCTGGGCAGTCGCCCGAAAGGTGGTAACACGCTATTGGCACAACACCTATCGGCGGGCGAGAAGGTATCTCTGTCTTCAGGAGGGCGCCAGAGGGGAGATAGTGGCCAGGATGTGGAAGGTTCTCTCTGATGGGGATAGAGATGAGGAATGGACACTGGTTGCCGATGACGGTGACAAGGATGCCCGGCTGGACGCAATAGCCACGCTGGCCACGCTGCCGCAACGGCTGAAAGAGATAGGCTATAAGCGGCTAAATGGGGAGAAGCTTAGTGAAGCCGACCGTTTCTACTGGATGAGGCAGAAGACCAAGCTCGGCGTTCCGAAACGGGGTGACCAGCTCACGGACTGGGAGAAAAGGCGAGTGTTGAAGCTTTACCAGGAAGGCTTGCTCGTTTTCCAAATTGCCAGAACCCTGGGCAGGAGTGAGACTCCCATTTACCTGTGCCTGGCACAGGCCGGATTGAAAGAAGCGCCAGCCCATATGTTTAAGAGGGAGCACGGCCACCGTTACAATCTGCCAGCCTCACACCAGCCAGCACCATCAGGTAATCATAGAAAAGGCAGGAGAAGGATTGATGTTTCGCTTACAGAGTGTCGTGACTTCGCTGAGGTCGGCGCTGCGCCAGCTGGCAAGGGCGGAAAGGATGATTTCTAACTTTCTCTCTGTAATCAAAATCTTGGCCGATTATGGGGCCGGTGAATAGTTGGCGACCTTTGAGGAGCTTTTCTGGCGGCCTCCATTGGCTCTCCCTCGGTGGGAGCTCCAGATATAGAAGTCCTGTGCTTCCTTTACCTCATCACAGAACTGGCATTTCTGGCTGTCATCAACAACAAGCCAGCAGTGGGCACCGGAGGGGCTATCATGGCATCGCCACCTGTCAGAATTGAAGTAATCTCTATCGAGTTTCTTTATCGGATAGTCCACGTTGCTTTTGTTCTTGATGTTGATTAGATGCCCATAGCGAGCAGGCACAGAGTCGCGACTACCAGTTATAGTCCACCTTCTGCGCATTGCCCGTCCTACTCACAATACATTCGCCCAGAAGCAGCACTACGCTGGGCACCGCCCATAAAGGTCCCGACCCATCTTGGCTCGTAGTGTAGCATAGCTAGGCAAATATTAAGAAATCAGGCTGCAGTGCCAACATACCGGAAATTTCTCCACGGGCAACGACATTCATGTATATGTTCAATCCAGCCCGGCAATTAGCCTTTCGGTTTTCGTAATGTCCAGGGCATCAACCTTCCCATCTCGATTGGCGTCAGCCCCGGGCATGGCGGCAGCTAGACGGGCAATTATTCGCTCAAGCTGCGTGATGTCAGTAGCTTCCAGCTTGCCATCGCCATTGGCATCACCAGGCACTACTGCCACCACCTCAACAGAATCACCAAGCCAAGCAGCTGGTATCTCCTCAGCTCCAATATTACTAAGCGCACCATTGGATAGGTTGAGCCTGCTGCTGGTGCCCGGTGCCCCTATGACGCGGAAGTGCAGCACTGCCAGATAGCCAGAGCCGGTGACCCCAGTTAATCCGGGCAAGTTATTTACGACAAATACTCTTCCTCCCATCACCTGGCTCCAAATGGCCACTGGAATCTCTTTATCGCCTATTCTTCCCGCAGCAACATCGTCCAGTCTGAGTACCTTGGGGTCAAAGGAGACCTCGTAGTTGGCTGCATCAAAGTTCTCTATCAAACCAATGGCTACTGTGGCAGTGAAAGCGATGCCTTCAGGCACCGTTGCGGGGGCGTCTATCCGGACGCTCGTCGCCGGGCCGGGCACAAAATTGGCTGTAACCGTCTTGCTATGGCCCATTGTCACCGTGGTGACGGCCGAAGCCGGGTCAGCCACAGCACCGGTCCAGTTGGCGAACTGATAGGGTGGCATCGCCGTAGCGGTGAGATTGACGATTGTGCCCAGCTCATACGCGTAGTAACCTGGTGGCGGGTCAGTGGTGCCGTTCCCTGAGACCATGATCGTAAGCACCGGCAGACTACTCATGAATCTGGCCGTGACGGTCTTGCTGTAGTTCAGGGTGATTGTCGTCACCGGAGCAATGGCATTCGCCACCTCGCCTACCCACTGGTTGAATTGCCACGGTATGGTGGTCACCGCGCTGAGAGTCACTACAGTATTGAGGTCATACTGATAGGTGCCCGGCGGTGGGTCGGTCGTGCCACCCCCTTCGACAATGATGGTGAGAACAGGTCGTCCGATGACGAATCTGGCAGTGACAACCTTGTTCTGAGTCATGACCACTGTCGTCGCTGCCAAAGCTGTATCAGCTACTTCACCCGTCCAGGAAGCAAACTGATAAGGTGCGGTCCCCGTCGCTATGAGATTGACCACGGTGCCGGGTTCATAGAGGTAGTCACCCGGTGGCGGGTTAGTAGTGCCGCTCCCCTGGACAGCGATGGTGAGGACGGCCCGTTCCGTGCATATTACGTTGACCCCTCTCTGCCGGAGGGCCGGAATGTAATGTTTGTAGGCGTCAGTATCCAACGGGTTATTAAGCAGGTTGATAATAGCTCCTGCGGAGAGGCCATACTTTGCCACGAGTGGGGCAATACTGACAATCTGGTTGTCATTCAGGCGCAGTTCGGTCAGTTCGGCCATCCCCTCCACGGGGGAGACATCAACTATCTGGTTTTCAGCCAGCGAAAGTACTCTGAGCTTTTTCAACAAGATGAGCGGAGCAATATCGCTTACCTGGTTCCGGTAGAGGTCCAGGTACCGAAGCTCCTTCAATCCTGACAAGGCGCCGATGTCCGTAATGCCATTGCCGACGGCGCCGAGGTGCGTGAGGCCAGCCAGGGCAGCCAGTGGCGACAGGTCAATAACGCTGGTGTTGCCAATCTCCAGCGACCTGAGGTTGAAAAGCCCGCCGATCGGGGCGAGGTCACCTATCACATTGTCGCTCAATTTGAGGCTCCGGAGATTCGTCAGCCCTGCCAGAATAGACGAACTAGCTACATCATTGTTGCTCAGGTCCAGGTATTCCAATTTGCCCAGCCCGGTGATAGGGTACAAGTCACTTATCTGATTGTTGGCGAGACCAAGATAGAGCAGGTTAGTCAGCCCGGCGATGGGCGTGATGTTGTCCACCCGGTTGCCAGCCAGGTCAAGGTAGCGGAGACTCGTCAGCCCCGCCAGGGGTGAGAGGTCGGCAATCTGATTGCCCGGTAGACTGAGCACCTGCAAGTTAGTAGCATTGTCCAGGCCAGTGATGTTGGTAATACCTTTGCTGCCAGTGTTCAGCAACACCAGCTCCGCCATATCCGATTTATAGATGTCCCCTTCGGGTTTGGCCAGGCTGCTGCGCAAAGCCGCGTCAAGGTTCGGGTCCGGAATGACGACGACATCCTCTGGCAAGCCTGGTGCCGTGGCGAAGCTCCAGCGATAGCTGGACCCGAGCGGGTTGCCGGCTAGGTCACGAATGGCGTCGGTGAGGGTTACTGTATATAGACGCCCGGACGAGAGCCCGCCCGTCGGGGTGAAGGTTACGGAGTTACCGGACTGGTTGAAATCGCCGGCGACCGACGGTGAGATGTTGAAGTTCCACCCTATCTCGGTGCTTTCCACCGGTTCGCTGAAGGTGACAGCGATGGCGGAGTCTGCCGGAATATCGGTAGCACCATCTCCGGGAGACACGCCGGTCACCTCCGGCGCGACGCCATCAGCCGCCAGTACAAAATTCACGTCCGCAGTGACGTTCGGCGTGACCACAGTGACCGTCGTCGTTTCCTCGGGTGTGGCGGCACCGCCGTACCACTGGGCCGCATAGCCGTAGGCAGTCACCCGGAGCTTGTAGTCGCCATCGGGCAAAGCGGACGTCTGGTAGCTGCCAGCGTAAGTCCCGAGCTGGTCATGCAGGTTAGTGCCGCTGGCATCGTAGACATAGACCCGGGCGTCGCTGACCGGCGTAACACCGTCAGGTTGATAGATATGGCCAGAGATGCTGCCGCCCACGGCGAGCGTGAAGTCGATGCCGGTCGTCTCCTGCCCGGCACTGACTGCCACCGGCGTCCCATCTGTCATACTGGTGCGGTCATCGTACCACTCCTTGCAATACTTCAGACCATCCCAGTTGGTACCGCCCGCCCGTACCAGGTAGCTGCCAGGCGCCAAGCTGGATAGGGTATAGGCTCCGGTGTAGCTGTAATAACTCCACCCCGCCGGCGCCGTCCTGCCGGTAGTTGCATCCCGGACCTCCACCCAACCGCGTGAGACCGGGGTAACACCATCGGGCGCGAAAATGTGTCCGGAAATCTTCCCTGTAGGCTGGGGCGCTGCCAGCACCAGTTCGACCTCCGGCGTTGTGTCCCGCGCTGTGACGGACACCAGAGTAGCGGCCACTCGTGACGTTGTCTGACCATAGAACAGGCGGTTGAAATTATCGTTCCAGGCTTCTACGCTGTACTGGCCGGTGGGCAACCCGCTGATGGTGAACGTGCCATCTTCGTCGCTCGCTTTGGTGCTGGCCGAGTAGGTGCCACCTACCAGCTTGGCCGCAATATAGGTGCCAGAAGCGCCGGGCGCGAAGGCCACGCCCGAGATCGAACCGCCCTTCTCCAGGGTGAAGTCAATGCTAGCCGTCGTTGTCCCTATGGCCACTTCCACTGGTGTAGCCTTGCCATACTGCACATCCTTGTAGTACTCCGTGATGTAGCCGCCGCCGGTGACCTGCACTTCGTACTTACCCGGGGCCAGACCGGTTATCGAATAGGCGCCGCCGGGGTAGTACGGTGCCGGCCACGGAATAGCCGGTGGAAGAACAGGCCCGGTGCCGTCAACGCGGTTGGCCTTGACAGTGAAGCTCGTAATCGGAGTAGCGCCATCGGACTCATACACGTGCCCCGAGATAGTGCCTGACTGCTCAAGCGTGAAATCGATGGCTGTGGTGGCGATGGGTGCGCTTACTGATACCGGGGTGGCCGTTTCAAGGGAATAGGCGTCCTTGAAGTACTCGAAAATGCGTGACTTCCTGTAATCGTAGGCATAGATACGGTAATCACCCAAAGCGAGACCGGAGATGCTGTACGCCCCGTTCTGGTCTGTGTACACCTGAGGTCCTGTCCTGGAACCAGGTGTATCAATCGCCACATTGGCCCACGGAATGGGTGTTGTCCCGTCTGCTTCATAGACATGCCCGGAGATGGACCCGCCAGGCTCCAGTGTGAAGTCAATTCCCGCGATATCTTCCGGTGCCGTCACCCTCACTGGCATTGCGCCGCTTGAAGAAGAGGTATTGGGATAGTACTCCTTGACAAACCCAAGTGCGCCGGCGCTGACGCTATACGCGCCCGAAGGAACGCGAATGCTGTAGCTCCCGTCGGGACCGGTGCGAGCCGAGGAGTAGCCGTAGCCATAGTCATACCCCGTTGCCCATACATCAACCCACGCGAAAGGGACCGGAGGGTCACCCCGGTATACGTGACCTGAGATTGTCCCGCTCGGCAGTTCGGTGATGGTAACGTCCGGGACGGCGCTGGCGGCAGTGACACTGCCGTACGCATCGAGGATATGCGCCCCCGCAGCGAGTGCTGGTATCGTGAAAGCAATAAACCAGTTGCCAACGCTTGAAGCTGAGATTCCGGACTCGACCTCGGTTCCGTCATATGTAACAACGATACCGGCTTCATTGGCGGCGAAACCGTCACCCATCAGCTTTATCATGGTGCCGGGCAGTCCGTTATGTGGATCAGCAGCGATAGCGGGGGTTACGTCGAAGATGACTGTACCCGCCGAGGCGGCAGGGGTATTAGTCCCGTAGGCACCGACGACATGAGGGCCGGTAGCGGATCGTGGCACACGGAACGTTTTGGTCCACGCTCCGGCGGCATCTGCCGCAATGCCCGATGCCACCGGACTCCCTCCGTAAGTCACTATGATGCTTGCCTCGCCAGAGGCGAAGCCGGTGCCGCTGACAGTCACCACAGTGTCCGGTGGGCCGGTTGTGGGGCTGATGGCTATGGCCGGTGTGGCGAGCACCGGACTTGCCTTAATGCCGGGCCATACCTCCAGGGCAAGCAAAAGCGCGAGCAGGACCAGAGTCGCCTTCCTCGGCATAGGCCCTCCCCGAGTCTATTAGCGCAGACGAGTACACTAATTATACTACTGATGTCAAGAGGATTTCGATGAAGGCTTGGCGCCCGGCGTAGGAATGCTCAGCCATGATGAGCTGCTCGCGAATTCGCGGCCGCTATCGCGTCACACAAACTTAACCTTTGTTACTCGGCTGCGTATTCCAGGCGAACGTTCAACCCAGCCCGGCGACAATCATCTCGGTTCTGGTTATGTCCAGAGCGTTTATCTTGCCATCCCTATTGGCATCAGCACCGGCTGTCGCCGGGTCCATTACGGCGATAATCCTCTCCACAGCCGTGATGTCCGTGGCGGTCACCTGGCCATCACTATTCGCATCCCCGGCTACGACTCCGTAGTGTAGGATGGTATCCCCATCCCCCACAGCGAAGACATCGGAGCCTGAAGTGCCCCATAGACCGTGAAGTGAATTCCCGGTGACGTTGGGCATCACGTTCCAGGAACTGCCATTGTAATGCCAGATGCCCCAAGGTCCGACTGCAAACACATCGGAGGAAGAGCTACCCCAGACATCCTGAAGCGAGCCATTGCCGCCGACCATCTGGCTCCATGAGCTACCGTCATAGTGCAAGATAGCACTACCCACCACGAACACATCGGAAGAAGAACTGCCCCACACACCATAACGCCCACCATAAAACCAGTTCGCAGTGCCGCTGGCCATCTCGCTCCAGGATGTACCGTCATAATGCAGGATGATGCCCCCCAAGCCTACCGCGAACACGTCAGAGGCCGAACTGCCCCAGACGCCATAAAGCGAATTCGTAGTGCCGCTGGCCATCTGACTCCACGAGGTGCCGTCATAGTGTAGAATGGTGCCGTCTGAGCCTACCGCAAACACGTCAGACGATGAGCTACCCCAGACACCGTAAAGCCCGGTCGTGGTGATACTCCCCATCCACTCCCAGGAGCCAGTATCGTAGTGTAGAACGGTGCCCCATTCTCCGACCGCAAACACATCGGAAGAAGAGTTGCCCCAAACGCCGTAGAGTGAGTTACTGGTGCCGCTGTCCATCAGTGTCCAAGAAGCGCCGCCGTAGTGCAAGATAGTGCCACCTGAACCAATCGCGAACACGTCCGATGCCGAGCTACCCCACGCGGCGAGAAGGGTGTCCATGGTGCCGCTGCTCATCTGGCTCCAGGAGGTGCCGTCATAGTGCAGGATGGTGCCGCTGCTGCCCACGGCGAACACGTCAGACGCCGAACTGCCCCAGACATCAAAGAGCGTGCCTGTAGTACCGGTGTCCATCTCGCTCCAGGAGGTGCCATCGTAGTGCAGGATTGTGCCCCTGTCGCCAATCGCAAACACGTCAGATGCCGAGCTACCCCACGCGGCGAGAAGGGTGTCCATGGTGCCGCTGGTCATCTCGCTCCAGGATGTGCCGTCATAATGCAGGATGGTGCCACCTGAGCCAACCGCAAATACATCGCTGGAAGAACTTCCCCAGATATCGTAAAACGGGTTGCCGTGGGGCAATGGATTCTGCCATTCCCAGCCACTGGGTGGCAGTACTCCTGATGGGGGTGGTGCTGGTGGGACTCCAAAACCTCCTCCCCCCGGAGGTAGCGGTGGCAGCAGCGGTGGCAGTGCCACGGCGACAGTTATGTCTGCCAGACTACTGGCATCAAGATAGCCCGCCTTGCTTGCCATAACCACCAGACCGTAGTTCCCCTCGGAAACATAGGCATGGCTGAAGGCGTATCGCCCATCGCTCCCCGAGGTCATCTGGTCGGTTGTCCCGTCTCCCCAGTCCACCGCGAGTGTCACTTCCGGCAGAATGTTCCCTTCACCGTCTCTGGTTACTCCGGACACGCTGACCGCCTGGCCGGGCACTGGGCTAGCCGGACTCGTGTCCAGCGCAATCGCTACTGCCATGGGGACATCAATAACTATACCTGCCGAGCTGGTGCCCTTCAGATAGTAGCCCTTTGTCCCAATGGCCTTAGCAGTGTACCTGCCAGAGGCCGGGTAGCTATGCGTGAAAAGGTATTCTCCGCTAGCGTCCGACATGGTGTATTGGGTAGTCCCGTCACCCCAGTCCATAGTGACAAATACTTCAGACGTGGGGGCACCATCTTCGTGCCGGGTTACGCCGGATGCGGTCACACGCTGGTCCACCACCGGTGCAGGGGGCGTCACCTCCAGAGAAGTGACAATGTGGGGAAGGGTGACGAGTACTTCCTCCGATGTGCTGGGACTTGCATAGAGATTCTTCATTGCAGTAGCAGTAACAGTGTAGCTCCGCCCGGTCACGTAAATATGAGTAACAGAGTATGTCCCGTCTTCATCCGAGTTAAGCATCGTGGCAGCCTGGTCACCCCAGTCTATTGACACAAAGGCCTGGCCCAATGGGTTTCCGTCCTGGTCTTTAGTCACACCTGAGGCGGTTACGGACCATCCTGGCTGGAGCGGCCATGTCTGGGGTGTAGCCGCGCTGACGCTCAGGGAAATAGACAACCCGGACACGCTAACCAGTACGTGAACGGAGACAGAAAAAGACGAATACCCGCTCTTCGCACCGGTAACGTGGGCTACGTAGTCCCCAGCTATGGCATATGTATAAGTGAAGGAGTAAGCGCCATCAGCGTCCGAGGTTGTTTCGGCATTGCTTCCGTCTCCCCAATCAATGGAGACGGTCACGCCAGACAGCATGGCTCCGTCCTCGTCTCTCGTAACGCCTGAAGCAGTCACCACCTCACCTGCAAGGGGTGTGGCGGGGTCTACATCCAGCGAAATGAGAATTGGTGGGGGAACGGCAACCTTTAGGGCTACAGAAGCTGAGCTGGGGTCATAGCCAGTCTTGGTCCCTGTTACCCTAACTTCGAAGTCCCCGACAGTGGTATAGGTATGCGTGAAGCTATAATGGCTGGCAGTTACCATTTGGTCGGTAGCGCCATCGCCCCACTCTATGGTAACCGTCACGCCGCTCAAGGGATTACCGTCCTGGTCTGTGGTGACGCCCGAGGCTGTGACTGGCTCCCCCTTGATACCGGGAGTTGGACTCAGGCCCAGGGAAATCTGCACAGTCGGGCGCACTTCAACGACAATGGGCTGCGAACGGCTGCCGCTGGCATACCCCAGCTTGGCGCCCACCACACTAAGAGTGTAGTCACCGGCGCTGGTATACGTATGGGTGGAGGCGTAGGCGCCGCCGGCGCCCGATGTCGTCTGCGTAATTGTCCCATCGCCCCAGTCTACGGTGACAGTAACATCGGGCAACGGCGCTTCATCCTGGTCGCTCGTAATACCGGAAGCCGTCACCTGCTGACCAACTACTGGCTCTGGAGGATTCAACTCGAGAGTAGGCGTTATGGCCTTCGCAACGCTAACCAGTATGTCACAAGAGGCTTGGCCGCTGATGTAGCCGAGCTTGTTCCCGGTGACATCAACTGTATAGACTCCGGCAGCCGTGTAGGTATGAGTGACAGAGTAGGCGCCATCAGCGTCCGAGGTTGTTTCGGCAGTGCTTCCGTCCCCCCAGTCTATTAGGACGGTTACCCCGGATAAGGGGGCCCCATTCTGGTCCATTGTCACCCCTGAGGCCGTCAACTCCTCACCCACCTGTGGAGCGGCCGGGGTGATGTTAACCGACATGATGACAGCTTTCGGGACATTGACCACAATATCGGCAGACTTGCTGCCTGGCAGGTAGCCAGTCTTGTTGCCTGTTACCGTGATGGTGTAAGGTCCAGCCTGCGTATAGGTGTGACTGGCTGTATAGTTCCCGATGCCGTCCGAGAACACCTGGCTTGTCGCACCATCACCCCAGGTAACATCTACCGTTACGCCGACCACAACGTTACCGGCCTGGTCATTGGTCGTGCCGGAAGTGGTCACCGGTGTCGCTGTTGTCGGTGCTGCCGGGGTAATGTTCAGAGTAATGTCAATAGTCGGCGGGACACTGACCGTGATGTCCTTTCCCGCCGAGCCGTTGAGGTAGCCGGTCTTGCTGGCCGTAGCCTCCACATGATAGCTCCCCGGAAGGGTATAGGCATGCGTTGACGTGTAAGCTCCATCGGCACCTGATGTCACCTCATCAGTGCTTCCATCGCCCCAGTCAATGGAGACGGTTACGACAGAGAGTATGGCTCCGTCCTCGTCTTTCGTAACGCCGGAAGCAGTCACCACCTCACCTGCAATGGGTGTGGCAGGGTTTGCGTCCAGCGAAATGACAATCGCCTGAGGAATGGTAAAGGTGGCAGTAGTCGCCGCAGTGATAGCACCGTAAGCAGAGACGGTATGAGCACCATGGGGTGAAAGTGGGACAGTGAAAGTCTCGCTCCAGCTTCCTTGTGAGTTAGCTGCGATACCAGAGATTAGGACTGTGCCGTCATAGGTCAGCGTGATGTCGGCCTCGTTGGCGGCAAAGCCGGTGCCGCTAACGGTGACGGTAGTACCGGGAGGACCGGTGGGTGGGGTGAGAGCAATGGTAGGCACAACAACAGGCATATCATAGACCACGTCCACCCCTCGCGCCTGAAGCTGCGGGATGTAGATGTTAAGCGAGACTACGCTCAGCGGATTGCCCATCAAGTCGACCAGGTCACCACTGTCCACGCCAGCGTTGTCCACCAGGGGCTTGATGTCGCTTATCTGGTTCCAACCGACGGCAAGCTGTGTCAGGTTCGTCAGCCCGACCAGCGGGGAAAGGTCGCTTATCTGGTTATCAAAGAGCTCAAGATAGGTTAGGTTGGTCAGCCCAGCTAGCGGCGTGAGGTCGCTTATCTGATTACTACCAAGGTTAAGTTCTGCCAGGTTAGTCAGTCCGGCCAGTGGTGACAGGTCGCTTATCTTATTGTTCTCGAGGCCAAGCCCAGTTAGATTGGTCAACTCGGTCAAAGGTGATAGGTCACCTATCTGGTTTGACCAAGCGTAAAACCCTTTCAACTTGATCAGTCCGGCCAGCGGCGCTAGGTCGCTTATCTGGTTATCAATGAGCTCGAGATAGGTTAGGTTGGTCAGCCCAGCCAGCGGCATCAGATCGCTTATCTGGTTACTCTGGAGGTAAAGCAATGTGAGGCTGGTAGCATATTCCAGTCCGCTGAGGTTGGCTATGCCTTTGCCTGCGGCATCAAAAGTGGTCAGCATCAGCAGGCTAGACTGCAAGATGTCCCCCGCGGGTTTGTTGATGGCCTGACGGATGGCAACTTCCAGGTTGGCATCAGGGAACGTGGCTACTTGATCGGGCGTAGTAGTAAATGACGTTTCCTCTGACCACTCAGACCAGGCGCCATGGTTATCCTGATGCCTTACATGCCAGTAATAGGTGGTAGCGTAATCCAGTGTTCCGGGAGAGACAGTGATGACAGCGAGCTTAGCCGCATCGGTGCCGCTATCAAAAACCGGGCTAGTGTAGCTGCCCGAAGCCGGCCTTACCTGCCACTGGGAGGCAGCATGGGTATCACCCGTGTCTTGGTCAGCGAAGGTTGAGGACTGGAGGGCCAGAGTAAGGGTTAGCCCAATGGTGCCATTGGTCGGGGAGACGTTGATCGGACGGCTAGGTCGGCTGCCCTCTATTGTTCTGTAATTCTCAGAACGCTCCATCAATGGGTAATCGTCTTTTTCTCCTGTAAAGCTTTCGCCTTGTGGTGAATCCCACGTGCCATAAATAACATAGGGAGTATCTCCAATACCATTACCATCTGCGTCTGTCCCGGTGTAGCGACTCCAGTAGTTGCCAAGGTAGCCAGTGAAGGTGTTCCCTTTGTAGTTGTAGGTTATTCCTTGCGGGGAGTTCCAAGCATTGGGAGAGGACATATGTGCAGCCGTGTAAGCAGCTACAAAATTGTTGAGAGAAGTTGTGTTGTTAATGGAGGAGGTCCAATACATATTAAAGGATGTGTCTTCCACGGTATTGCCCCTGATAATGCTGTTTGACACATACGAAAGAGCATGCCAAAAGTGCGTAAACAGGTTACCCTCTATCGTATTATTCCCTCTGTCTCCACTTACATAGATGCCAGTCCCAGAGGCTGCATTCTCTCCAAAAAGACTATTGCCTCTAATAAGATTGTCAGACGAATCACGCATCATGATGCCCGCATCGCTATTTAGAAAGACATTGTTGAGAACCCTGCCGTAGCTAGCTGCGTTCAGGTACACTCCGAATTGGCCACCCACGGAAACCGTAGCGCTAACCTCTGTTACTAAAGCGCTATATCCTGGTGCCCCTCTAATTGTGAGGCCACTTATCTCTACATGGTCAGCAGTAATCTCGAACATGTGCTCGTTTTCACTGGCCGCCTGAACAATTGTCGACTCGGCCCCGTTCTCCGACTTAACTGTCAAGTGATGCTTGCTCACTTTTACGTTCTCGGCGTAGGTACCGGGATAGGCAATAACGGTGTCTCCAAGGCTCGCAGCGTCTACGGCATCCTGAATCTTCGTGAAATCAGCACTAGGATAATCCTGCAAATCATCGTCAACGTACCATATTCTTACACCTTGAGGCATAGTAGTAAATGACGTTTCTTCTGACCACTCAGACCAGGCGCCATGGTTATCCTGATGCCTTACATGCCAGTAGTAGGTACTGGCAAAGGTCAGTTCTCCCTGTGGTATAGTGATGATGGTCAAGTTGGAGCTATCGGCACCGCTGTCGAATATGGGGTTGGTGTAGTCTCCGGATATAGCGGCAACCTGCCACTGCGAAGCGGCGTGTACATCACCCTCGTCGGGATCCGAGAAGGCTGAGGATTGGAGCATAAGGGTAAGGCTGAGGACGGCGGCACCGCTGGCAGGCAAGACATTAGTAGGCAGATTGGGCGGATTGTTCACGACTGGTATCACCTCAAAGTTCGCGGTGATAGCGTAGTCGCCATTCATGGTGATGGCAGTCGAGGCGGCGTTGACATCGGCTATGGTATCCACATCGCCAGTCCAGTTGACGAAGCGGTAGCCGGCAGCGGCGCTGGCTGCAAGGTTGACCACGGTGCCCGCGTCATAGGTGTGGTCACCTATGGGCGGTTCCGTGCTGCCGCTGCCGTTCACAGCAGTGGTAAGAGTATGCTGCTCAGCCGGCAGGAAAGGCGACCAGGCCGGGCTATTGTCAGCTGCACCGTTATTGGTCAGATTGGTCGGACTGCTACCGTCAGCGGTCATAGTGTAAATTTCTAAATCACCATTTCTCACCGTGGCAAAAGCAATACGAGCAGCGTTTGGCGACCACTTTGGAGCTAGATCGGCACCAGCACTATTGGTGATCCTGGTCTGTCCCGAACCGTCAGGATTCATAGAATATATTTCCTCGTTATCGTTACCGTCCCGTTCAGAGACGAAAACAATACTTGTCCCATCGGGAGACCAAGCCGGGGATAAATCTAACGCCGAGCCGACGGGAGCATTATCAAAAGTTAATTGTTCTTGACCTGTACCATCAGCATTCATCAAATATATATCTCTAGGAGTGTTATTCTGAGACCAAAAAACTATCTTGTTTCCATCAGGTGACCAAACAGGGTGGGAGTCAGTGTCAAAATTATTGGTAATCCGATTCTGCGCAGTACCGTCCGAGTTCATCACATAAATCTCCAAGTTAGCATCTCGGTTAGAAGCAAACGCTATCTTGGAACCATCTGGCGACCAATTAGGGTAGGCATCGTAGGCAGGATCAGTAGTCAATCTAGTCTGACCTGTTCCATCAGCACTCATGACATAGATTTCCCAGTTGCCATCACGATAAGACATGAAAGCAATCTTGCTGCCATCAGGTGACCAAATAGGCAGCAAATCGTCGGCTGTATTGTCTGTAAGTCGAGATTGACCTGTTCCGTCATTGTTCATCACATAGATTCCCCAGTTACCATCTCGGTTGGAAGCGAACGCGATTTTCGTATTGGCCAAATCCGCCGCCGTGCTTATATTGAAGCTCAGGCTGGCGGCTGTGCCAGCGTTCCCATCCGCGTCGAAAGCTCGCACGGAGAAGGCGTGGGATCCTTTAATCAGCACCGTAGGCTGGATATAGGCGAGCTTATTGCCGTTATTTGTCCAACCACCAGAGTCCACATCCACCTCGTAAGAAACGGCATCACTAACAGCTTCCCACTGGAAGGCGGGGAGAGGATTGTTATCAGGGGAGATTTTCGTAAGGTTGGTTGGCGCGGGGATAGTCACGGCTGGTATCACCTCAAAATTGGCGGTAACGGCGTAGTCGCCATTCATGGTGATGGCAGTCGAGGCGGCCTTGACATCGGCTATGGTATCCACATCGCCGGTCCAGGTGACGAAGCGGTAGCCGGCATCAGCGCTGGCTACAACGTTGACCACCTCTCCACTATTGTATGCAAACGTCCCCTCACCGGGTGCCGTCACCGAGCCGCCAGCGGTGCTCGATATAGTGAGGCTATGTTCAATCGGCGGAGTGGCGCTTGCTTCATTCGAATATACGGAACTGCCCGTAGCGTTGTATGAGCTTACTCTGTAGTAATAGGTAATGCCAGGTGTGAGATTCAGGTCACTGAATTGAGTCGCATCGGCAGGCATGATATCTACGACAACGTAGTTATCCGTTTCCGACCTGCGCTCAATCTTGAACCCGACCTCGCCCGTGGAGTTATCCACCCACTGAAGGTCTACCCGACTGCTGGACATTACGGTAGCCGTCAGGTCAGTCGGAGACTCAGGCAGAGGTTGTGGTCCGGTAAGGAAACTCCACACCGGGCCAGAAACGGAGAGTCCATCACTGTCAGTGGCCACGATTTTCCAGAAGTAGAATTGCTGGTATTCGAGTGCTCCCGGACCATAAGAGGATTCCGTTTGTGCAGACGAGACCAGGAGAGGATTCGCCGAGGAGCCGAAGTAAACGTCATAGGCTACGCTTGCCCCTGAATCCGGGTGTCCTCCGGCCCAGCTAAGTGTTAGCTCAACTGGCTGTTCTTCGGCGCCATCTGATGGCGACGGGTTCCCCGGAACATTCGGCGACTGATTGATGACTGTCACCGTCTTGCTTGTTGATGAAACGAAACCACCACCATCTCTTACCTGCAGTGCGACAGTGTATTCGCCCTCCCCAGCGTATTGGTGGGTTGTTTGTGTCAAGGGCTGAAAGTCCGTGTCATAGGTCCCGTCACCGTCGAAATCCCATCTGACCTGCAACTTGTCAACCGATGTTTCACGGTCATGGGAGGCACTGGGGTCAAACGTGAATACTGAACCAGTACCACCGAAGACTTGATCAACGGCGAATTCGGCTCTGGGATGAGTGTTATGGCTTTGGCCACCATAAGCACCCCGGTCATTCCTTGTCCCATCCACGTCATTGTACCTGGCCTCCGGATGCCCGCTGTTGATGGCCGGGGAGCCATCACGAAGGGTGAAGTTCCCGCTGGCATTATCGGTAAACAACGGGTCGCCATCTAAATCGCCCGCTCCGGATATTTTGTCTTTATTGTAGCCGCCGAAGTTGCCGCCGGCGTTTTGCCAGAAGAGGTTGAAAGACGAGAAAATGTGCTTGTGGGACGTATCCTGGGTATTGGTGTCAGAGATTCCTGAAGCTCCGTTATTGGCTATTATGTTGTTGGTCACGTATACGCGCGTATCTGGCGCAGCAGAGTTCAGATAGATACCTTCTTTGTTACCTACGACGGTGTTATTCTCGATAACGGCTGACGAAGTCCCGCTAATAGATACAGCGATTTGCGAAATGTCTTTGATGGCGTTGTTCCGGATTATGGGCATAGAGCTACCCCGAATCCGCACGCCAATGGTAGCACGAATGACGTTATTTGAGATTATGGGGGAGGCGTCCTGAACCAGAATGCCCTCGTAACTTAGCAAAGGCGACTTGTTAATGGTGAAGCCATCAATTGTGCTGTTATTGGCGGTAGTAATGACGGGATCGCTAGTAGCCCAACTCAAGCTGGTAACGTCCGGCCCCGAACCCTGTAAGCTGACCCCTGCCTTCAATACAACGTTTTCCCGGTAATCCCCGGGGAGGACATGCACCACATCACCATCTTGTGCGGCGTCAATAGCTGCCTGGATAGTGGAGTATTCGATTGGTACCTCAAGGATTTCCCGTCCAGGAACGTAAATTATGCTGTCGCTTACCAGTTCGGTCACCCAGTTTCCCAAGTCATCTGATACCTTGGCATATACGGTTTTCAAGCCAGTGGTAGAATCGCCACCGTAATCGGTAAGGTCCCAGCCTCTCCGCAGGGTTGAAAATGGCTCTGGCGAAGACCAGGTAACACCATCGTTGCTGAACACCATCTGAGCTCCAGCCCCTAGCCCCGCTACAACGTCGGAAAAGGAGAGAGCGATGGCGACCACATTGTCACCGGTAGCATACTCATCAAAGTTAAGCGTTATGGTTCCGGAGGGCGGGATGGTATCCGTCTGATAGGTGCCATCAAAGACAAGCGTCTGGTTACTCATTAAGATATTGCCCTGATAATGCGGAGTATAGTGCTGAGGTATGGGGCCGAAGGTAATAGAGTAGAGTCCAATTGGAGCACCTGACACTGCCCAAGTCTTGCCTGTTCCGCTATAGTTTTGCGGCCCAAAAATGGTAAATGACGCGTCGTCACGGTCGGAAACAACTTCAAGCGTTCCGGTCGCCCCATCTTCAAAAGCTCCCATGTCCGGCGCGCTCCCACTGAAAGGAAAGCCCAGGTCGGTTCCGGCGTCAATAGCTGATGAGCCAGAGCCCAGGCGGTGGTCGGATGTAAGAAGTGGGTCAATGGAGATATTGCCACCTACGCCTGTTTGGTCGGCCAACCAGCCTTCGCCAGTTACATAGTTTCTGAAATTACCAAAGACATCGTTGTTCTTGAAATCGGTGGTGGATTGAACATATACGCCATAGTTGTTGTTATAGGCAATAAGATTATTCTTTATTTCAGCCGACGCATCCTGGCTTTTTATGCCGTTGCCGCTATTATAGACGATGGTATTGTTATAGATACGACTGTTGCTACCACTATTAACGTTAATCCCGTCTCCACTATTCCTTATCAGGTTGTTCGCTACAAGATTGTTGCTGCCCCTTATCTCTATGCCGCCATCGGTACTTTCAACAATGCTATTTCTTATCTCTGACGAGTCTGATTCCATAAGCACAGCATATCTGACCACATTGGGCTGTGCCATCACGATGGACAGCCCCTCAATGGTGCTGTTGTCGGCATCAATGATGGTCCAGAGGCCTCCCTCCTGTACCACCTTCGTTCTGTCAGCGCCTGCGCCCTTCAAGGTCACGCCCGGCTTTAATACGACGCCAACGGAGGTACCAGGGTAACGAGGTGGGCTGGGCTCTCCATAGATGGTATAGGTTCCGTCAGTCAAATATACAGTGTCCCCGCTTTGCGCTGCAGCGATGGCATCTCGAATGGTCTCATAATAGGCGCCGTTGAGGATGATATTGCCCGGCTTGGCTTTCACTTTGATTATCGTATCGGAATATGCGGCTGATTCGTTTCCCTGCATATCTCTAAACTGGGCGTAGACTGTGTAAACGTCCTGGTTGGGCTTCCCGCCATAGGTGGAATCAGCGATATTCCACGGGTGACGAGGTGCGAACCATTCCCATCCAGTCCAGTCCTGGCCATCATTGCTAAACCTCACATACTGGGCACCGGATTCAGTATCGGAAGCTGACAAATACAAAGTCACAGCGTAAGTGTCGGTGGTGGCTGCCCCGTCATTGATGCTGATTGAGCCAGCAGGTGGGCTGACATCATCTACAGTAGTGAAATGATACACGGGGCTTACACGATTCTGGCCTGTTTCATCCCAGGCTCGGATGCCCCATGAATACTTTTTATTGTAGTCCAAGTTTGCCGCAGTATAACTGCTTGCCGTTTGTCCTGAAGAGACTATGTGAGGCGAATAGAGGGTATCAGTATCGAAGGGCATAAGGAAGACATCGTATCGCAGATTCTCTCCTCCCGGATGGCTAGCACTCCACTCCAGGGTAACCGCCAAAAGCTGGCTTGTCGCGTCATCCGTGGGTGAGATGAGCATAATTTCACCGGGATCCAGGTCAGCCTGTATAGTCACGCTCTTGGGTTGGCTCCAACTTCCCTTGAGACCACGGCTGTCAATCGCAGCTACCTGGTAGTAGTAGGTGCCGGGAGGTCGGGAGCTGAAATAGTGGGACGTTTGCATCAAGAGGTACTCAGTAGGGGCCGAGAACTGAGAATCACTGCTCTCTTGCAGAAGGTAATTGACGGCTCCAGTGATGCCCGACCAGGATATTTGATAGTTCGCACCCGAAACCTGCGGCTCACTCAAGACAGGGGCCGCCAGCAGCTCTGGCGCTGAGGTGATGATAAACTCGCCGCTGATATCGATGCCGCCTTTGCCGGCTGCATCCCAGGCAATAACCATAAACTGCGCTTCTGTCGTGTCGACCGAGGGTACTGTCCACAAGTACGTACTGACACCAGCCGGTGCGGCGTAGAGTTTCTCTGAGGTCTGCCAACCGTCATTCGTAAAATGCAAGTCGGCGGATACGACGCCCACGTCATCCTTTGCGCTCCAGCTAATAGTCTTCTGTGTCCCGGCTATCCAGGTTTCCCCGGTTGCTGGCCCTGCCAGCGCGACCACCGGGCGACTGGTATCTGAGCCGCTGCTGGCTAGTATCTGTATCTGCGCTGGCGCCTTGTTAATGTTATTATTTGGATTTGATTCACCAGCTTCGCCAGGGTTGGTATATACTGTCAGCCAATAGCTACCGGGCAGAACAGTGGAAGGTATCGTCACTTGCACCGTATCTGATTTGGACAGGCCAGAGCCTAGCGAGTCCATTTCAAAGTAGCCAAGGTGAATCTGAGTACCATAAGGACTTGTACCCAACGACACCAGATTTCTAAAAGGTGCTGATGAGCCGTCTCCCAAGTTCTTGACGTTGAAGCTTACCGGAATAGTCTGGCCGATATTCACAGAGGTCGGCGCGCCGACGGACGTGACCGTAAGGTCTGAAGCCAGCGCCGGAGGAGGTTCGCCAACAGGTTCTGAAAGCAAGACACGGCTTACGCTTGCAAATACTTCTGGTGTCTTCAACAGGTCAGAATGGTCTACCGCAATTTCTAGTTCGTGTTCTCGACCCCCCAATCTCACGCTGTCACTACTTACCACTCCATCATTGTCGTTACCGTGAAATGTAATTCGGGATAAGATGTCTGACACCAAACCAGGTGTAGGGATAGTGCCGAAAAGATTCGCTTCGGTCCCTGCAATTGTGTGATATTCTGCATCTTGCTCTGCCCCATTCGAAACGCCGCGGTTCAGGGCAGAAAGAAAAGAACTATATGGCTCTGATGACATTTGCCTTACAGATAGTGCGGCTTTCATTCGGTCTGCTATAGCTGCTCCGACAACGCCGAAAACGGCCAAACGCGGATTATCCAGGGCGGTGGCTATCATCGCAAAGGGAGACCCATGATTTGGAGTTCCCAGCATAATAAGTTTTCTTACATCACTATTGTATTGCGTCGGGTACGGGTTATCGGTTAGATTGCCGTTTTCAACATAGGCTCTGGCCACCAACCCACCCATGCTATGAGCAACAATATCAACTTCGTCAGAAACTGCGTTCTCCTTGAGTGCGTCCTCCTTTACCACCGCAATTTCTCTGGAAAGACTCCGGGCATATTTGCGAATATCATCGTTCGTCCATTCATCTGTGTTATGTGTATAGTTGCTAATATACACAACGAAGTGGTTTCCTTCCTTGTCGCTTCCGTCAAGCTTCTTGATATTGTAGCTTTGGTCACCTGGATGCTCGCTGTCTTCAACCCACGTCCAATTCCCCGTGTCTTCTTCGGCAAGGGAATCTTTACCAGTCAAATACTTTGCCATGGGTTGCCATATCTCATCTGGGCTGAACCCCTTCCCAGGGAGGAAGGCAGCTAGTTGAATACCGTGCACTAGGAGAACAGGAATAGATGGGACAGCTGCGCTTGTGGGGGCACTTGGCGGCAGGATGGTGCCAACCATCAAGCACGCCAGGATAACTGCGAGGAGTTTTACTTTTGTCCTGCTTCGTCTCATGTCCAGTCCCTCTTTTAGGGCTTCATGTCACCGTGAAACAAAAAGAGGTTGCACAATAGACTGTGCAACCTCTTTGCCTTGCATATCGTGGCAGTAGGCAGTCGCGTTGCTACCGCTGACCCCACACCCCTGTCCCACATCTCAGGAAGTGTTTGGCTACCATCACCTGGAACCACTCCGCTACCTCTCGTATCGTATATGCTGTCAAGACACCACTATCATACCACTTGAAAGATGAATGTCAAGAGAGAAGGTCGAAAGGTGAGAGGGTCGAAGCATGTGTGGTGGTTAGAGAGTATAACAAACCGCTAAGAAGTGCAATACTCTTCTTGCTTTATAGCGACAGCAGAGGCTCACCAGTAACATCTGGTCTAATGAATGAATCCCCTACCACCTGATAGCTCCCGGCAAGTTTGTTGTTTGACTACGACAATAGTCGTATTAACTGCTGAACACAGGTGTTAATATTCCTTTGTGGTACTAAGAAGTGCACGTAATTGATTGCATATCTAAATGACCGTTTCAAAGAACTTGATGAGGAATTCAGATTGCGTGATGTGACTGGATTCCAGCTTCCGCCGGAATAGCAAATCCATAAATTCAGCAGAGTAAACTATTTAGCACTCTGAGCAATATAACACCCCCTGAGGTCAAGTGCTATCAGCTACCACCCTTAGAGTAGTGGATTAGCACTAACATGCCTGTCCCACACCCTGCGAAGAGGGTTGATGCCCCGGGATACAGGTACTTAGCTAAAGAAAGCCTGCAAACATCGTCTAATTGCCAGTTGAAACGGGAAATCGCGTCTCTCAAGTAAATAATTTAGTTTATGGAGGGTAGTTATGAAACGAACCATCTTGCGCATTCTCTCGGTTTTCCTTTTGTTCCCATCCTTGTTTTCGGTCATGGCCTTGCCTGTGGCGGCGAGCAGCCCTGGAGACCTGGACCCCACCTTTGACACTGACGGCAGGGTGACTACTGATTTCTCTGGGGGTAACGACGTCAGCCAATCCGTGGCCATCCAGACTGACGGTAAAATCGTGGCAGTAGGGGTTACCCACATGACGGCCAGCTTAGGCGACTTCGCCGTGGCGCGGTACAACGCCGACGGCAGCCTGGATCCCACCTTTGACACAGATGGCAAGGTAACCACCAGCTTCGGTAGTAGTGGCCGCGACCAAGCCTGGGCCGTGGCCATCCAGAGCGACGGCAAAATCGTGGTGGTAGGGGACACCACTGCATTCGGTCGCAACTTCTTCGCCGTGGCGCGGTACAACGCCGACGGCAGCCTGGACACCACCTTCGACGCAGACGGCAAGGTAACCACCGATTTCGGAACCGCCGGCGATATCTCACCCCTCGCTCAGGGCCTCTCGGTAGCCCTTCAGAGCGACGGCAAAATCGTGGCGGCAGGGTCTTTCTTCAAGTTCTTCAACACCGGCTGGGACTTCGCCCTGGCGCGGTACAACACCGACGGCTCCCTGGACACCTCCTTTGGCGGCACGGGCAAGGTGATTACCAACATTGGAGGGTTCCCATAGGGCAGCGGCGATGCAGCCACTTCGGTGGCTATTCAGAGCGACGGCAGGATAGTGGCGGCCGGGTACGGCAACCCCCTTGCGCAGGACAACAGCGACTTCGCTCTGGCCCGCTACAACAGTGACGGCACGCTGGACATCACCTTTGACAACGATGGCAAGGTGACCACCGACTTCGGAAGCACCGATTACGGTTACTCGGTGGCCATCCAGAGCGACGGCAAGTTCGTGGTGGCAGGGTACTCTGGCGGCTATCCATCTGCGGACTTCGCCCTGGCCCGCTACAACAATGACGGTAGTCTGGACACTTCCTTTGACACCGACGGCAAGGTCACCACTAACTTCGGGGGCTGGGATTTAGGCCAATCAGTGGCCATTCAGAGCGACGGCGGGATAGTAGCGGCAGGGCATACCCAATCTGCGAGCTTCGCCTTGGACTTCGCCCTGGCGCGCTACAACGCCAACGGCAGTCTGGACTCCGCCTTTGGCATCGGCGGCAAGGTGACCACTGACTTTGGAGGCGGACCAGATGCCGGCCACTCGGTGGCCATTCAGAGCGATGGCAAAATCGTGGTGGCAGGGAGCGGTGGCGGTGGTACCGGGGACTTCGCCGTGGCACGCTATGGTGGCACGGTGCCTCCTTCCAACAGCCCGCCTCTGGCGGTGGCCGGACCCGACCAGGTGGTGAACGAAGGCACGACGGTGCAACTGGACGCCAGCGCCTCCTCCGACCCGGACAATGACACGCTGACCTTCAACTGGACGGTAGTGAGTTTCACCGGTCCGGCCATCACCCTCTCTTCCTCTACAGTGGCCAACCCCGTTTTCAACGCTATGGATGACGGGTCTTATATCCTGAAGGTCACTGTTGACGACGGCAACGGCGGCACAGCCTCGGATGAGGTGCAAGTGACCGTCAATAATGTGGCACCCAATATCACCGCCGAAACGGATGCTGCCACCATCGCCGAGAACGGCAGTGTCATTGTCAGCGGTAACATCACAGACCCGGGCACCCTGGACACCCATACCGTGGTCATTGCCTGGGGCCCCGGAGAAAGCTCCACAACGCTGAACCTGGCAGCAGGTGTTCTGACCTATACTGCCAGCCATCAGTACCTAGATGACAATCCTACGGCTACGTCCTCGGACCTGTATCCCATCGGTGTGTCGGTTAATGACGACGATGGTGGGACAGGTTCGGCGAATACCCAGGTCACTGTTAATAACGTGGCGCCAACGGCAAGCGCCGGGGCGGACCAGGGCCTGCCCTTCGGCAGCTTGGTGAACATCAGCGCGGCCTTTGCCGACCCGGGCACCAATGACACCTGGACTTACAGCATCGACTGGGGCGACGGAAGCCCCGCGGCCACCGGCAGTGCGACTGTTGGCTCGCCCATCACAGGCAGCCACCAGTATGTGGTAGCAGGCAACCAGACCATCACGGTGTACGTGAGGGACGACGACCTTGGCAAGGGCTCCGATAGTCTGACGGTGACCTTTGTCAGCGGCATCGGGAAGATTACCGGAGGGGTGCTGCGCTTCGGCAACAATGGCCGTGGCGGGTTTAATGTCCAGTCCAATAACGGCGTGACAGTGAAGGGTGAACTAGAGTACCAGAACGGCTCGGTGAACCTGCACGCTCACACCATGACAGCGGTGGCGGTCTCACCAGACCTGAAGAAAGGCTGGTTCGCTGGAGTCTTGGAAGACGGGCACAAGTTCGTGGTCTATGTGGAGGACAACGGCGAGCCTGGAAGGAACGATATCTTCAAGATATGGGTAGAGGGCATCCTCCTGAACGGCGATGGCAAGCTGACGGGCGGCAACGTCCAGATTCACAAATAGAGGACACCGAGAGCAGAGGACGCAACACAGAGAGGTCCAGCCAAAATGGCTGGACCTCTCTCTTTATGTGCCATTGGAAAGAGACGCCGGAGCGGTTGGAGGAGCCAGGGTCACTATGCACAGGGAGCTTGGAGTCGGTCTACCAATCAAGCGTGCCTCAGTAACCCAGTGGCCCTAGCCCAAGAGGGGCAGTAACGTGTTGAGAACAGAGGGGTAGCCTCCAGATCCCATCGCTCTTGAGATGGGCGAACTCGATCCTGACCAACTCCGTATTCACGAACAAGTCGCCAACGCACACGAATCCATGCGGACGTGCGTATCCATCTCAGAGGCGCCCTTCTCAAGTCACATAACGCAAAAATGCAACAGGAGTCAGCCCAACAATTTGAGTTTTTGTTGGACGTAGCGGGGCTGCACAAAACCGAGAAAAGTTCAGTCCTGCGAAATTGCACAAACGTCAGGATTGTTGAGTCACTTTTCGTCATTTCGTTCAGCTTCGGCTCATAATCCCTATTGTGCCCAAGCATCATGCCAAGCCTTTAAGATACACGTTCCCAAAAGGAGGCGATATTCTGCCAGCACCTAGTCTGGTAAGATGCGAGCTTCTGGCGTGAAGCCTATGTCTGAACCCGCAATGCAGGGGAATGGCAGCAACAAACCATCTTATTGTTAAATCACAATCATCGTCCGTCTTTCGGTCCAGTTCGTGGCGAATGCGCATACAACGCCAGGCGGCGATGCTTGTAGGTTGCTGCTTGTGCTTGTGATGCTTGGGAAGACTGTAACACAACAGCACGGCAGTTAGGCTATGCGCATCC
>JACQTX010000163.1 GCA_016210585.1 Chloroflexota bacterium
CTAAACGAGATATGCTGGTATAAGCCAAATGCTTCTCCCAACCTATCAACACGCTATTTTACTCACAGCCACGAGACCGTCATATGGGCGGCCAAGTCCGATAAGAGCAAGCACAAGTTTGATTATCAGCTTATGAAGCAAATAGCCGGCGGCAAACAGATGCGCTCATTATGGATGGATATTGACGTTGAAGATGAACCACAGGACATGTGGTCTATCCCTACTCCGCCAAGGGCAGAAAAGACGTTCGGTAAACACCCCACGCAGAAGCCGCTTGCATTACTTGAACGAATTATCCTTGCCTCAACCAAAACAGGGGATACCGTGCTTGACCCTTTTACCGGATCATCGACAACAGGTGTGGCCACTGTCCGACATGGCAGGCGCTTCATTGGCATCGATACCAATACCGAATATCTGGAATTGTCGGTAAAAAGACTCGATGAAGAGCTTGCCAGAATAAGCGACAAACCAAGACTGATTAAGGAATTGGCTTGATCTTATGGCCAACTTGGATTTCTATAAAAAACATCTAAACATTTCAACTGTTGATGAAATCTGCAAAGCGCTAAGTGATACCCTGATCGAGACATTATACCTATGAATTTTTCGTGAACTGGACCAAGGTCACGAAAAACAGGGATGCCTTCAAGTATGAATTAGCTCTTTTAAAGAGTCTGAAGAACTGCTCAGATCCCGTTTCCGATTTACGGGACTTGTTAGAGAAGTACCCCGAAGTTATAAAAGTTATTCCGATTCTGCTTGCCTGTCGGGATGGTATTCTCAAGGTTCTGAACTCAATTGAGACTGGCTTGCAATATAACACTTTCGACTTTTCTAAGAAAAAGTACGATGCGAAAGAAATAGACGATATTGTCAAATTCACAAAGAGCGCGGGCCTTCTCGATGTGCTTTGCCAGATGGACTCCGCAACTGACTACTTGCTGGGCGTTGAGGTTGGCCTGGATACCAATGCTAGGAAGAACCGAAGCGGCCTGTTTCTCGAAAAGATGGTTACGGAAACCCTGAATCAATTATCCGCCCGTAATTCTGACCTTGTTTTCGTGGAGCAAAAGACCTTCGGATATGTTGAAGATAAATACCATGTCAAAATTCCCTCTACCTTACGAGACCGCAAGTTTGACTACTCTGTTATCAATAAAGGCAAGGCTACCAATATTGAGGTTAATTTTTACAGTGGCACAGGTTCTAAACCGAGTGAGATTATCAGCTCTTATATAAATCGAGGAGAAGTCCTGTCATCAGCCGGGTGGAAATTCGTTTGGCTAACAGACGGTCAAGGCTGGAAGAAGATGCAAAGGCCATTTCATGTTGGCGTTGAAAATATGGATTATGTGATAAATGCAAGTCTACTTAGGAAGGGTCTACTTGAGGAAATCATAACCTTGTTTTGAAGGCTGTTATTAAGTGACCCAACTTTCTGTAACATGATACGGTTGTAATAAAGTGAGGGTAGTCAAATGCTTAAACCAAATGACATAGTGACCTACAGGCAAGATAGTTCGGAAAAGCCAGGTCTGGTAAAAGTCAGACTTATCAAGCCCGTGATGGTGATACTCGGCTATAAAGTCTGGAACGTGACTGTCTTGGCTGTGGTGAGACGGTCAACCTTCGCACACAATCCGAAAGTCGGGGCTAAGGAGCAAATCTCAGAACGATGGTTCGTCAAAGAGGAAACATGATTTCGCAGTTTGAATCTTTGACGGAAATGCTCAAGCGATTCCCCACTAAACAACTGTATTGACTACGTGACTGGAGTTCGCCGCCAGGAGATATCTCAGTTCCCTGCTGTCTGTATGCCGGGACCATCTCATGAATGGCATCACGGAGCATCTCCCGGCACTCCTCTATCGTCTTCCCCTCGGTAACTACCTCAGGCCACTCGACAAGTTGCCCCATATAGCCGGAGCTTATTCTGGTATATTTTGCCGTATAGCTTCTCACCACAGACTGGCACTCTCCGTAGTCTTAATTATAGCACAAGCAGCATGTAGAAGAGATGCTTTCTCTTCTCACCTGGATTGTGGGGTCAAGCCCGACAATAAAACAAAAGTTGTCATTCCAGCGTAGGCTGGAATCCAGTTTGAAAAGGTTCTTTTTCTGGATTCTGGCCTTCGCCAGAATGACATGGCTACCGTGCAGACCATAAATTGATATGACTTGGTTTCGGAGAGATGTTGTAGCCGTGCTACCCCCTTAGCCCCGCCCCGACTTCCTGGGCCAGCCTGGACAGGACTTGCGCCTGGACCTCGTTGACCTCGTCATCGGTGAGGGTGCGCTGGGGGGACTGGTAGGTAATGCGGTAGGCGAGGGACTTCTTGCCCGCCGGCACCTGCGCCCCGCTATAGACATCGAAGATTTCCACCTGGGCCACCATTGGGAAGCTCTCCATGATATCTGCGAGTTGCTGGTGGGTCACGCTGGCGTCCACGACCAGTGCCATGTCTCGGACAATGGCCGGGAAACGCGGTAGCGGCCGGTAGGGCTGGTGTGGATTGAGGAAAGGCACCAGGGCAGACATGTCAAGCTCAAAGAGATAGGCCGGCTCGCCAATCTCGAAAGCCTCCCGCACCTTCGGGTGCACCTCACCGAGCACGCCGACCCGGTTGCCATCAGCCATGACCGCCGCCTGGTGGCTGGGATGAAGTCCGTCATCTGCTGACTTCACGAAGCTGACCGGGACGCCCAGGCGGGAGAGCAAGTCTTCCACGTCTCCTTTGGCGTCATAGAAATCGGCCGGCTCGTGGCTGGCCTCCCATGATTTTTCCTCTCGCTGGCCGCTCAGCAGGCCGCAGAGCATCTCGCGTTCATCAGGCAAGTCGGTAGACCGCGGGAGATAGACCCGGGCCAACTCGAAGAGGCGGATACCGCCCTCTTCAAAGCGGCGGTTGGCCGCTAGCGCCGCCAGGAGGCTGGCACGCAGGGTGGGGCGCAGGACTTCTTGCTCGGCGGACATCGGGTTAAGCAGTCTAAGCGGCTGGGTCAGCGGAGTCCCAGGCTCCTGAGACAGCTTGCTCAGCATGTCCCGGCTGACCAGGGAATAAGCCACGATCTCCTGGAAGCCATAGCCGGTGAGCCTCTGCCGTACCTCGCGTTTCAGGCCGACAATGGGCGCCGGCTCCTGTTTGGGCAAAGGCTCGCCCAGCAAAGTCGCCGGGATTTTATCATAGCCGGCAACGCGGGCGACCTCTTCGGCGAGGTCAACGGCCTGCCGGACATCGCCCCGCCAGTAGGGCACGGCAACCCAGGCTGATCTGGTATCAACATTTTGGCAGGCGAAGCCGAGCGAGGTCAGCACCCCTGTCATCTGGTCAAGGCTGAACTCGGCGCCCAGCACCCGCTTCACGGCTTGCGTGCTGAGCAGGATGGGTTTTGGCTCGGTTTTGCCGGGATAGACGTCAACAATACCCGGTGCTGCCTCGCCGCCGGCGAGCTGGAGGATGAGCTGGGTGGCCCGCCGCAATGCCGGGACGGTCAGCTCCGGGCGGATGCCCCGCTCGAAGCGTGTGCTGGCCTCGCTGCGCATGTTCAGCGTGCGGGCGGTATAGTGGATGCTCGTCGGCTTGAAGCTGGCCGCTTCCAGCAGTATGGTAGTGGTCTGTTCCGTTACCTCGCTGTTGGCGCCGCCCATCACGCCAGCCACGGCCACCGCCCGCTCCCTATCGGCGATGACCAGCATCGTGGCGGATAGCTGTCGCTCTACTCCGTCAAGGCTGGTAATACTTTCGCCATCGCCCGCCCGGCGGACGATGATTTTCCGGCCGCGCAACATCTCGTAGTCAAAGGCATGAAGGGGCTGGCCGTATTCCAGCATAACGTAGTTGGTAATATCAACGATGTTATTAATGGGGCGCATTCCACACGCCAGGAGGGCTTCCTGCATCCAGCGCGGGGAAGGGCCTAGCTTGATACCCTTGATAAGGCTGGCGCAGTAGCGGGGACACAGGTCAGGTGCCACGATTTCCACAGTGACCTGCCGATCAATGGGTGTGCCCGCTTCCGGGTAGCTGATTTCAGGGATGTGCAGAGGCTTTCCGGTAAGGGCGGCAGCCTCCCGGGCGATGCCGATAATTGAGAGACAGTCCGGCCGGTTGGGTGTGACCTCAAGGTCAAAGATGACATCGCCCATATACTCGGTGAGGGGCGCACCTACCGGCGCCTCGGTGGGCAGGAGCAGAATCCCCTCGTGGTCCTGCGAGATGCCCAGCTCTCTCTCCGAGCAGACCATGCCCGCCGAGACCACACCGCGGATCTTGGCCGGCTTCAAACGGACAGTCTGGCCAGTATGCGGGTCGGTAAGCTGGGCACCCACGTAGGCGAAGGCGACCTTGCCGCCCGCCCGGACATTCGGTGCACCACAGACCACAGTCTGGGCCTCCTTGCCCAGGTTGACGGTCACCAGGGTCAGGCGGTCGGCATTCGGGTGCGGGTTAACGGCTGCCACTTCGCCGATGACGATATTGTCCCAGCTGCCGCCGATGACCTGCTGCCCCTTGACCTCGCAGCCGGCCATCGTCAGCCGGTCGGCCAGCTCGACAGGCGGTATGCCCGTGTCAACGTATTGCCGGAGCCATTTGAGGGAGACTTTCATAGCCTGGACCGAATGCCTCAACCGTTATATTGTGCAAGGCCTAAATCCCAAGCACTAAACTCTAAATCCCTTCGGCATGCTCAGAGCTTGCCCTGAGCAAAGCGAATGGGGCAAGCCTAAAC
>JACQTX010000146.1 GCA_016210585.1 Chloroflexota bacterium
GGCCGTCGCCCGGGAAGCCCTGTCCCGGATGGAGGTGGACGAACTGGGCCTGGACGAGATCGACCACAAGGTGCTGCGGACAATCATCGAGAAGTTCGAGGGCGGGCCGGTGGGGCTGGAGACCATCGCCGCCTCCATCAGCGAGGAGGCGGATACCATCATGGATGTCTACGAGCCTTACTTGCTACAGCTTGGTTTTCTGGACCGGACGCCACGGGGCCGGGTGGCCACCCGCCTGGCCTACGAGCACCTGGGCATTCCTTATGCCAGAGGCCAGTCGGCGCAGGCCAAGCTATTTTCAGACTAGCATGTGCTACGTACCCGCGAGGATGGCGGCGTGGCTCGCCCTCAAATTGACCGGAACGGAGTGACCGGCCGGCAAACATGAGCTTTCCATTGTTCCTATGCTGTGAAGCGATTTATTCGTGTCATCGGAAAGGCAAGGGCGAGCCAACGGCTCGCGGCTACAGCCCCACCACGCGACCCCGGCGGGCGAGCCGCCCCCGCCCATCAACCGCCGCCCCGCCGTGGCGTCGCCCCTACGGTCCTGGCTGTTTGCCCTTTGCTCCCCTGCGGGCATAAAATAGAGGCATGGCCTCGATCTTGATACATACCTGCTGCGCGCCGTGCAGCACCTACACCGTCGATTTCTGGCGGGAACAGCGCCACGAGCTATCGGGTTACTGGTCCAATCCCAATATCCATCCCTTCGACGAGCACCGGCAACGCCTTCAGACCATGGAAGACTATGCCCGCAGTATCGGTCTCCCCCTCATAGTTGCCTCCGGATTCCATCCCGAGGACTATTTCCAGGCTGTGGCCGGCCATGAGATGCAGGTCGAACGCTGCCGGTATTGCTACACGCTGCGTTTGTCTCACGCCGCCGCGGCCGCAAAACGGGAAGGCTTCGATGCCTTTACCACCACCCTTCTGATCAGCCCTTACCAGGACCAGGAATGGATCAGGCAAATCGGCCAGGAAACACAGGCGAAAGCGGGCGTCAGGTTCCTGTACCAGGACCTGCGGCCGGGCTATCGCCGCAGCCGCGAGATGGCCCGGGAAGCGGGGCTGTACCGGCAGAGGTATTGCGGATGCCGGTATCGAGATAGAAGACAGAAGACAGAAGACAGAAGATAGAAGATAGAAGATAGAAGATAGAAGATAGTGGCTTCACTAATCGACCAAATAAGGCAAAAGCTCGCTCACCGCCAGAAGCAGTCGATATCGGATCCTGATCGAATACCGGCGGCAATTCTCATTGTTCTTTTTGAGAAAGCGGGGAAGACACATCTGCTGTTTACAAGACGCACACAGACTGTTGAATACCACAAAGGCCAAATATGTTTTCCCGGCGGCTGCTGCGAAGGCGCGGAAACTAGATGCGATACGGCCCTCCGGGAATCCTTCGAGGAGATCGGTCTTCAGCCGGAAGACGTGGAGATCCTGGGGGAACTGGACGATATCCGCACGGTGACCAGCAATTTCGTCATATCCCCGTTTGTCGGCTGGATCGGCCATCCATACGAATTTGATCCCAGCTCTATAGAGATCGATGAAATCCTCGAACTTCCCCTGGACAAACTCCGGGACCCTGCGAGTTGGAAGGTCGAACAACGTACCATGGACGACGGCGCCACCGGCGAGGTTTTCTACGTGGAAGCCAATGGATCAGTTGTGTGGGGCGCCACCGCCAAGATACTGAAGCAACTGGTGGAAATCCTGGACCAATGAAACCACGCATACTGCTATTTGACGCCAATGCCCTTATCCACCGGGCTTTTCACGCCATTCCCAATCCCTTTACCGTGAGCAAGACCGGGGAGATCGTCACTGCCGTTTACGGCTTTACCCAGATGTTGATCAAGGCTTTGGCCGACCTCAAACCGCAATATGCCGCCTGTGCTTTTGATGCTCGCGCCAAGACATTCCGGCACGAACAGTTTGAGGCCTACAAGCAGAACCGTCCGAAGATGGCTGATGAGCTGGCAGCTCAGTTCCCCCGCGTCCGGCAGATAGTCGAAGCCTTCAACATGCCTATCTTCGTGCTCGATGGCTACGAGGCCGACGATATCCTCGGCTCGCTGGCCCGACAGGCTGCCGCGAGTGGGGTGGAAACCGTTATTGTCACCGGCGATGCCGATGCCATGCAGTTGGTGACCCCTGACGTCAAGGTGTTTACCCCGGGCAAGACTTTTTCCGAGGTTAAGCTTTATGATGAAGAGGCAGTGCTCTTGAAGTACGGAGTCCGGCCGGTCCAGATACCTGATTTCAAGGGGCTTGTCGGCGACCCTTCGGACAACATCCCGGGGGTAAGAGGCATCGGAGAAAAGACTGCTGTCAGGCTACTAACCGAATTTGGCAGCATCGACGAAGTCTACCATCATCTTGACCGGGTGGCGCCGCCCAAAACTCAGGAGTTGCTGGGACAGCAAAAAGAAATCGCTCTACAGAGCAAGCAACTGGCTACCATCGATACCAGCGCCCCGGTAACCCTGGACCTGGAGGCGTGTCGCCTTTCGGCTTACGACCGGAACAGGGTCGTGGCCCTTTTCAGGGAGCTCGAATTCACCAGCCTGTTGAAGAGGCTGCCATCCATTGAAGAAGAAGGCATCCGGGCTCCTGAAGTTACGGTAACCGAGGTCCAAGGAAATTACTCCAGCATTACCGCCGAAAACAAACTTCAGGAACTGGGGACCAGGCTGACGGATATGCCGTATGTGGTGATCGATGTGGAGACGTCTGACAGGGACTCGATGTCGGCATCCCTTGCCGGCATTGCCCTGTCTTGCCGGCCCGGGGAGGCTTTTTACGTTCCCGTAGGACACCAGGGGCTGGACGGCATGCTTCAATTGCCGCGAGGCAGGGTGATCGACTGGCTTCGCGGCGTACTGGCTAATAAGAACCTGAAGCGGATTGCCCACAATGGCAAGTTTGATATGAATGTCCTGGGCAGGTACGGGCTGGAAATATCCGGGTGGGACTTCGACACCTCCATTGCTTCGCATCTGCTAAATGAAAAATCCCTTACCCTCCGCGACCTGGCCTTCAAGAGGCTGGGCCTGGAAATGACGCCCATTACCGACCTCATCGGGACCGGCGCCAGGCAGATTTCTATGGCTTCTCTTCCCTTTGAAAGAGTGGCCCAGTATGCCTGCGCCGACGCCGATGTGACCGGCAGGTTGTACCCTCACCTGGAAAACGAGCTAAAAATAAATGACTTATGGCAACTTTTTGCCGAGGTAGAGCTCGAACTGGCGCCGGTGCTTTCACGAATGGAGAGGACCGGGGTCGCCCTGGACCTCGGGGTGATGCGCGACCTTTCCCAGAAGCTTGGGGAACAAATCCGGAACTTGGAAACCGAAATCTACAAATGCGTCGGCCACGAGTTCAACATAAACTCCCCTCAGCAGCTTGCCAATATATTGTTCGTTGACCTCAAACTGGAGGCCAAACGGCGTACCAGGAAGGGCTATTCCACCGACGCCAGTGTACTGGAAGAGCTAAGGGGCGTTCACGCCGTCATTGACTTTATATTGACCTACCGGCAATTTGCCAAGCTGAAGTCTACGTACATTGATGCCTTGCCCGGCCTGGTGAACCGGCAGACGGAAAGACTGCACACCACTTTTAACCAGACCAGCGTGGCCACGGGGCGTCTGTCGTCCAGCGATCCAAATCTCCAGAACATACCCGTCAAAGGGGATCTCGGCAGGGAGATTCGCAAAGCGTTTAAGGCGCAGATGGGGTGGTCCCTGATAGGCGCTGACTATTCGCAGATCGACTTGCGGGTGCTGGCGCACCTGTCCCAGGACCCCGGGTTGGTCAATGCCTTCCGCCAGGATGAAGATATCCATGCGGCCACGGCCCACGAGATCTTCGGCGTGCCGCTGGGCGCGGTGACCCCGGATATGCGGCGCCTGGCCAAGACGGTAAACTTTGGAGTGATCTACGGCATGAGTGAGTACGGTCTCGAGCAGGCTACCGATCTGTCGCGGCAGGAGGCGGGGCAGTTCATCCATCGCTATTTTGACAAGTACCAGGGTGTAGCGGCTTTTCTGGACGCTACCAGGAAGCATGCTAGGGAGAAGGGGTATGTGCAGACGATGCTGGGCCGGCGTCGCTATATTCCCGAAATCCAATCCTTCAACCGCCAGTTGCGGGAATCTGCCGAGCGCATGGCCATCAACATGCCGGTACAGGGGACGTCAGCCGATATCATAAAAGTGGCCATGGTGCGCCTGCAAAAGGTCATGGACGAGAGGAAACTGAAGAGTCGCATGTTGCTCCAGGTGCATGACGATCTCTTGTTCGAGGTCCCGCCGGATGAGATCCAGGATATAAGGGCGCTTATTCTGGAGATTATGCCTAACGCCATCGAGCTAAGTGTGCCGGTGAAGGTTGATATCAAGATGGGGAAGAACTGGGGGGAAATGAATGCCTGAGTTGCCCGAGGTCGAAACGGTAAGGGCGGCCCTGGCCCCGAAGGTGGCGGGTCTGGCCATAACCGGCCTGGAGTTTACCTGGCCCAAAGCCGTCCATGGCACAACTGCCGAGGCGATGAAAAACGAAGTGGTGGGCCGCCACATAACCGGGCTCGGGCGGCGCGGAAAGTTCCTCCTATTCCGATTGGATAATGGAAAGACCCTGGCCGTCCATTTGAAGATGAGCGGGGCTCTTTTGTGGATGGAACGCGGCTGCCGCAGCAACCAACCATATATCAGGACTGTCATTTATCTGGACAAAGGCTGTATCGAGTTTCGCGACCCGCGCAAGTTCGGTGGCCTGTGGTTGGCTGAAAGCGAGGATGACTTTTTGGCCAAACTGGGGCCTGAGCCGCTGGAGAAAATATTTACCTCTCAGGTACTGGCCGGGATTCTGAGGAAACATTCCGCCCCGGTCAAACCGGTCCTGCTGGACCAGACGGTGCTGGCTGGAATGGGCAACATGTATACCGATGAGGCGCTTTTCGAAGCCAGGATTCATCCGATGAAGAAGGCTCGCGACCTTGGCGACGAGGAAATCAGGCGGCTGCTCAGGGCCATTCGCCTGGTGCTGCGACGGGGTATCGAGGCCGGCGGGGCCAGCGTATCCACTTACATCCGCCCCGACGGAAGCAAGGGTAACTCCCAGGACCAGTTCAAAGTGGCCCACAAACGCGGCGGTAGTTGTCCCAGATGTGGACTCCCGCTTCAATATCTGAAGATACGCGGCCGCGGCACGGTATTTTGCCCGAAGTGTCAGAGGTTATAGCCCTCAACCATGGCTCCTAAACCTGCCCCTACGACGGTTTCAAGACCGAAAGGTTTTTCACCGCGACATCGATCCGCTTCAGGCATCTTTCTCTGCCCAGTACGGCCATGGTCTCGAACAGGGGCGGGGTGGCAGTCTTGCCCGTAACCGCTCCCCGGGTCAGGCCAAAGAACTCTCCGGGTTTCAGGCCCAGCTCGGCTGCCAGCGGTCTGAACAGGCATTCCAGCGATGTGGCATCAAACCTGGGCAACTCTGCGATCGCCTGTCGCGCTGTCTGAAGAGCATGTAACGCGGTGTCCCTGCTCTTCACACCCTTCAGAAGCATACCGGCCTCGTATTTGAGGTCTTCGTAAAAAAAGAAATCGGAAAATTCGGCAAACTCCCTGAGCGTTCTGGCCCGGTCCTGGACCAGCGGTGTGATCTGGCTAACGTATTCATCTGAAACCGGGCACTTGGGTTCAGGTCCCAGTCCGGACTCGATAAAGGGCATCACCTTTTCGCATAGGTCCTGCGGCCTGAGCTTTCGCATATAAACGCCATTCATCCAGTTAAGTTTCTCCAGGTTGAATATGGCCGCCGTCCGGCTAACCCTTTCGAGGGAAAAATTGGCCACCAGTTCCTCACGGGACATAAGCTCGGTTTTTTCATCGAGGGACCACCCCAGTAAGGACAGGAAGTTGACCATGGCTTCGGGAAGGTAGCCTTGCTCCTTGAACTCGGTCACCGCGGTGGCGCCATGTCTCTTGCTCAGTTTCGCCCGGTCAGGCCCCAGAATTATGGGAAGATGAGCAAAGACGGGGGGCTGGAAACCAAGGGCGTCGTAAAGAAGCACATGACGCGGGGTGCTGGAAAGCCATTCGTCGGCGCGCAGGACATGGCTGATCTCCATTAGGTGGTCGTCAGTCACGTTCGCCAAGTGATAGGTGGGATAGCCATCCGATTTCAGAAGGACAAGGTCGTCAAGGGTGCTGTTCTCGAAGGAGACCTCGCCTCGCAGAAGGTCCTTGAATACTGTCCTGCCTTCCAGCGGGATATTGAAGCGGACCACCGGTACAACGCCTTCGCCCCTCAAGCGGGCCACTTCTGCCGCGGGAAGATCCCGGCAATGGCGGTCATAGCGAGGCGGTTCCTTTCGCTTTGTCTGCTCTTCGCGCATCGCCTGAAGGCGTTCCGGCGAACAGAAGCAGTGGTACGCCTGGCCGGCTGCTATCAGCTTTTCGGCGATGGAGCGGTAGATTCCCAGTCTCTGTGACTGGAAATACGGCGAGTAGGGGCCGCCGGCTTCCGGACCCTCGTCCCAGTCCAGACCCAGCCAGCGGAGGCTGTCCATAATCGATTCCAGGGCGCCCGGCTGGGTGCGGGCGACATCGGTATCTTCGATGCGCAGGATGAATTTGCCCTTGTTATGCCGGGCAAATAGCCAGTTGAAAAGGGCGGTGCGGATATTGCCGACGTGGGGCAGTCCGGTAGGGCTGGGGGCGTAGCGTACTCGGATGGTCTGGTTCATTTGACACTACCTCGATGCCGCAATTGTACACCCGTGAATGGTTACCAGTCCATAGATTTGTCATGCGTAACAAGAAAAGGTACAATTAGGAGTCTCATGGCATCCTCAGCAACCACCCTTTCCCTCTCAAGAAAACAACTGGTACTCACCATGTTTGGCGTCCTGCTGAGCATGTTTCTGGCCTCTTTGGACCAGACGGTTGTCGGTACGGCCATGCCCAGGATTATCAGCGACCTCGGGGGCTTTTCCCACTACACCTGGGTAACCACAGCCTATCTGATCTCATCCACCGTGGCCATGCCGATCAGCGGCAAGCTGATTGACAC
>JACQTX010000160.1 GCA_016210585.1 Chloroflexota bacterium
ATGCCACTTTGATGGCGAATACATGCATCCGACAAAACGGTCTCGAGCTAGGGTGACATTAGCCTGGTCAACTAAGAAAGGAGTTAACATCGCCTAAAATCGTATCCCTCTTGACAACCGCAGCGTTTTCATACATGCGAGACCAGTCCGCCGTAGAGTTTGTGAATAAATTAGTTTTTCGGACTTTTTGAGGTCTCAAGTTAGCTTCAAAATTGTCCTTCAGCGAGCAGAAATCTTAATAAATTCACAAACTCGTAGGCGGACGGCGAAGCAATCTCGCACGCCTTGAGTAATAAACAGCGTCCGCCTGAAGCGTATTCGACAGGTTATGAGATTGCTTCGCCTTCATCCTTCAGTCGAAGGATGAAGGGTCTCGCAAAGACAGGTGGATACAAAAATATTTCTTGCCGTTTGTGTTAGTACGGCTGGGGTTTTACGGCGGGAGCAACATAAATATTATGTCTTAGGCAGTCACGCAAAATTGGAAAAATCTAAGGAACGATGCTTGACTTTACCCCAAATACGTTGTAGAATACAGCGTCAAACTGGCCTATCGTATAAAACTGAGTTGTGGGGTGTAGTGTTTCAAAAACAAGGCGAGTTTGCTGTTAATCTCAAGCGGGAAAAGGAGGCATGTGGAGAACAATGAGTAGGATTATGTGTTGGGGGAAAGGTCACCGCAACATGGCTCAAGTTATCATCGCAATTACGCTGGTATTCACACTGGTGGCTTCCCTGGTGCTATCGGCGCCAATTGTGGTAAAGGCCTTCACTGCCTCCCTGACAGTGGCGAACTCGCCGATTAGCCTTACCACTACTTATCTGCTGGGCGAGAAGATAGCTATGTCCGGCTATGCCGAGTTCGACGCCGGGGAGACGAAGAACATCGAGATGGTCCAATTATCATTGACCGGTGCCGAGTTCAGCAACGGAACTTTTGTGCAGCAGCTACCGACCGAACAAGGTAGCTACACCCTCCCCGGTAATGCGGCCAAGAACCCGGCCAAGCCGGGCGTCTTGGGCGTCACAGTCACGTGGGACCCCGGGATAGTTGGTGGTGGCACTGACGGCACCGGCTATGGCTATGGCTACGGCTACGGCACTTTCACCAATACCAGCAATGCGAAGGCGAAGATAAAGTACAATATCCTGTGGACACCGCCCGTCCTGCGTACCATCCCGCCTTCCCCACCGCCGTCCCTCCCCGGTAGTGCCAAGGCCTTCGATATTGACGCCGCGCCTCTTGACTTCTATCCTATGGGTGCCTTTGGCCTGGCTTACGACCAGACGGCCAATCAGCTATTCACTCTGTTGGACCCATGGTGGGGGGCTGACCAACCGTTGGGACCCAATGGACTTGGCTATAGCCGGGTGCTGGTGACTGACCTGAACGGCAATCATATCCGGCATTTCCGTCTTCCGATTGAGGGCTATGGCAGAAGCCTTAGTTTCCACAACGGCGAGCTATGGGTGGGCGTTGTTGACCCTTATACCTGGGCGGCCCGCCTGATTCGTATCAACCCCAATAACGGCAGCCTGATTACGGACTACACTGTTTTCAATGATGGCCGCTCAATCCAGGGGCTGGCCAGCGATGGGACCAACCTCTGGGCGAGTGGCGATGGGGGTCACATAAGCAAGATTAACCCGGCCGATGGAACAATGCTTAATACCTGGTATATTGGCCCGTCAGGCTTCGGTCTGGAGTATTATGCACCCGCTGATATGGTGCTAGTTGGCTACGGCAATACTATAGGTCGTTTTGACCCCACCAGCGGCACGCTGGTTGGCTGGGATACGGACAATACCTGGCTGATAAACAACGTCCAGGGCCTAGCCCAGGTGGGCAATGACATCTATATGGCCCAGTATGGCGAGGTGCGCAAGGCGCACCTGCCCATCGCCCCGGCTGATGACGTCACTGTGGCCGGCGGCTACACGGCCACTATCAAGGTGACGACTAATCCCAATGTCTATACCCAGACCGACGAGTTCAGCATCGAGAAGGTGGAGCAAGTCACCATCACCGTGACCGACCCGCAGCCCAACTTCTTCTCCGCCGACCCGACCATCACCATCAAGGGCTCGGTGAACGACCCGACCATTGACAAGGTGTCTGTGGGCGTCTCGCTGCCGGATACCTCTCTGCTGAAGCAGACCTTTGAGAACGGTCTGGCGGATGAGACTACGGGTGAGCTCTGGACCATCCAGGCCAGGCCGCAGCCTGAGCCGGATACCGGCGGCTGGAATGTCGCTGATGGCCTGTGGCACAGCACCACCTACAAGGCCTACGCCGGCACCAAGTCCGCCTGGTATGGTCAGGAGCAGTCCAAGAACTACGAGACGGTTGGCCCGCCGTGGCAGGGCGCCTGGTGGAATGAGTCCCTGCGCAACCGCGGCAGCATCACCTCACCGCAGTTCAAGGTCGGTGCTAACTCCAAGCTAAGCTTCTACACCCGCTGGCAGTCCGACTTCGGCGGCTGGGATGACCAGAAGCTCGTCCAGGTCTATGTGGACGGCCAGTGGCAGAACCTCATCCAGATAGTGGACCAGGTTGACCCGTGGCTGCCGGAGTATGCCCGGGAGATGCCGGACCATCCGGAGTTTGAGCCGATAGCGGTGCCCTCGGTGCCCTACGTACCACCGGGCTCACCGCAGCCGCCTCTCCCCGGTGAGAACGGCTGGATCAAGGTAGAGAAGGGCTTGAACCCGGGCCTGCTCGGCAAGACCATCAGGCTAAGATGGTTCTTCGATACCAGGAACCCGTGGAGCAACTTCTTTGAGGGCTGGTTCATTGATAACATCGAGGTCACAGGTGCTGGCTTCAAGGGTAAGGACGTTGCCGTAACTAACATGCAGTTCGAGACCACCTTCGGATTGGCGGAGGGCCAGAACGAGATTACCGTGACGGCGTCCAATATCCTGGGCATGGAGGGTGAGGTAAAAATCACCGGTGCCCTGGATACCACGCCGCCGACGGTCAGCATCAATGCCATGCCGCCTTATACCAAGAGTGCGACGATAGACCTGTCCGGCAACTGGGGCGATGTCAATCCCAAGGTGCTGACCATCACGCAGAATAACGCGGTGGTCTATACCACGGCCATTGCCGGCAACTGGCAGCGCAATAACCTGGCACTCTTTGAAGGTAACAACGTGATTAAGGCCATTGCCGAGGACAAGGCCGGCTGGACGTCCGAGGCGACAGCCAGCATCATCCTGGACACCACGCCGCCGTCACTCCAGATACTGCCGACCAAGTACTATACCGGCGAGGTCTCAGCCCGCGTTGGCGATATGGTGAGTCTCCAGGTCAACGCCAATGACGCGCAGACAGGTATTGACCGGGTAGAAATCTATCCGCCCGGTGGCGGCGCCTTCAACATGATGCCGTCTGTCTGGGACCCCGTCAACAAAGAAGGTATGCCTGACGCCTTCCTCGACCAGCTCGGGTTGACCGGCAATTACGTTTCGCCTTTCACGGTCTGGAGCGGCGCCATGCCCGGCACCCAGACCATGCAGGTGAAGGCCTTCGATAAGGCGGGCAACTTCGCCAGCGGCCAGCTCTCCTTCAAGGTCGTCTCGGCCCTGGAAGCCTTCAACTTCTACCTGATGCCGGACTGGAACCTCATCTCGCTGCCCTTGACGCCCACCGCCACGGACGGCAACAAGATTGAGAACTTTGTGGCCGGCACCTCCGGGCAGAAGGATGGCACACAGCCGGTTGATGCCGTCTGGTCCTATGACGCGGCTACAGGGCTGTGGTCCGTCTATACACCACTCGGCAGTGCTACCCCGGTCCCGGTAAACACCTTGCTCACCGTGGAGACCGGCAAGGGCTACTGGCTCAAGACCAACACGACAGCCTTCAACTATTCCGATCCTATCATGGAAGGCTTTGACAGCACGCCGGTCCCAGTGAAGCTGTCCTACGCCGGCAAGTTCCTGAAGCCTGGCGAACTGCCACCGGTCTACGAGGTAGTGACTGGTTGGAACCTGGCAGGCTATCATTCCGAGAAAGTCCGCCAGACCTCACTCTACCTGGCAGGCGATGTATCGGACAAGTGGGTGCGTCTCATCCGCTACGACAACTACTTCAAGCTCTTCTTTGGCGAGGAGAAACCGCCGGAGGTAATCCTGGGTGCCTTCCGCTCCGTATGGCGAAACGTGGCGGAGGCGCCGCCCGGTGAACCCTATCAAATGGAGCCAGGGCAGGGCTTCTGGGCCTACTTCAAGAGCGGTAGCCAGATAGTGCCACTACCGTAAAGCTGTAAGGAAGAAAGCCCTCCCAGGTCACCGCATCTGGGAGGGCTTTTCACTAGAAATGAGGGGGTTGCATGCGTTGGGTTAAGGGGTTATCTCTAGCTCTTTTATTGTTCGTTGTCCTGTCCCTGGTGCCTCAGGCCGTGGCCGCAGTGCCATTGCAGCCGACTATTCTCTGGGGTAATGTAACCGCAGGGGGCACGCAGGTGCCGGATGGGCTTACGGTAGAGGCCAAAATCAATGGCGTCACCTATGCCACGACAGCTACAAAGCATCAGTTCAGCCAGAACCTGAACAGGTATTACGATTACCTAATCCAGGTCCCGGCGGATGACACTGACATAGCGGGCAAACAGGGTGGCGTGAACGGGGAGACCATCCAGCTTTTTGTCTCCGGGTTTCTCTCCGGGCAGACCACCTTCCAGGTGGCCAAAATCGAAGAGCTGAACCTCAATGTGCCCGCGAACAAGGTCCTGGATCTTACCCTAATGCTAACACCCGCAAATCCGGTAATCAACCAGACTGTTACGGCTTCCGGTACTACCAAAGATAAGAGCGGGGCCACGGTTACTGACGTCAATATCACCATCAACTGGGGTGACGGTGGCACCACACAGACCGTCTCGGACGGCAGCGGCAGTTATTCGTCAAGTCACGCTTATGGAAGTGCCGGCACCTTTACCGTCAGCGTAACCGGAGCCAAGACCGGCTATATTGACGGGCAGGCTTCGGCGGATGCGGTGGTTGGCTTGCCCAGCATAGCCATGACACTGGCGGTGGACCTGCCCGAACCTGCTGTTGGCCAGACGGTCACGGCTTCGGGCACTACTAAGAGCGGTGGCGTAGCCCTAAGTGATGTTACCGTCACCATTAACTGGGGTGACGGCAGCGCGGTGGAAACAACGACAACGGATGCCAGCGGCAACTACTCTAAGACGCATGTTTATAATGCAGAGGGCAGCTTTACTATCAATGCCACCGGCCAGAAGGCCGGCTATACCGATGGCCAGGCCTCGGCCACTGTCGTGGTGGCACCCCTGCCGCGCATAGATATGACCATAGGCGTGGATTTGCCTTCGCCCACTGTAGGCCAAACGGTAACAGCTTCGGGCATTACCCAGAGTGGTGGGGTGGCGCTGAGCGGCGTTACCGTCTCCATTAACTGGGGAGACGGCAGCGCGGTGGAGACAGCGCTAACCGACGCCGGGGGCAACTACGCCAAGACACATGGTTACAATGCTGAGGGCAACTACATCATCAATGCCACCGGTCACAAAAGCGGGTATACTGATGGCCACGCCTCCACGGGTATCGTGGTTGGGGGTGTCAATCTCATCGGACTGACGCTGGGTATTAGTCCAGCCAACCCCATTGTGGGTAAGGTGACGACAGCCTCAGGGGTGACTAAAGATAGCACGGGGTCCCTACTGCCTGGGGTGACCGTCACCATAGACTGGGGTGACAACACAGCACCACAGCAGACTACTTCGGACGCCTTTACGGCGGCTTACTCCTTCACGCACACCTATACCGCGCCCGGTAGCTATAGTGTCACGGTGACCGGCAGCAAGACTAACTACGGGACCGGGACAAAGTCGGTGAATATCACGGTGACCCTGCCCTGGATAAAGGCCACACTGGCGCTTAGCCCGTCATCGCCCGTCACCGGGCAACTGGTGACGGCCAGCGGGACCATCACGGACCAGGATGATGTCGCGCTGAGTAATGCGACCGTCAGCATAAACTGGGGTGACAACACGACCACTGAAGCGACCTCGGACGGCACCGGTGCTTACACGTCAACGCATATCTATACCCTGCCGGGGAGCTATCATGTGGAGGCTACGGCCAGCAAGGCAGGCTACCTCAACGGCTCGGCGGCGAAGGATATTACGGTCAGTGTGCCGCCGACTATTGATATTTCCCTGACCATTACCCCGGAAGCACCGACAACGGCGACACCGGTGATCGCCTCCGGCACCACCAAAGACCAGGCCGGTAGCGCAGTGACCGGCGTGACGGTAGATGTCACCTGGGGTGATGGTGCCACAAGCCAGGTCCTCTCGGACGGCAGCGGGAACTATACTGCTACTCACACCTATGCACAGGCCAATAGCTATCAGGTTACGGTGACCGGTAGCAAGACTGGCTACCTGACTGGTAGCAAGTCCGTCACCATTGTCGTCAATGTCCCGAACAAGGTAATTATTACCGTTGACGTCAGTCCGGCCGCTCCGCAGGTGGATGAGCTGGTGACGGCCTCTGGCGTTACCAGGGACCAGGACAACAATATACTGGGCGGGGTAGCCGTCACCATTGACTGGGGCGATGGTGTTACCTCCGGCCCGGTAGATTCGGATGCCACTACTGGCGCCTATTCTTTTACACACACTTATAGTGCCCCGGGCCTTTACGGGCTGACGGCGACCGGCACCAAGGCCGGTTACACCACCGGTACGGCTACGGCCAGTGTGCCGGTAGGACTGGAAAAGGCCATAACGCTTACGCTCGAGTTGAGTCCTCCAGCACCGGTGGTTGGTCAGCAGGTGACAGCCTCCGGTATTACCAGTGACCAGGATGAAGCGCCGCTGCCCGACGTTACGGTGACTGTAAACTGGGGTGACGGCGTCATTACGCAGACGACATCGGGCGCCGCCGGCGCTTACGCCTCTACCCATACGTATGCCAGCGCCGGTGACTACACTGTTAGTGTCGTGGGCACCAAGATCGGGTATACCAGCGGCAGCCGTTCGCAGCCCATTGTCGTTAAAGTGCGTCCAAGAGTGCAGGTTTCCCTGGACATGGTTCCCACTCCCGGTATCAAGGGGGAGACCGTCACGGCCTCGGGCGTGACCAAGGACCAGGGCGGTAATTCTTTGAGCGGAGTAACCGTCACCATAGACTGGGGCGATGGCGCTACCGACCAGATGATAACTGCCAGCCCCTACAGCTTCACACACACTTATACCGCCGTCGGGAACTTTACCGTTAGCGTGACCGGCAGCAAGACGGGCTATGACCCCGGCGAAGCTTCCCAGACGTTTACGGTTGTGTCGAAGCCGAAGGTGGATATCACGCTTTTCGTGAGCCCTTCCACCCTGCGCGCCGGGCAATCGGCCACCGCCTCGGGCGTGACGACCGATAGTCAGACCGGGGCCGCGCTCACCGGCGTTACCGTCGTCATGGACTGGGGGGACGGCTCGGCTACTCAGACAGCTATCTCCGGCGCCGGCGGTGCCTACTCCTTTGCCAGCCATACTTATAGCCAGCAGGGTAACTTCACCGCCAGCGTCACCGGCAACAAGACCGGTTACCAGGAGGGGACGGCCTCGGTAGCAGTAGCCGTCCTGCCACCACTGGCAACGGCTATCAACCTGACACTGACGCCGCGGTCTGCCCATGTCAACGATGCCATTACCGCCAGTGGCACCGTCAAGGACCAGGATGGTAATCTCCTTGCCGGTGCCACCGTGGACGTAGACTGGGGAGATACCACACCGGTCCAGTCGGTTACCACGGATGCCAATGGTGCCTATACGGCGACCCATGCCTACACCACAGCCGGCGCCTATACGGTTACAGTTACCAGCAGGAAACCGGGTTACTTAAGCAGCAGCGCCTCGGCTATGGTGGCCATTGACTTCCAGAAGGTAGTGCTTATTTCACTGACCGTGGACCCTGAAGTGGGCAAGACCGGTCAGCCTATAAGTGCCTCCGGCCTGGTGACAGACGGCTTTGGCAGTCCTCTGGTCGGAGTCGCCATGTCCATCAACTGGGGCGATAATACCACGGCCACAACGCTAACATCGGGTGCCGGGGGCGCTTACTCGGCGACGCATACCTACACGGCTGCCGGCACCTTCACGGTGATGGTCACGGGGACCTATTTGGACTACGTGCCGGGCGAGGCTTCCGCCCCCGTCATCATCATCGTGCCTAAAGTCATGGACATCACCCTGGGGATTACACCGGCCAACCGTATCGTAAATAAGGACGTAACGGCGTCAGGTGTAATTACGGACCATGCCACCGGAGGCCTGCTCAGCGGGGTGACTGTCAGTATTAACTGGGGCGATGGCACCGCTGCCCAAACAGCCACTACGGGCGGCAATGGGGCTTACTCTTTCACGCATAAGTATACAGCCACGGGCACCTTCACGGTGAGCGTTACCGGTAGCAAGGCCCTCTATGCCCAGGGCACGGCCCCGCCGCAGAGCATTGACGTGACCAAGCCGTGGCTGGAGGCGACACTGGCGGTCAACCCGAATAACCCGCTGACCGGTCAGGAGGTAACGGCATCCGGTCTTATCACGGACCAGGATGGGGTAGCTGTGGACGGGGCAACGGTTGTCATCAGCTGGAATGATGGGACCGCCGCCCAGACGACAACCTCGCTTGCCGACGGGACATACGCTTTCCCGGCTCACACCTATGCCGCCGCCGGCACCTACAATGTGAGCATTTCAGCGGCCAAGGAAGGCTACCTGGATGGCGCCGCCTCCATTAATGTAGTGGTCGGCCCGCGCGGCATACTCATCTCCCTGGCGCTATCCTCCCAGAGTATTAACGTAGGGGACTCGATAACGGCTTCCGGCGTTACCCGAGACCAGGACCTGAACCTTTTGCCCGATGTAACCGTTACTATCTACTGGGGTGACGACCCGAATGCCGCGGGCGAAACGGTGCAGTCTGACGCCACTGGGAACTATGCTTTCCCGGCCCACACCTATAGTAAGGCAGGGCTGTTCACGGTCAGGGTTATCGGTGAGAAGACAGGCTATCAGCTTGGCACCCAATCGCAACAGGTGGCTGTCGGGACGGAAAAGGCCATACTGATTACCATGCTGGTGACGCCGCCTAATCCTGTGATGGGGCAGCAGGTCACGGTCTCCGGCTTGACCAAAGACGGCCTGGGCGTGGCACTGGCCGGGGTAGCCCTCACCATTGACTGGGGTGATGCCACTCCCTTTGGCACGGATACCTCTGGTGCCGATGGGGCCTATTCAGCCATTCACACCTATGCTACCCCCGGGACTTACCTTATCAAGGTCACCGGCACCAAGACCGGCTATCTCGAGGGTAACGTATCGCAGAGTATTGTGGTCAGGTTACCTCCGCAATGGGTGACCATCACACTCTCGGTAAGCCCATCCAATCCCACCGTTGGCATGCCGGTAACGGCCGGTGGTGATACCAAAGACCAGACGGGAGCTTCTCTAAGCGGTGTCCTGGTAGTCATCAATTGGGGAGACGGGTCAGCCACGCAGCAGGTGACCACGGCCAGCCCCTACTCCTTCACCCACACCTATACGGCGACCGGTAACAAGACCATTAGTGTCACCGGTAGTAAGACGGGCTACGAGCCGGGCAGCACTTCTCTCACTATCGGTGTGGGTGCAGCGGTAACGCCGCCCACTCCCGGTGGCGGTGGGTTCGGCGGAGGCCCGCCGCCGCTTACCGTGGAAGATCTGCAGAAGATGTCTATCAACGACGCGGTAGAAGCCTTGAGTAAGTTGTCGCCTGAAGAGGCGGCAGCCCTTCTGGCCAAACTGCCGATTGGCAAGGCGGTGGCTATCCTGGAAGCGATGGACCCGGAGAAGGCCGCGGCTATCATGGAAGCTATGGATACCCTGGTGGCGGCTGGCATCCTGGAAGAGGTCAAGGTAGATAAGCTGGCCCGTATCCTGGAAAAAATCAAGAAGGGCAAAGCGGCTGACATCATGGAGAAGCTATCCACCGGCAAGCTGGAAGGGGTAATCCCGGACATGAGTGAGGCAGCCCTGATGGAGAGGCTGCCGCAGTTGACCGTGGAGAAGCTGTATTCCATTGATGCCAAGATACTCTTCAAGGCCTTGCCTCACGCACCAACCGAGCACCTGAAAGGTGAGAAACCGCCCAAGCCATCGGGGGACAAACCGGTCGTCGTTTCGGAAACACCCAAGGGTGCCAAGTACATGCAGATAAAGACCGCCAAGGGCTGGGCAATCCTGATGGCGACACCAGAGCCCTTTGAGCAGTTCCTGGTGCAAACGACCAAAGAGCTGGACAACCTCAGTCTGAATGTGAATCTATTGGCGCAATTGCCGGAAGGGACATCAGCACCGCCCTCGGGCGAGGTCCCCAACCTGTTCTTTGACATCACTTTCGAGAATGCGGCGCCGGGTGATATTGGCCTGGGCCATCTGACTTTTAAGGTGGAGAAGAGTTGGCTTGAGCAAAACTCCATTGAGAAGTGGTCAATCACCCTGAACTACTATAGCACCGAGCTCAATAAGTGGGTGGACCTGCCTACCAAGAGGGTAAAAGAGGATGACCGGTTTATCTACTACTCGGCGGTGGTTACCCACTTCTCCGCCTTTGCCGTGCTGGGCAGCCAGACCGTGCCCGCCATGAAGTTCCGCGTCGCTGACCTGGTGGTATCGTCTCCGGCCTATACTGGCCAGCCTGTCACCATAACAGCCAACGTGACTAACACCAGCAGCAGTGCGGATACCTTTGTGGTGACGCTCTGGATTAACGACACCGTTGAGCAGGCCAAGAACGTTGTACTCAAGGTCGGCGAGACAGCTAAGGTAACCTTCGATGTTGTGAAGGCCGATGTTGGCACCTATGACGTCAGGGTGGACCGCCAGTTTGGTCAGTTCACGACACAGAAGCCACCGCCACCGACGCCGACGCCGACGCCGACGCCTACACCGACGCCTACACCGACGCCGACGCCGACGCCGACACCGACGCCGACACCGACACCCACGCCCACGCCGACGCCGACACCCACCCCGACGCCGACGCCGACTCCAACACCTACACCCACACCTACGCCGACGCCGACGCCGACACCTCCGCCAACACCGACATTGCCGCCGCCGTTTGTGGAGGCCAAGGCGAACTGGTGGATTTGGGTGC
>JACQTX010000025.1 GCA_016210585.1 Chloroflexota bacterium
CGTCATTCTGGCGAAGCCTGTCCTGGCGACAGGCCAGGGGCCAGAATCCAGACCACACCTCCCCACCTTCTGGTTTCCAGCTGGAGTTTATCCTGAGTGAAACCGAAGGGCTGGAATGACATTTTCGGGGTTGCACGGCTATTTTCATAACAATGACTTGCTCCTTAGAAGCTAAAGTATGAAGGGGGTCCATGATGTACGTATATGAAGCCATGGCAGATGCCATTGCTCAAGAGGGCGTCGGCCATGTATTCGCCGTCCTCGCCGAGGACAACATGGAGCTGATGATTGAATTGCAGGATAAGAAAGATGTCAAAATAATCTCGACGCGTAAAGAGTCTGGCGCGGCGGCAATGGCCGACGGCTACGCCAGGGTAACGGGGAAGCCTGGTGTCTGCTCGGTCACTGTAGGCCCCGGTCTAACCAATGCGGCCACGTCACTGATGACGGCGCGCCGGCACAGGTCACCCGTGATTTGTCTGACCACTGAGATAAATAGTTTCGATTCCAAAGTCTTTAAGGGCGGCCTCGACCAACGTCGGTTTGCGGAAGCCATCGCCGAAAAATACATCCAAGTGTACCATGCTGAGGCGTTGGCCGAAGGTATCCATCTGGCATTTCGGCACGTTCGGTCTGGCGGAGGTCCTGTAGTGCTTGCTGTGCCTCGCGAGATTATGAAGAGCGTGCTCGACATGGACTGGGAGTACTCGCCAACAGAGGTGATGATGCCGGCCCAGCAACGAATCTACCCGAACCCTGAACTGATAGCCAAGGCAGTGGACATCCTGCGTGTGGCGGAAAGGCCGGTGATACTGGTCGGGCGCGGTGTTTCAGGTTCCCACGCAGAGCAAGAAATCATATCACTGGCGGAGCGGACTGGAGCTCTTATAGCGACGACACTGCTGGCCAAGGGGTATCTGGCAGACCACCCTCGTAACGTTGGCATAGCGGGGCCGTTCGCTTCGAAGGAGATACACGCGATACTGTCCCAGTCAGACTGTGTCATTGCCGTTGGTTGCAGCCTGAACAACGATACTACGGAATACGGTCTATTGTTCGCAGAAGCACAAATCATACATATTGACCAGGACCCCGCGGCCATCGGGGCTTTCATAACGCCAGCCGTTGGAATTATAGGTGACGCGCGGGCGAGCCTAACGGCGCTTAATGTAGAAATAGATAGGCAGCGTTTCGATAGGAAGGGAGACGTCTGGCGTGATGACATCGAATCATTTGTCTCAAGTTCTCGGTCTGCGCTACCGTCTCCCTACGCCGTCGCTCCAGACGCAATCGATCCCAGACAACTGATCGCAGAATTGGATAAGATGCTACCCCGGGAACGCATTGTCGTAACGGACTCTGGACACGCTGTCTGCTTTGTTGCGGACAAGTTATCTGTACCCCACCCCTCCCAGTTCGTCTGGACTCCAGATTTTGGTAGTGTCGGCATGGGGTTGTATCAGGGTGTGGGGGCGGCGGTTGGGCGACCTGATAAACACGTGGTCGTTTTCACCGGTGACGGGGGCTTTATGATGGGTCTAGAGGAGCTCGATACGGCGGTCCGCTACCAAGTCCCGATTACCGTTGTCGTTATGAATGACGGCGCGTTCGGGATAGAGGTCCACCTTCTGGAAGCTGAGAAAAAACCTATAGATTTAGCACTCTTCAACAATCCAGACTTCGCCGCTGTTGCCACAGCGCTTGGCGCTGTCGGGCTAACTGTACGTAACACCGAGGACTTACGCGCGGCAGCAGTAGAGGTGGCTAAGAAAAACTGGCCAGTCCTGATAGATGCCAAGGTGAACCCCCATATAGTCCACGAGGTACTCCAGGAAGTGGCGGGTCGGTACCTCGTGACCCGACAGGACGGGCAAAATTCATAATGAACCGGCAGTAAAAAACGGACTATGACAGGGGGGAGCCTCTACTTCCACCCGCCAGCACCAGATGAACCTTCCCATCTGCCTCTCTCTGAGTCTGGGTTCTCTCACTGGGTCAGGTTGGTAGGCTATGCTTCTGGTGGGTCCAGAGCTATGATTTGCCTCACAGTTTTCGGCGCACTTCCAGGCCGTCTGCGGGGAATCGCTCATCCAGCGAGTGGACAACTTTGTTGCCTGCCGATCGTACCGCCGCCCAGACCATAGCGTCAGCAAAGGATGTCCGACCAGATGGCCGGCAGAGGAGCAAGGCCTGCAACACTATGCCCTTGGCCAGGGCGAAGGGCGAGATATTCTTCTTCTGAAGGAAGGTTATCAGGTGATCAACGACTACATCTCGGGGCACCCCGGTATGCCGACGTTAGAACGTATGCGGTCTCAGCCAGCACCACATCTGTGGCCTGAAGATTCTCCTCGCCGTCCACGATTCGGGCAGCTTGCTCCGCCAGTTCGGGTGGGTCACCCGTAAGGTAGCGAACTATGATACTGGTGTCCAGAAAAGCGCTCATGAAGCCCGCTCTCTTGCTCCGGCCTTTTCCCTGGCTGCCTTATTCCAGGCTGTATGTCGGGCCCTGTCCCATTCCTCGCCAGGGGGGATGCGCACTTTAAGATGAGCAGCCAGGCTACCTTTCAAGGACTTCTCATGCTCTGGCGGGACGAAATAGACCTCCACATGGTCGCCCACTAGCCGCTGGAGCGCCATCCATCCAGGCTCTACTCCCAGCCGCTCTCGAATCTCCTTGGCTATGACCACCTGACCTTTAGCACCTACCAGATAGGACATAGTATGACCTCCTGCACTCCTGTATAACTAAGCTTACCACGGATGCACCTGACAAGCAAGGAGCTTAAGAAAAGGGCAGAGATACCTGGTCTGGGCTAGGCTGGGGGGAGAAGCCGATGACCCGTTTTGCCCCCCTTATGTTTTGGTCGGAGCGACCGTGGCATGCCTGTCTGCCAAGACATAGCTCCAGTAGGTTGGGATTGTGGAAAATAGCAGGGCGTTGTTCAAGTTTATGAGCGCAGCGGTCACCGCTTTGCCGCGGATGGTCTAATTAACACACCTGTATTTCGCTTAAGTCCCACTACAGCTACGTATTAGCCCGAAGCATCCTCACCTACCGTTGCTCCTATTGACAGTAGTCGAAGCTGTGCTATGATAGGCTTAATATTGCAGAAAGGAGGTATTGAATTTGCAGGCGGGAATCATTGAGGCGGTGGTAGCTGGCCTGAAGCAGGCCAAAATTGACTTCGTGGCCACCTTGTCCTGCACCCTGGTAGGCCCGATTCTTCCCCACATCATGCGTGACCCCCAGTTCAAACATGTCCCGGTGGGGAACGAGGGTGACGGTATAGTCATCTGCGCCGGTGCCTCGATGGGTGGCAAAAGGCCGGCCATCCTCATGGAAAACACGGGGGTTGTGATCGGCGCCTATGCCCTTACCGGCCTGGACTGCCAGCACGGTGGCTTCCCTTTTTTGATGGTTGTTGACCACCGGGGGAGCTTCGGTGACGGCAGCGCCTACTTCTATGCCGGGGGTGCCAGAATGGCCCCGGTTGTCCTGGAGGGTATGAGGATTCCATATATTCTCGTGGGTGATAGTGACAAAATAGCCGAGGCGATAGTGCGCGGTCAAAAGGAAGTAGAGTCCTACGGGAAGCCGGCGGCGGTCCTGATTTGTGCTGAGGAGGGTCTATGAACAGGTATGAGTGTCTGGAGATGCTGGCACCCAAGGTTACCGATGAGCCGATTATCACCAACCTCGGCGGCGTGGCGCGGGAGTGGCACCAGCTAAGACCCCAGGGCAATCTGTACCAGACTTATTTGGGCCATGCCACCTCGCTCGCCCTGGGGCTTGCCTTGGCGCTGCCGCACCGCCGTGTCCTCTCTCTGGATGGCGATGGCAGCATGCTGTTTGCCCTTACTGTCCTGCCGGTCATCGCCCGGCAGGACCCGCCCAATCTGATAGCCATCATCTTCGATAACGAGGCCTACGAGGCGACGGGCGGACTGCCCACGCTGACATCCGGCGGGACGGACCTGGCGGGCATGGCACGGGCCGCCGGAATTAGGTCTGCCCGGCTGGTAAGGGAGCCCCCTGAGTTCCGGGAGGCGATAGACGAGGCCTTCCGGGCGAAAGAGGTGAGCTTCATCGTGGCCAAGGTGGACATCGCCACCCGTAAGGCCCCCTACCCGACGAATTTCGGCATAGAGAACAAGCTCCAGTTCCTGCGCTATATCGAAAAGGTTGAGAATATCCAGTTGCTCAAGCCACCGCGGAAAATGCTGCCCCAGGACAAGCTGGTAAAGATAAAATAGCGCTTAAGGTCACTGAGGGCGAAGATTCCTAAAGAGAAGAGGGCTGTGTCCTCTTCTCTTTTTGTTTCAAAACCAGTGTCAGGCGTGCTACAATGGCGGAGGCGAGCAGCAGCCGGCGTCTGAGGTGCTGGCGTGACAGCCGCCACTTGAGGATATGAGCAGCCCCAGGGTATTTTATGGTTGGTTCGTGGTTGCTGGCGGCTTTGTGCTGGCGGCAAGCCTCGGGGAAACTTTCTGGACATTCGGCGTTTTCTTTAAGCCCCTGGAGAACGAGTTCGGCTGGAGCCGGGCCACCATATCCTCCGGTTACACCGCTTTCCTGGTCGGCTATTTCATATCGGCAGCTGCCGGCGGTCGGCTGGGTGACAAATACGACCCGCGTCTTATCCTGGGTGTCAGCGCGGTGCTGTCCGGACTCGGCATTGCCCTGTGCAGCCTGACTGAGAGCATCAATCAGCTCCGCTTCTTTCTTTTTATCGCCGGACTTGGCGGTGGCGCCACCTGGTCCATCCCTACCGCCGTCGTCCAGCGGTGGTTTTACGGCAGCAAGCGGGCGGGACTGGCACTTTCCATAGTTATTACCGGGATTGGTGTGGGCGGCCTGGTCTTCGCCCCGTTTATTAACTGGCTTATCCAAAACTACGGCTGGCGCAGTGCCTACCTGGTAGTGGGCATTCTCTTCTTCATCATGGTCGGCGCGTCATCATTCCTTATCAAAGAAAGTCCAGACTACGCGCCGAAGTCCCGGAGAGACCCCGTCACCAGAGCGGCATCTCCGGATAACCGGACCAGTTCATCACGCGGACTCGTCCTTACCGCTCCATTTATCGCCCTTGTCTTTATCATGTCAATCGGGGCTTTCGGCTTCAGTATAGTGTCTGTCCATTTTATCCCTTATGCCATGGACAATGGTATCGGTGCCACCGCCGCGGCCACGGCCCTGGGTTTTATGGGGGGATTCTCCATACCCGGCCGTCTCATGGCCGGTTTCCTGTCAGACAGGATAGGCTGGCGCAAGGTGCTGGCCCTGTCCTTCCTCATGACGGCATCCGGCCTGGTCATCCTGCTGTTCGTGCGAGCGCTCTGGATACTCTATCTATTCACTTTTGTATATGGCATGTCCCAGGGGACGCGTTCCCCGGCACAGGTAGGCATCGTGAGTGAGCTCTTTGGCATGCGTTCCCTCGGGGAGCTGATTGGCATCAGCTCCGGCATCGCCTGGTTTATCAGCGCTTTCGCGCCCTACGTGGCCGGCTCCGCCTTCGATAGGACCGGCAGCTACTCGCTGGTCTTCATCATCGTCACGGTATTCCTCTTTGTCGGCACCGTGATCGCCGTAATGCTCAAAAAACCTCGCTCTGCGGCCACAGAGCGAGGCTAATATGAACGCATTAGCCAACACCGGGTAACTGTCATTGCGAGTCATCCCGATGAGTCCTTCTGTGAGGGATGAATCGGGATTTGAGCTTGGCGTTTTGAGTTTTGTGTAAGGCATTCTATGCCTCTCGGGTCAGTCTGAGCCATGCCTGGTAGAGCTCTTTGCGTGATAAACCTGTCTCTGCGGCCAGCTTGGAAACGGCCTCCCTGGTTGTCATGCCGCTCTCCCGCATCTGCCTCAGGGCTGCCTCAATGTCTTTCGTCAAGCCCGGCGCCGCGGTCTCGGTCTTTCCGGCGATGACCAGGGTAAACTCGCCTCTCGGCGCCGTGAAATGCTCTATGGCCTGGCTGACACTGCCCCGGAAGACCTCTTCGTGGAGCTTGGTTAGCTCGCGGCAGACGGCAAGTCTCCTGTCCCCGAGGACGAGCCGAATGTCAGCCAGCGCCGCCCCCAGCCGGTGTGGCGACTCGAACAGGACAAGCGTCTCCCTTTCTTCAGCTACGGACTCCAGCAGGCGCCGGCGCTCCCCGGGCCGATGCGGCAGGAAACCAAGGTAGAGAAAACGGTCGGTGGGCAGTCCGGAGATAACAAGGGCGGTGACCGCCGCTGAAGCGCCGGGGACGGGGACCACGGGAATGCCGCTCTGGATGGCCGCATTGATTAGCTCATAGCCGGGGTCGGACAGGCCCGGCATACCCGCCTCAGACACGAGGGCAACATCTCTATCCTTAAGGCGATCCAGCAGGTAGGCTCGTTTGGCAATCTTGTTGTGCTCATGGTAGCTGGTCAGCGGGGTCCTGATGTCATAGGCGGAGAGCAGCGTCCTGGTCTTGCGCGTATCTTCGGCGGCAATCAGCTTGACCTCACGCAGGACACGAAGGGCACGCAGGGAGATATCCTCCAGGTTGCCAATCGGCGTGGCCACTATATAGAGAGACGGTGTCCCCATACGGCTATTATAGCCAAAGGCGTTGACACCGTCTATTGTCGGGATGACATCCGAAAAAGCTATTGGCTCTACCGGGCATGTTGGGAAACCTGCCCACCACTTCGGGTTCGGGTCAGGAAACCCAATCTGCTCACAGCGCCGCGAAAGGCTAGACTTGCTCAAACAGGAGGGAGCTGAAGTAGCTGCCGCCGGACAGCACCGCGTGGATAGCAGGCAGCAGGTCTTCTGCGCTCGACTGCTTAAGAACGTAGCCCCGGGCGCCGGCCGCGATAGCTTCGGCGACATAGGCATTACTGCCGTGCATAGACAGGATAATGGTCTTCGTCCCCGGGGCGCACTCCGCGATTTTACGGGCTACCTCAATTCCGCTCATGCTGCCCATGCGCAGGTCAGTGACCAGGATGTCAGGCCGCAGGCGCTTCACAATGGCACAGGCGTCCTCGCCATTTTCCGCCTGCCCCACCACTTTCAGGTCAGCTTCACCCTCAAGCAGGGCTGCAATATTCTTTCTTACCGCCTTGTGGTCATCCGCAAGGACTATCGAAACAAACTTTCTGGACACGTCAGCCTCCTGCGACACACCACCATGTCCAACTGGGTGTCATAGTTTCCATTAATCAAGATCCTCTAACCTCACAATACTATGAGGCAAAAATTACGTCTATCCGCAAGATTACGGGACTTCGATGGAAAACTTACGTAGACAAGATGATTCTTCTACTTAGGTCACACTGAGAGACCCATTCTCTTTTGGTCCCGAAGCTAGCCACTCTGCGACCTGGAAGGCAGGCAGCTTGCTTGATAGTCAGTCCCGAAATCAGCGATTCCCCTCTGTAGGTCGGGTTAGAAAACCCGACCCGAAGTGGCAGGCAGGTTGGGAAACCTGCCCTACGGGGGTCAATCGCTGATTTGAATACAAATCCACGAACTAAAGGGCAGCCCCGGTGCTTTTTACAATAAGCAGCTGTTCGCATATAATAGAAGATGCGTGGAGACGCCACGCGGTCGTTTGGACAGGTTATGCCGGGTAGCACTGTCCAAGAAATCAACACAAGATTAACGCAGATCTCTTCCAGTAGTTTAGATTCAGGCCAGCGTAGCTCAGTCGGTAGAGCAGCGCTTTCGTAAAGCGCGGGTCGGGGGTTCGAATCCTCTCGCTGGCTTTCTTCATTCCAAATACAGCGGAATGGCCGCGGTTCCCGCGTTCTTCCAGACCTGACTCGTGTTGCCCCCGCTACCCGCCGTCCCGGTTTAGCTATTTCTCTTCGATAGTTACCTTGACTATCCGGTCGCCCTGCTCGATCTTCTCCAGGAC
>JACQTX010000148.1 GCA_016210585.1 Chloroflexota bacterium
CCGCCCACAGGGATGCCCGTCTGCATGAAGGTGGCGATGACGGTCTTGTTGGCGTCCATGGTGACCGTGGTGCTGGCCGAGAAGTTGTTCGCCACAGCACCAGTCCAGTAGGAGAACTGCCAGCCGGCATTTGGTGTGGCCGTGACATTCACCATTGTCCCCGGCGTGTAGGTATGCGTCCCGGCGGCCGGGCTGACATTGCCACCGCCATTCACGGACGTATTCAGCGTGTAGCTGGTAATCTGGCTGAAGTTGGCGGTCACCTCAACACTACTGTTCATGGTCACATTGGTGCTGGCGGCGTTGGGATTGGCCACCGGGCCGCTCCAGCCCGCAAACTCCCAGCCTGGCGCCGGGTTTGCCGTAACGGCGACGACCGTGCCCTCGTCATAGGTATGGTCGCCCACCGCCGGGCTGATACTGCCGCTGCCAATCTTGGCCATGGTGAGGGTGTACTGCGTGGGCGGTGCGGCTATCTCGCTGAAGTTCGCGGTAACCGTCTTGTCGGCATCCATAGTCACGGTAGTGGGATTGGCACTGGTATCTGCCACGTCACCCGTCCAGCTATTAAATTGCCAGCCCGTATCGGGGGTGGCGGTAATTACGGCCGTCCCGCCGAGAGGATAGATATGGTCTCCTACCGCCGGGTCGGTGCTGCCGTTGCCACTCACCGCTAACGAGATGCTTACTGTGTTGACCAAGACGCTCTGTCCGGCGGCTATGACCATTTCGGTGCCGAACATGGTGAACGTGATGTCCGTGTTTCCTAAATTCGTCAGTTTGATGGTTCCATCTGGTAGAAAGTCTATATCTATCGCTTGTCCCGCAGTGAGGAGACCTGAGCCAAGGACGGTCTCAACCTCATTCTCACCTTCCCCAACCAGTTGCACGACCTGAACCGTGATAGGTGCTGTGTTCCCCAGGCCCGCCGTAAAGGAGCCTACAGTTACGGTCTGGCCCGGCGACGTCAGTAGCTCCTGAGCAACTAGCTGACCAGTGGGAGGCTTCCTCACTTTTATCGGGTCAGCGGAGGTTACGCCGGCTACTGCTTGAACTTCCGTTCCGGGCGGGATAGTCCCATAAGTGGGATCGCCCCGGATGTAGGCTACCTGACCGGCCGCCGAGAACCTGATGCGTTCTAGTGAGGCGTTATCAGTGCCATTGGCGTCAATCCAAGCTGGCCCTTGTCCTCCTGAGATGCTCACACTGACGCCCGCCGGATTAGGCAGCTCCGTAATCAGAACGGTGTGGTTGCCGCGGTGCTTGATCTCCCCAAAAGTCGTCCCTCCGAGAGGTATATCGCTAAAATCGTCTGAGTAGGCGTCGGGATTCATATCAATGACAGCCGATATGCCGTCGTTGTCCACTACCACCTCATCAGTCCCCATGTTATTAGCCGCATCGGTTCCTGTGGCACTAAACTTTAGCGCTTGACCAGGGTCGGGCAGACCTGTCAATGTCAAAGCCACCTGCCATGTTCCTGACTGTGCGTTACCGGAAAAAGGTGCGCTGGCGCTACCGACACCGACAACCACGTTATCAGGAATAAGGACGACTGTAACAGTGACGCCTGTTACGCCCACGTTATCGCTTGCTGAGACTGCGACCGTTACCGCTGTCGTAACCACCGCGTCCTGGTCCGGGCTCGTTATACTTACAGTGGGCGGCGTAGTGTCAGTTGGCTCCAGACTGAAATTAGCGGTGACGGTCTTATCCGCGTCCATCGTCACAGTAGTGTTTGCCGCGTTCGGGTCAGCCACGTCACCCGTCCAGTTGACGAACTGCCAGCCGGCATCGGGTGTGGCCGTAATATTAACCACCGTGCCTGCCGCATAGGTATGAGCACCCACCGCCGGGTCGGTAGTACCACTGCCGTTCACCGCCATAGTCAGGGTGTATGGGGCATCATAAAGCACATTTACGCCTCTACCCACAAGTTGAGGAATGTAGGTATTAAGAGAGGTCACACTCAATGGGTTGCTGCGGAGGTCAACCGTATCCCCGGTAGCCAGACCAGCATTCGCCACGAGGGGTGATATGTCGCTTATCTGGTTACTGCGAAGGCGGAGCCAGTTGAGATCGGTCAGGGAAGCCAGCGACGAGACGTCGCTTATCTGGTTAATGTCAAGCCAGAGCCAGTAGAGTTTAGTCAGGGAAGCCAGTGGTGATATGTCGCTTATCTGGTTGTGGTCAAGGACGAGCGTGATAAGGTTGACCAGGTTAGCCAGCGGCGCGATGTCACTTATCTGGTTATAGCGAAGGTCGAGCGTGTCGAGATTAGTCAGGTTAGCCAGCGGTGAGATGTTGCTTATCTGGTTACTGTAAATGTAGAGCGTGGTGAGATTAGTCAGGGAAGCCAGCGGTGAGATGTTGCTTATTTGGTTACTGTTAATCCAGAGATGGGTGAGATTGGTCAGGAAAGCCAGCGGCGCGATGTTGCTTATCTGGTTTATGTCAAGGCGGAGCTGGGTGAGGTTAGTCAGGATATCCAGCGGTGAGATGTTGCTTATCTGGTTACTGTGAAGGTAGAGCGTGGTGAGATTAGTCAGGTTAGCCAGCGGCGAGATGTCGCTTATCTGGTTCTGGCCAAGGTTCAGCGTTGTAAGGTTGGTAACGTATTCCAGGCCAGCCAGGTTAGCAATGTTTCGCATTGAGGCATCAAGATATGTGAGCGATTGCAGTTCAGATTGGTAGATATCACCGGCGGGTTTATTGATGCCCTGGCGGATAGCAGCTTCGAGACCAGGGTCGGGGAAGGTGACGACAACGTCGGCCGCCACGCCCTGCGGAGCGCTGAACGATAAAAAGAAAAGGCCAATAATGGCCAAAAGCCTTAGATGTCGCTTCATAAGTGACCTCCCGCCGAAACTACTATTATGGTCGCCCCGCCCACCGCCAATAAACAAAGTAACCCGCGCGAAAACCCCCTATTCGCACGAATATGGGCTAATCATACCATAAAGGCAGAAAATGTCAAACAGATCTGGTAGAAACCCGAAAATAGCAATTGAAGATGCCACCAGGTTTGGATTAGCTTTGAGTATCATTCACCCAATGGGTGAAGCTGACTAAAGCTGAATCGCTGATTTTGGGGTAGAAATCTATAGGTTTACGGCGTGTAATAAGGATACGAGCTGGCTGATCGGAACTGTTTTTTGCTCGGCAGTGCTCATGTCCCGCAGCACTACCGTGCCCGTCTTCAGCTCGGCCTCGCCGATGATTACGGTGTAGCGGATGGCCAGCGTATTGGCCTGCCTTAGCTGTGATTTGAGGCTCCGGACACCGAAGGCCTGGACAGCGCTGACCCCCGCCTGCCTCAGGGCGGCGGCCAGCTTCACCGCCTCTTCCCTGGACTTCTCATCAGCGTAGACGATGAAGACCCCTGGCTTCGGCAGGGCGGGCACCGCCACCTTCTGCCGCTTAAGGTTGAGGCTGAGGCGCTCGATGCCGGTAGCAAAGCCAATGGCGGGCGTAGGCCGGCCCCCTAGCTCGGCAATAAGGTCGTCATATCTCCCGCCGCCGCCGAGGGTGCTCTGTGCCCCTTCCACTGCCGGCTGGACCTCGAAGACTGTCCGCGTGTAGTAGTCCAGCCCCCGCACCAGGCGGTGGTTCAGGACCAAGGGCAGGCCCAGTAGCTCCAGGTACCTTCTCAAGTTGCCGAAGTGCTCGGCACAGGGGGAGCAGAGGTGGTCAAGGCTCCTGGGGGCGGCGTCAGCCACCGGCTGGCAGGTGGCCTGCTTGCAATCAAGCAGGCGCAGGGGGTTGCGCTGTAGCCTGGTCGTGCAATCGGCACACAGGTTGCCGCCGTTGGCTGCATAGTAGTCCTTCAGGGCAGCCAGGTAGGCAGGCCGGCACTGCCGGCAGCCGATGCTGTTGAGCTGGAGCGTAAGCTGGCCCAGCCCCAGGGCATGACAGAACCGCCAGGCCATGTCAATGACCTCCGCATCCAGGGCCGGGTCGTCATCGCCGATAGCCTCGTAGCCGAACTGGTGGTGCTGGCGATAGCGGCCAGCCTGCGGCCTTTCATAGCGGAAAATGGGCGCTATATAATAGAGCTTGACGGGCTGGGGCAGGTTATCCATGCCGTGCTCCAGGTAGGCCCGGCACACGGAGGCGGTGCCCTCAGGGCGCAGCGTCAGGGGGCTGCCGCTCCGGTCGGTAAAGGTATACATCTCCTTCTGGACAATGTCCGTCCCCTCGCCGACACTGCGGACGAAGAGCCCAGCGTCCTCGAAGACCGGGTTATCAATGCGCTCATAGCCATAAAGCTGGGTGATGTGGATGACTTTTTGCTCGATATAGCGCCAGTAGGCCTGCTCCTCCGGCAGAATATCTACCGTCCCGCGCGGGGCACGATATGGCACAATAGCTCCTTTTTGCTTTCCAGATGGATATAGGCTTATGACCTATCCCAGAATACCGTATGGCCTCCATTTTGTAAAGGCATGATTGTTCGACCGTTTTTGATTTACAGTAGAACCCATGGGTGACTGGTGTGAATACAAATCCGGGGTTTAAGGTTCGCCAGGCTCAGGGGTTTTCCCTCTCTTACTCTATGCTATAATTAGTAGCGTGAAGAAGCCGCTCCTGGTGCTCTTTGATGGCAATGCCATCATCCATCGTGCCTTCCATGCTTTGCCCACTCTAACCGTCAGCAAGACGGGTGAGACTGTCAGCGCCGTCTATGGCTTCGCCATGATGCTGATGAAGGCCCTCAACGACCTGAAGCCCACCCACTACGCCATCGCCTTTGACAAGGCGGCGCCCACCTTCCGGCACCAGCTCTTTGAGCAATACAAGGCGCAGAGACCTAAGACACCAGAGGAGCTGGTCAATCAGTTTGGCCGGGTGCGGCAGCTCGTCGAGGCCTTCCACATGCCCATCTACGAGCTTGATGGCTACGAGGCCGATGACGTCCTGGGCACCCTGGCGAAACAGGCCAGCGAACAAGGCATGGATGCGGTCATTGTCAGCGGTGACGCTGATACCATGCAACTTGTATCCCCACGTGTCAAGGTGCTCTACCCTAAGCCCAGAGGCGGCTTTAGCAATACCACTCTCTACGATGAGGCGGCTGTGGCCGAGAAATACGGCATCGAGCCGGAGCATATCGCCGACTTCAAGGCGCTCAAAGGTGACCCATCGGATAACATTCCCGGCGTCTCCGGTATTGGCGAGAAGACGGCCGTCAGCCTCATTCAGAAATTCGGCCCAATTGAGGAAATTTACGCCCATATTGATGAGGTCACGCCGCCCAAGCTCCAGCAGATCTTGCGGGAGAACGAGGCCCAGGCGCGGCAGGGCAAGCTGCTGGCTACCATCGTCACCAGCGCCCCGGTCACCCTTGAGTCGGAGGACTGCCGGGTCAGCCACTACGACCGTGATACCGTAACGGAGCTTTTCCGTGAGCTGGAGTTCTTCAGCCTGCTGAATAAGCTGCCGGAGATGCAGACCGAGGCGGAAGTCCCGCACCACCCTGTCAAGGTCAAGGCGCCGGGCACCGTCTGTCACATCATCAATACCGCAGCAGCTCTCGATGAGCTTGTCAGCCGTCTGACGGCAGCCGGGTCTTTCGCCTTCGATATTGAGACCGCCGGCCTTGATGCCATGCAGACACAACTCGTGGGCATCTCACTATCCATCACCCAGGGCGAGGCCTGCTATGTTCCTGTCGGTCATACCGGCCTGGCCCAGCCTGAGCAGCTACCGCTCGCCGGGGTTATTGCTCGGCTCAAGCCCGTTCTGGAAAATCCAGCTATAGCCAAGACCGGGCACAACGGCAACTTCGATATGACCGTCCTCGGCGAATACGGCCTTAGTGTCAGCAACCTCGCCTTCGATACCATGGTGGCCGCCTATCTCCTGGGGGAAAAGGCATTGGGCCTGAAAGCCCTGGCCTTCGGCAAGCTGGATATCGAGATGACCCCCATCACCGACCTTATCGGCACCGGTGCGAAACAGATTCCCATGTCTAAGGTGGACATAAGGCAGGCGGCGGACTACGCCTGTGCTGATGCTGACATGACAGGCCAACTGGCCACACTGTTAGAGAAAGAGCTGCGGGCCAAAGACCTGTGGCGCTTGTTCGCCGAGGTCGAGATGCCCCTGGTGCCTGTGCTCATCGAGATGCAGCGCAACGGCATTGCTCTGGATACGGCCCTGCTGCGGGATCTGTCCGGGCGGCTCGGCGAGGACTTAAGGCGGCTGGAGACGGAAACCTACAATGCCGTAGGACACCAGTTTAACATTAACTCGTCCCAGCAGCTCAGCGCCGTCCTCTATGAGGACCTGAAGCTGCCCAAGCCACGCAAGACCAGGGGCGGCTACTCTACCGAGGCGGGTGTCCTCGAGGAGCTGCGTGGCACTCACCCGGTGATTGCTCTTGTCCTGGACTACCGCCAGCTAGCCAAGCTGAAATCAACCTACGTGGACGCCCTGCCTGTCCTGCTTAACCCGAAGACAGGGCGCCTCCACACCAGCTTCAACCAGACCCGGACGGCCACCGGCCGGCTTTCCTCGAGCGACCCCAACCTCCAGAACATTCCCGTCCGCGGCGAGCTTGGTCGAGAGATACGGCGGGCCTTTATCGCCCCGCCCGGCACCTGCCTGCTGGCCGGGGACTACTCCCAGATTGACCTGCGTGTGCTGGCCCACCTGTCCCAGGATGAAAGCCTGCTGGAGGCTTTCCACCGCGGCGAGGATATTCACGCCGCCACGGCGGCACAGCTTTTCGGCGTGGAGACGGGCAAGGTAACACCCGATATGCGCCGCCTGGCCAAGACCGTCAACTTCGGCGTCATCTACGGGATGAGCGAGTTTGGCCTGGAGCAGGCCACCGAGCTATCCCGCGAGGAGGCCGCCCGCTTCATCGCCGCCTACTTTGAAAAGCATCCCGGCGTCAGCCGGTATATTGAGGCCACTAAAGCGCAGGCCAGAAAAGAGGGCTATGTCCAGACCATTCTGGGCCGCCGCCGCTACATCCCGGAAATCAACCATGCCAACCGCCAGGTGCGGGAGGCCGCCGAGCGTATGGCTATCAATATGCCCGTCCAGGGTACCTCCGCCGATATTGTCAAGGTGGCCATGATTAACCTCTACCGGGAGATGCGGCAAAGGCGGCTTCAGAGCAAAATGCTGCTCCAGGTGCACGATGAGCTTATCTTCGAGGTGCCGGAAGCGGAAACCGAGGTCATGCGCCGGATTGTGCCGGAGATAATGTCCACGGCCATCAAGCTTGACGTCCACGTCAAGGTGGATATCAAGAGTGGCCAGAACTGGGGGGAGATGGAGTAGGGATTCATCGGGTAACATTGCGAGCGCATCCGCCGAAGGCGGAGCCGAAGCAATCTCATGCGGTTCGGCACTGTGAATTTCCTTCGCATTTTGCCGTATGAGTGCTGATGAGACTGCCACGCCTTTCGCCTGCGGCGGAATGGTCTCGCAGTGACAGAAAAGGAATGAGCAAATATGCCAGAGCTACCTGAAGTCGAAACAATAAAAAATGAGCTAGCGCCCCATGTCATCGGGGAGCGTATCCTGGCCGTTACCATCTTGTGGGACAAGATCGTGCGCCAGCCGTCAGCGAACGAGTTCCGCCGCCACCTGGTAGGGCAGGAAGTAACCGGGATAGCACGGCGCGGCAAGTACCTGCTCTTCAGCCTGAAAAACAGTGAAAAGCTCCTGGTCCTGCATCTGAAAATGAGCGGCTCGCTGCTGCTGGCGACAGCCTCCACCGAACCGCCCGCATATACCCGTGCCATCCTCTGGCTGGACAATGGCAACAACATCTTCTTCCGCGACCCGCGCAAGTTTGGCCGCCTGTGGCTGGTGAACGAGCCCGCAGAGGCTTTCGGCAAGCTGGGGCCGGAGCCGTTTGAAGAGGACTTCACCCCTGAGCGGCTGGCCGGTCTGCTGCAGGGACGCAAAGCCCCTGTTAAAGCCTTGCTGCTTGACCAGGACCTCATAGCGGGCATCGGCAACCTGTATGCCGATGAAGCCCTCTTTGCGGCGGGGATTTACCCCTTGCGACCGGGGGCCAGCCTGACGGCGGATGAGGTAAGACAACTGCACCAGGCTATTCGAGAGGTGCTAATGGAAGGCATCAAAAACAAAGGTGCCAGTATCGTCAACTACTACCGTCCCAGCGGCGATGCCGGTCATGCCCACGAGGAGTTCAAGGTCGCCCACCGGCGCGGCGAAAACTGTCCGGTCTGCGGCACCACGCTTAGCTACATCAAGGTGCGCGGTAGGGGTACGTATTTCTGCCCGCAGTGCCAGAGGGAATAATTAGTGTGAACCTATCCCCTTCTATTCATTGAGGAGAGAAGTGCAGTTTATTGCGAGGTAAAGTGCTGATGGACGAGGATGAGTTCCGTGAAGCGTCTGAGGACTATGAGGCCCCTCCTACGCCTGACCACTTTTTTGTTGATGCCCAGAAGGAGATAAAGGGACTCTACCAGAAGGACAGAGAGAGTGTCTACTATATAAGGCAGCTACAGGTGATGCTTGAGAAAAGGTATTTTCACTGGGTAACTAATAATGCAATAATCGGGTTGTATAAGACCGGGTACTTGAAAGACTATAGGGTTGACAGAGAAAAAGGTACTTCAACACGCTATTTCATACACAGGTCAAACAGGTATCCGGTCAGGCAAGTTAAAAAGCTAGAGGAAGTGGTCGAAGAATATTCGCAAGACCATATAACACGTAGTTGTGGGCATAGAGCGGAAGACTTGTTTTGTAAGGCGTTGGCGTTGCGAGGTTTCATGCCGGTCGCGTCAAAGGTGAGGGACTACAACGGTAAGAAATGGGTGAAAACGGGTCATGACTTAGACTTCGTATTTAAGAGAGATGGTGTAGATTATGGATGCGAGATTAAGAATACGCTAGGATATATAGAGAAAGAGGAAATGCAGGTGAAATTGAAGATGTGTTCTTTTTTTGGAGTTAGGCCGCTATTCATTATGAGATATTCGCCTAAAACATATAATAAAATGATATACGACCATGGGGGATTTGCATTAATTTTCGAGACACAAATCTATGAGATAAGCCAAGGAGAATTAGTTAGAAAGATCAAAAAAGTGTTAGGGCTTCCGGTGGTTTGTTCGTCGGCCATACCTGACGGGATAATTGACAGGTTTGAGAAGTGGCATGTAGTGAATTGTTTGTGAATTGGCGGACGGATTCGCATGAAAGAGTGGTTTGCAGATACGATTATTTATACCCCTATGAATACTATAATGCCTGGTCATGGTTGTGCGGATATGGCATGAGGCTCGGTCGAACGTATGATATAGAAGAGTTGGGTAGCCTTGATTGAACCATTACCGGGTTTGGGATTTCTCTGCTAGCATGCATACCATTTTGTCATTCGCTAATCTCAATCACCGTGCCTACATACAAAGGGCGCCGTGTGAGGAAAGTGTACCTGCAGCGAATCAACGAATTGCTGCGATTGGAGGTGTGGTATGAAGAGCGAAGACAGAAGAAGTCTTGTATACTATCTATCTCTGGAATATCCCGTTACCATTCACCGTGATGCGGATGGCGGTGGTGTCGCTGAATTTGAGGACCTGCCCGGCTGTCTGACGCAGGCAGACACTGTGGCAGAGCTACTGGAAATGGCTGAGGATGCCAAGCGTAGCTGGCTCACGACCGCATACGAGACTGGCCTGGAAATCCCTCTGCCGAGGGAGCTAGATGAATATAAGGGTAAGATCCTGGTCAGGGTCACACGCAGCCTGCACCGTGAGCTCGCCGCCGCCGCCAAGCGGCAAGGCGTAAGTCTTAACCAGTACATCGCCAATCTGCTGTCCGCGGGCGTCCACGCCGAAATCATCGGTCATTCCCGCTAGCTCCCATTCGTGTGTCTGTCAGAGCACTCTGACGGTTGTCTCGTCCGAACTCCGCTGCCTTTCTCGCCCCAGCTTTCGCTGGAATAGCATTACGCGACTGCAACGCTGACATATCGAGACTGGCACCCAGTTCTTTGAGGCATCCTTTTCGGCCCCGCTTATTCGGCGTAAACCTTGACCTTTTCTCCCTGGGCACTTACCACATCCACTTCAAGGTCGCTTAGGGCCTCGATAAGCCCCTCAATGTCTTCCGGTTTAAGATTGCGCACGTCGAAGTCCAGACCCTTCTCCCGCAAAGCACCGTTTACTTTTTCTCTGGCCTCAGGCGGTATCAGGGAAGTCAGCTTGATGCCAGCCCGTATCAGCGACATGGGCACGCGCACATTGACACGGTCCACCTTCTGGCCAGGCTCATTTGCCGGGTCAGGCAGCACGGTGACGCGCAGGTATTTGGGCTTGGCTTTGGCCACTGTCTCGGCTTTCAGAGTCCCTTCCGGCTCGCTCTTTTCGGATTCCAGCACATTGAGCAGGCGATAGGCTTCATCAACGCTTATCCTTTTGTTGGCTAGCATCTCCAGTATTCTCTTTTGGTTTTCAGACATGGGACTATCCTCCTTTTAATAATCTAGACTACGGAAATATATACGACTTGGTGACGGTCACAAATATCAACCTGAAGGCCACGCATCGAGCAGAACACCTCGAAGGCGGCCCTTAGGACGAGCAGCGCCCACTTTCCCCAGCCGCTCGGCCAGAGAATAAGGACGGCCACCAGTATCAGAGGCGAGAGGATAAGCAAAAACACCAGCACCAGTGGCCAGAGGAGAAATAGCGGCAGCCACAAGCCGAATCTGCTATCCTCGCCTTGAATTTTCACCCGCATCAACATGGGCGGTCGCTTCATTTCGATAACCTCCTTATAGCCTCTGCGGCGGAGATTTCGCCGCGCTCAAGCTCGCCAATCACCTCTTCCTCGGGGTAGGGCTTGACAATCTCGACTAACTCGAGCTGCCGGGCTATGCGGTTGATCCGGTTTTTCACGGTGGGATAGCTTATACCGAACATCTCTTCCATGTCCTTGATGGAGCCGTGACAGCGGACAAAGGCCATCACAAAGACCTGGTCCTCGGCGGAGAGGTTGGCCAGAGGCGGCAGCGTAAAGCTGCCCTCGATAGCGATATCGCTATCCGCCAGACGGACGCGTTCGACCGTTATGGGTTTACCCTGGGTCATTCTTGTTAGCTCGTTCCAGTCCTTAGTCA